>JBBRCV010000011.1:0-45696 GCA_038204505.1 Elainellales cyanobacterium
TCTCTCATCCTAATGAGGTTGCCAAACTGATTCAAGAGGCGGCTAATTATTGAGGAACTGAGAGCAGCGATCATTCAGAATCTTTTATCAATAGGAGCAAACTCATGACACAACCTCTCTGGCTTTTTGGCACTCGTCTCACCATCATCGCCGATCACACTACAACTGGTGGTCAGTACGATCTAATCGAGGGCTACTTCCCTCCAGGTACACTAACACCCCTCCATCGCCACCCGCGCTATTCCGAACAACTCTACGTGTTGGAAGGGGAGTATACGGTCTGGGCGGGTAAGAACAAAGTGGTGCTAACCGCTGGCGAGAGCTTTCTGATTTCTCCTGGCATTCCTCACGTCGTTGGCGTGTTCGATAAACCAGCGCGTGGCTTAGTCGTTGCTGCCCCCAGTGCCTTTGCTCGGTTGATTGCAGCAACCGGGACGGTGGACGAGCAAGAAGCAACTGACATGGCGCTATTTGAACGCATTTCTGCTGAGATCGGTGACGAATTTCTGGGCCCTCCTGGAACGCTGCCTACATGATGCTATAAGGATGTAGCAATTCTCCCGGAACAATGAACAGAACCAGCGCAGGAGATTTTTATGACTCACTATAATTACACTGTGTATGACTACATTGTGATTGGTGCAGGGTCGGTAGGCTGCGTCGTCGCCAACCGTCTGACGGAAGACAGTGACATGACCGTGTTACTTCTCGAAGCAGGTAATCCGGACACAAAACCAGAAATTTTTATCACACCGATTCAAAGCCATAGGATTACTGAGGCTGGAAAAGCTTATGAACAAGTTTTAGCGCGATCGCCTCCCAGCAAAATTGTACTCACCTTCAAACAATACAGTTCAGCCTTAAGATGACTATCTTCCCTGGAGAAATTGGTCTTGAAAGTGTAAACTTCAGTTCGTTATGTCGGGGAGAGGGAGAATATTCCTGTTGGGATTGCCCGCATCCAGACCTATGAAACGCGATGGTTGGCAATGGCGATCGAATAATTAAAAGAATCAGAAATCATCAGAAATTCAAAGGAGAAGCACAATGATGTCACTCTCAAGCAAAAAGGTTGTCATTGTCGGAGCGAGTTCTGGTCTGGTTGACTGACAACAAACCGCTTCACCCAAAGGTTGAGAAGAGCCTAAATAAAAAGTCACTGGACAAAATAGCTCCTAATAATTCAGAGGTACAAAACATGATTACGATTCGCTCCGCTCAAGACCGTGGTACTGAAAATTTTGGTTGGCTCGATAGTCGTCACACTTTTTCCTTTGGCAACTATTACGATTCCAAATATATGGGTTTTGCCGATCTGCGGGTGATCAACGAAGACAAAGTTACTCCTGGTCAAGGCTTTGGCACTCATGAGCATCGTGATATGGAAATCATTTCCTATGTCCTTGAAGGTGCCTTGGAGCACAAAGATAGCATCGGCACTGGGTCTGTGATTCGTCCAGGCGACGTGCAGCGGATGTCTGCTGGAACAGGCGTTCAACACAGTGAGTTTAATGCGTCTACCACCGAACCCGTGCATTTCCTACAAATCTGGATTTTGCCAGAACAAAAAGGGATTCAACCTGGCTACGAGCAAAAAACTTTTTCTGAGGCAGAAAAGGGTGGCACACTGCGGTTAGTTGGTTCTCGTGATGGGCGTGATGGCTCCATCACTATTCACCAGGATGTTAACTTCTACGCCATAGCTTTGCGGGAGAGTGAAACGGTAAGCTACCCCTTGGCAGAGGGACGAGCAGTCTGGTTACAAGTAGTGCGCGGTGTTGTGCAAGTGAATGATCAAACGCTGACTGCTGGCGATGGTGCTGCTGTTGCTCAAGAAACACAGCTCACGTTACAAGGTGCTTCTCACGAGTCTGAAGTGCTGTTGTTTGACATGGCAGTATAACGTTAAAGGATGTCGAGGCGAATTTAGTTCTCCGCATTCAACCTCACGAAGGACTTAACTTCCAGTTTGGAACTAAAGTTCCCAGTCTAACTTTGCGAATGGGAACGGTAAAGATAAATTTTTGCTACGCCGACTATTTTGGCATAACCCTCAGCACAGGCTACGAAACGCTGCTTTATGACTGCTGATTGTTGATGCAAATTTGTTTCAGCGATCGGACAACGTAGAACTTGGCTGGAGTGTGGTGATTCTCATTCTTGAGGTTTAGAGCGCATTATCTGCACACGAGTTTCCTAACTATGCGGCAGGAAGTTGGGGCCCGAAAGATGCTGACGATCTGCTGTGGCGCGATGGTTGGCAATGGCGATCGCATGATTATTAAAGGAGTAAACTACAGATGGATCTTGAGGTGATTAAGTAACTATTAAAGGAATGAACTACAGATGGATTTTAAACTAACGTCTCATATAGCTCTGGTCAGCGGTTCTACAGCGGGTATTGGGTTAGCGATCGCCACTACTCTTGCCCAAGAAGGGGCGACCGTGATCGTCAATGGACGCACGACTGAGCGAGTTGATGGCGCGATCGCTCAAATTAAACAAACCGTAACGGATGCCAAAGTCCAGGGTGTGGTCGCAGACCTCGGAACCCAAGCAGGAGCTTCAGAATTATTCAAGCAAGTCCCAGAAGTAGATATTCTGGTCAACAACTTGGGAATCTACGGCGCTAAAGCTTTTGAAGAAATCTCCGATGACGAGTGGATGAAATTTCTAGAGGTAAATGTCATCAGCGGTGTGCGGCTCTCGCGGCATTACCTCCCGCTGATGCTGAAAAAGAACTGGGGACGCATTATTTTCATCTCCAGTGAGTCTGCGCTCAATATTCCCGCAGAAATGATTCACTATGGGGTCACGAAAACCGCACAACTAGCTCTTGCCCGTGGTTTGGCAGAGACAACGGTTGGTACTAATGTCACCGTTAACTCGGTGCTTCCGGGTCCCACCCGATCGGAAGGGGTCGAAGACTTTATTCAAGGATTGGCAAAAGACCAATCTATTACTCCCGCCCAGGTAGAGCAAGAGTTCTTTGAGAAAACTCGTCCATCTTCGTTGATCAAACGGTTCGCAACACCGGCGGAAGTAGCGGCATTGGTGGCATTTGTCGCCAGCCCATTGTCGTCTGCTACTAACGGTGCCGCTCTGCGGGTTGATGGTGGTGTAGTGCGATCGGTTATATAAGTTGCGGCAGGCTGTTTCTGTATCCCGATTTCTCCACGAAACACTTCACGCCGCTATTTTTTCCATTTCAGATTGATACTGCCCCAATGCGGCGGCGCTATTGAATTTTGCCCGACGATACAGTTCCTTCTGAGCCGCAGAAACATTCGCATCCCGTCCATTCCAGGTTTGCATCGCGGCTTGCTGGAGCGCCCGACCGTAGGAAAACGTGAGTTGCCACGGCAGTTGGTCTTTAAACAAAGCATTCATCGCATTGAGATGGGCAGTTGCGAGTGCATCACTTTGCCCACCAGACAGAAAAGCGCAACCGGGAACAGCAGCCGGAACGCGCTCTCGCAAACATTTTACCGTCCATCGCGCTACATCTTCAACGCTTGCCTGCTGAGAATTCTTTTCACCCGGAATGACCATACTAGGCTTGAGGATCATCTGGTCGGGTTCAATACCCTGAATATAGAGTTCATCAAACACCGTTTTGAGGACTTCATGATGCACCGCATAACTGCGCTCTAACGAATGGTCGCCATCCATTAGCACTTCGGGTTCCACGATCGGCACCAGTCCGCCTTCCTGACACAGCGCGGCATAACGAGCCAGGGCATGGGCATTGGTTTTGATGCAGCGATTGGATGGAATATCATCACCGATCAAGATCACAGCTCGCCACTTGGCAAAGCGAGCACCCATTTGGTAATACTCAGCAATGCGATCGCGCAAGCCATCCAAGCCCTCAGTCACCGTCTCACCAGGCGACTTTGCTAACGGTTTGGCACCTGCATCTAGCTTGATACCGGGAATGATACCAACATTCGACAGGACTTTGGCAAACGGAATACCATCCTGAGTGGCTTGACGAATCGTCTCATCGAATAAAATCACGCCGCTAAAGAAGTCACTAATACCAGGAGTCGTAAAAAGCATTTCGCGGTATGCCCGACGCATTTCTTCGGTCGTGGGAATGCCTAGTTTTTGAAAGCGCTTATTCGCAGTGCCGTAACTCTCATCCGCTGCCAGAATCCCCTTACCCGGAGCAACCATAGCTTTGGCGATCGCTGCTAACTCTTGTTCGTACATACCCTCACTGTCTCCTTGAACATCGGATCAACGTACCTGAACTATCATACTTGACATGACAATATGGCGTTGATGGAAACTCCTACAACTGCAAAAACATACTTACGAAGGTAACCATAAGACTCGTCGTTAATTCCTCCTTCACTGGTATCATCTTCACTGGTATCAGTACCATCGAGATTGTGCCGACCATAGAAAAGCCCCATGGGAAAATAGGCATCCACGCCGGAACTGGCGAACCGTTAGTAAAATTATGGAACTGGTGGAATAACTCGCGGAGGGTTCTATGTCAAGATATTTCGCACCAACAACAATTGTACTCATGCTTGGAATGGTACTAACCCGCGCCCTGCTGATGAAAAGAAAAGGAATAGAAGCGATGAATTTTGGCAAACTGGATAAAACGGATTTCTTGATTCTGCCATTTGCCCTTTTCTATTTCTATACCGTGTTTGCTGCTACATTCAATTTTCCTACCGTCAGCACGAAAGAGTTTTTCCATTCTGAGGTAATTTCCTGGGTTGGAGTATTTTTCTGCCTAGCGGGGCTATCACTATTGTTGTGGAGCCTTGTCTCTTTTGGGCAGAGCTTTCGGGTCGGCATCGACACCGACCATTCTGACAAACTGATCACGAGCGGCGTTTTTGTTTTTAGCCGTAATCCCATTTATGTGGCATTTGCATTTATCTTGCTAGGTCAATTTTTAATATTCTCAAACTGGATACTTTTGGTTTATCTTGGTGCAGCTATATGGCTATTTCATCGTCAAGTATTGCGTGAGGAAGACTATTTGAAACAGCATTACGGCAAGGAATATTTGGAGTATTGCGATCGAGTCAGAAGGTATTTATGAGCAGATAGCATGAGCAGATAGCAGGAACAGAAAGCCTACTCTAGAAAATAAGTAATTCATGCAATGAGACAGTTTTATGGAATCGCACATTCAATCATATTTATGCAAAAAACACCATCAAAGAATTACCGAGATGCCCGTGGGTCGAGTGCATCTCTCAGTCCATCACCCAACAAATTAAACGCCAAGACAATGAGCGTGATCACTAATCCTGGAAAAACAATAGTCCAAGGTGCTGACAAGGAATAGCCATTGCGAAATGAATCTGATAGCAGGGTGCCTAGTTCTGGCGTGGGTGGCTGAGCACCCAAACCCAAGAATCCCAAACCTGCTGCTTCCAGGGTTGCTGTCCCCAATGACAAGGTTGCCTGCACCACTAGCGGAGCGAGACTAGCTGGTAAAATATGGTAAAAAATCGTTCGTCCTGCCGTTGCACCAAAGGCTCTTACGGTTTGAATAAAATCTTGTTCTCGAAGCGACAGCACCATACTACGCGTTAGCCGAATAAAAATGGGAACTTGAATAATACCGACTGCTACCATAACGCTAGGAATGCTAGGTCCTGTAATCGTCACAATGGCGATCGCCAGCAAAATAGGTGGAAATGCCAGCAAAATATCTGTTACCCAGCCAATCACTGTATCCCACATCCCCCGAAAATATCCCGCTACCAGCCCCAGCCCAGTCCCGATCGCCAACCCCAACCCAACCGATACCAAGCTCACCAACAGCGAAATTCTCAACCCGTACCACACGAGCGTTAGCATATCTCGCCCCAAGCCATCTGTTCCAAACCAGTGAGCCGCACTGGGAGGCTTAAGCCGGGTGGCAAGGTTGCGGGCGGTTGCCACGTCAAACGGTCTCACAATGGGCGCTAACACGGTCAAGAGAAGCAATAAGAACAAGAGAGCCAGCCCAATTTTTCCAGACGAAGATTTAAGGAATTGACGGTAGACGCGATGATTAGATTGAGAAGTGGGCTGGGGTGGATTAAGGGCGCTCATAGGGAAAAGGGAAAATTATTTGTACTGAATTCGAGGATCAAAAAAGGCGTAGGAAATATCAACCAATAAATTAATCACTACAAATGTCACAGCCACAAATACAATTCCTCCTTGCACTACTGGATAATCCCGCGCCAGAATTGCGCCATAAATCCAAGACCCCAGACCCGGCCATGAGAAAATTGTTTCGGTCAAAATAGCGCTGGTTAGCAGTCCGCCAAATTGCAGCCCAATAATGGTAATTACGGGCAGCAGCGCATTTTTCAGCGAATGCTTCAGAATCACCCAGCGCTCTAAAACGCCTTTTGCCCTGGCTGTGCGAATGTAGTTTTGCGACATGACTTCCAGCATGGCGCTGCGCGTCAGTCGAGCAATGATTGCTAATGGAATTGTGCTGAGGGCGATCGCGGGTAACACCAAATGCTTTAACACATCGACCAACGCTGCCCCATTCAACTGCACCATTGCATCCAACACATAAAAACCAGTCAGTGGCTTAAAGTTAAAGCCCTCAGACACACCTAATCGCCCGCTAGGAGGTAGCCAACCTAAGTTGACTGAAAAGAGATAGATCATCAGTAAGCCGAGCCAATAGACTGGCATTGAAACGCCAATTAGTGAACCAATCATGGCTAAATTGTCGACCCATTGGTCTTTTTTAACGGCTGCTAAAATACCAAATGGCACCCCGATCGCCACTGCCATCAACATTGCCGTGGTCGCCAGTTCAAAGCTCGCCGTCCAGCGCGAACTAATCTCGGTGGCGATCGGAATTCCGGTCATGATGCTGTTGCCAAAGTTCAAGCGCAGCAAGTCGCTGAGAAACAGAAAATATTGTGAGAGCAAAGGTTTATTTAAACCCATGTGTTCGCGGAGCGCTTCCACCTGAGATGGAGTTGCCCTTGCTCCCAGCATCACCGTTGCCGGGTCGCCGGGAGTCAGGTGCAAAAATAAAAACACGATCAGAGTAATTCCAAAAAGAACAGGAATTGCTCCCAATAACCGACCCATAATGTATCGCAGCATAAGGAATACATTCTACCTACGTTACGTTTTGGTAATGCCGCTGAACTGTTCAGCACCCAATGGACTCGGAACCCAACCGCTAATGTTGGCTCGATGTGCAACTAAGGGACGGGAATGGGCAATGGAAATTCGCAGCGCTGCTTCAGACGTAATTTTGTCGGCTTCAGCATACAGCTTTTCTCGCTCAGATTTAACGTCAACTGACCGCGCTTTCTCTAGCAAGGCAAACACCTTTGGATCTTTCCAATTGCCTAAATCACTGGTACCGCCAGGACCGTAATGGTAGTAGTAAAAATTATCAGGATCGCCGTAATCGCCTGTCCAGCCCAGCATGAAGGACTGGTAACCAGGCGGCTTTTTGCTGTCGGGGATATAGACTGCCCAGTCTTTGGTCTTAAAGGTAACGTTAATTCCAACTGCGCTTAAGTCAGCAGCAAACGCTTCAGCAATGGGTTTTGGCGTTGGGAAATAGGGACGAGAAACAGGCATGTACCAAAGTTCTAGGGGAAAGCCGTTGGGATAACCCGCTTTAGTTAGCAGCTCTTTTGCTTTCTTAGGATCATAGGCATATCCTTTGAAGTCCTTGTTGGCATACTCTGCCATAGAGGGCGGTACAAACGAATCGGCAACGACAGCAGTGTCGCCCCAGAAAGCTTTGACGATCTCAGGTCGATTAATTGCCATGGCGATCGCCTGTCGTACTTCTAGTTTTGCCAATGGTTCGTAGCTTGTATTCAGCCCTAAATAACCGACATTAAACGATTCTCGAAACACAGGCTTGAGGTTAGGATCGGCACTCACTTCTGGCAACTGATCGGGCGATAGTTCGACCGTAAAGTCGATAGAACCAGAGCGAATTTCTGCTAATCTGGCGGCTGGATCGGTAATAAAGCGCACCACCACATCTTGCTCAATGGGTTTGTCTCCCCAGTAATCTGAGTTGGCTTTCAGAACAATGCGATCGCCCGATCGCCATTCCACCAGTGTGTAAGGACCTGTTCCCACCGCCGCAGATCCAGCAATCCCATACTTTGCCCCAGCCTTCTCAATTGCAGTGGGGCTAGCAATTCCAAAATAGCTGGAGCCAATCGCAGCCGGGAATGCTGCAAACGGTTCTTTCAAAACAAACACCACGGTTTTTTCGTCGGGCGCACTCACAGCTTGCACTGTTGAGGCGGGGTCGCCCTTGAAGCCCCCAAACAAACCCGGCCAAATCTCATAGTTTCTACCTGCATCTCGGAACCCAGTCGGACTTTTGGGGTCCCACCAACGTTCCACATTAGTTTTGACGGCAGCAGCATTAAAGGGCGTACCGTCGTGAAACTTAACACCTTCCCGCAGCTTAAATGTCCAAGTTTTACCATCTGCGGAAGCGTTCCACTCGGTTGCCAGAGCCGGAGTTAGTTCGGTTGTACCAGGCTTGAAATAGAGGAGGCGATCGTAGATTTGATCTTGAACGTATGCCGTGTTGTTGTCGCTAAAATTGCCGGGTTCTAGGTTAGCTGGCTGTCCACCTAAGCCAAAAACAAGGGCAGTCTGGGCAGCAGCGCTCCCAGTAGCACTCCCCGTTGCGTTTGGAGTACTTTGCGTTTGGGGTGCGCCGCAGTTTGTAAGAGATACGGTTAAAACAGCGACCAGCATGAGCAGTAAAAATTGCCATCTTGCGAATCGCTTCATGATTTGACTCACCATAATGAAGATTATTCCTTAACTAAGGTTTCTTGGTTAATTATCTTAAGTTATTAAATAGGGCAACATAACCAAACAGATCTGTAGTTGCCTGAACTACGCTGAGTCCCATACATCTTTGACTTTGTTTATTTATGCCTTACTGCTTATAAAGTGAGTTGCTAACTAACGGTGTTAGATAGAAGATAAAGGCAAACGCTTAAAATTGCTTGTTAGCAGCAGGAATGTCTCTATGAATGATTACAAATCTTCATAGATAACCCTGATAGATAGAATACAAACTTTTTTGGGGTAGCCATAGATACTAAAACTATGTAGATATCAAAACTATTCTTCGCCCTGCTATTTTCTTCTTACCTATGCCCTCGCCTATCCTGACGATTACTAATCTCTCTATTGAATTTCCTGCTGATGGCAGCGTCATCCAAGCAGTCAAGCAAATTTCTTTCAACCTTGCAAGCGGCGAAATTCTGGCGATCGTGGGTGAATCAGGATCGGGTAAATCGGTGACTTCTTTAGCCATTATGGGGTTGCTGCCGTCTACTGCTCGCATCAGCGGCGAAATTTTGCTACAAACCGAAACAAGCACTGTCAATCTGCTGAATCTTTCTCCGGTTGAGCAACGGCAGTATCGAGGAAAGATCATTTCAATGATTTTTCAAGAGCCAATGACTTCTCTAAACCCTGTGTTTACCTGCGGACAGCAAGTAGTGGAAGCAATTTTACTGCACCAATCCCTCTCGCAGGAAGATGCCCAAAAGCGCGCGATCGCCTTATTTCAAGAGGTGAAACTACCCGATCCCGAAAGCATGATCGATCGCTATCCGCATCAGCTTTCAGGCGGGCAAATTCAGCGCGTCATGATTGCTATGGCATTAGCAGGTAATCCGCTAGTATTAATTGCCGATGAACCTACCACGGCACTCGATGTCACGATTCAGGCAACGATTTTAGACCTGGTGCGAGAACTGTGCGATCGCCGCCAGATGGCAATCTTATTTATCACTCACGACATGGGTGTAGTTTCAGAAATTGGCGATCGGATCATGGTGATGTACCGAGGTCAGGTGGTAGAAACTGCCTCAGTCTATGAGCTATTTTCTAACCCCCAGCACCCCTACACCAAAGGCTTACTGAACTGTCGTCCGCGTCCCCAGCAACGCCTCCGACGGCTGCCCACTGTGTCTGACTTTATGCAGGTTGTGACCCACGAAACTGGGCAGATAGAGATTATTTCCCAGCCTCTTGAATTGATTGAGCGATCGCCCCGATTTGCCCAAGTTGCGATCGCCGATCAACAAGACCGCACCCGAACGCTTTTGCAGCAATCCCCTATTCTTTCGGTGAGTCATCTTACCAAAGCCTACCCGATTCGATCAGGTTTACTAGGGCGTAAAGGAGTGTTGAACGCAGTTGATGATGTCAGCTTTGAGGTCTATCCAGGTGAAACGCTAGGACTGGTGGGCGAGTCGGGCTGTGGTAAGTCAACCCTAAGCCGATTACTGCTGCGCTTAATTGAGCCAACTGCGGGTGAAGTGGTGTTTGACGGGCGATCGGTGTTTCGGCTCAACGCTACCGAAATGCGTCAACTCCGTCGTCAAATCCAAATCGTTTTCCAAAACCCCTATGGCTCAATGGATGCCCGTCAAAGTATTGCCTCTGCCCTGATGGAACCGATGATCATTCACGGCATTGGCACGTCGAACCATGAGCGCCAGCGGCGAGCTATCTCTCTGTTAGAGCGGGTGGGACTCGATGCTAGTGCCCTTAACCGCATGCCCCATGAATTCTCTGGAGGGCAACAGCAGCGCATTTGTATTGCCCGTACGCTTGCCTGTGAGCCGCGTTTTATTGTTTGCGATGAGTCAGTATCAGCGTTAGATGTTTCGGTACAAGCGCAGGTATTAAACTTGTTAAAAGATTTACAGGAAGAGTTCGGCTTGACTTATATTTTTATCTCCCATGATTTGAGCGTAGTCAAGTTTGTGAGCGATCGCATTATGGTAATGAACCAAGGAAAAATCGAAGAAATTGGTTCTGCCGATACTGTGTACAATCATCCCACACGCGATTACACGCGTCAGCTCATTCAAGCCATCCCTGATGCCACACTAGAGGATATTCGTTCCCGACAACAAGTTCACTAGTGGTTTGTCTAGCTTCAGACGGTGGGTTCACGAAATCAATTCAAAGTTCAAAATTCAAAATGGACTGCTCTGGGATAATCATCACTTTGAATTTTGAACTTTGAATTTTGAACCCATCAAATTAAGCTAGACAAACCACTAATAGCTATCACTTCTTCCAATCTTGCTTTGCCTGCTCCGTCACATACTTTGCGACCTCAGCAATTTCCTCGGCGCTTAAGCGATCGCCATACGCCGACATCAAACCCTTGCCGTGAGTTACTAGCTGGGCGATCGCGTCCACAGAATCTACGCCATTTTTTTGCAACGCCTTCAGCTTCAGGTTCTTACCACGCCGCATAATGTTACTGCCGTTGATATGACAGCCTGCACAATTATTCTCAAATATGACTGCGCCATTATGGACTGCGCTATCAGGACTGGCGATCGCAGGTTGAATAGATAGCCAGAAGGCAAGAAGCAGCGTGAGGGCAATCCTTGCGGTATCTGCAAAGCAGCGCGCGGTTAGTTTTGAGAGTGAAGAGCGAAAGAATTTCATAGAGATAACTGCAATGATCTTCTCCACCCTACACTGTTCAGCTTTCTGGACTCACGGACAATCCATGAATCCGCTGATTTAAGGTGGGTACGCCTGATAAAAAGGAACCCGTTAGCATCAGTGCCGTTTGGGGAGTAACGATCCCCGTTTCAGAGATACCCATTGCCTTTTGAAATTGGCGGACTGCGGGTTCTAAAACTGCGCGATCGGCTGTATTTTGTTGAAGATAGCCCAGACGATGCAGATAATCGGCGGTTTCAGCAGCAGTCAGAACTACGTCTTGAGGACGGAAAACTGGAAGATATTCATTGCGCCAGATGCGCTCGAACTGTTTTCTGGGAACTTGAAAATATTTGCCAAATGCCGGGTCAGCAATAGTGGCGATCGCATCACTCAACCCCACCAGTGCAACAGCATGGGGATCACGCCGACCTTCAGAATAGAGCCAGGTTGCCAAAACTCCAGGACGGTTGATTTTCTGCATCTGCTCCCAAGTCGGCGAAAGTTCGATCGCCCCCATATCAATGGCTGCCAATGCTGCCACGAGCTGCGGCATAGAAGTCCCTAGCTGACTGGTTCCCGCAAGGCGAGCAATACTAGATTCAGTTTCTTTCAGTCCCCAGCGATGCAGAATGGTAGCAAGAGCAGAAGGAGCGCAACTACTAGTAGAGGTCTGCTCGAAAATGCCGTTAGGATTAAGATTATCTCTAAGTTCGGTGTAGATGGGGGCTAGAAAATAAGCCTCGGTGGCGCTGAAACCGCTGATGCCCAGAATGCCTAGGAGCGCGATCGCCACAATTTGCAGACGGGCGGTTTGCCAACTGACGGCAAAAGTAATGCCGCAAAATCCCAGTAAAATCACCCGAATCAACGTCCAGGTCACCTGCATTCCCGATATTCGCCACTCTAACGGCAATATCTGCCACTGGGGCACGTAAAGCGCCAACATCAGCAACCCCATATATAGACCTAGAAACAAGAGAGACACTGAGGTCTTTCCCTTAAATAAGTCGTTAGCAGTGGCTCCTTGCTGAAGCAACATTTGACCAAGGCGCGTTCCCCACCAAAATGCCAGTCCACCCAAAAATAGAGTGGCGATCGCCTCTAAATGCATAGTTTCTATTGGATAAATGGCGCTGTTGATAGGCTAGACTGCCCCAGTTAGGAAAGATATTCGACAATCAAGCTCACAATCCTGACTTCGCTAACATAAAGGGGTGCTGAAAAAATCCATCTTTTCCCCAAATTGTCATGAATCTAAGCGTATTGTTTGATGTTTCTAATGTTTTTGTGCTGCCTTTTTGGGCGCTGATGATTTTGCTACCCAATTGGGGCTGGACGCGCAAAGTCATGGGTTCGGTTTTGCCGTTTGTCGCTTTGTCAGTTCTATACATCTACTTATTTATTAACAGCCTTGACCCAGAATCTGCCCAAGCGTTCGCCAATCCTCAGTTATCAGATTTGGCGCGGCTTTTTGCTAATGAGAAAGTGATGGCGACTGGGTGGGTACATTTTTTAGTAATGGACTTATTTGTGGGGCGTTGGATTTATTGGGAAGGTCAACGTACAGGTGTTTGGACAGTTCACTCTTTAGTATTTTGCTTGTTTGCAGGTCCCATGGGACTGCTGAGCCATATTCTGACCCAGTGGATTACTAATCTTTTTTGGAAAAAAGCTGCTGAATCTAGCCCTGACTCTGTAGTCGTTGAGTAAGAGAGTCGTTGAGTAAGAGAGCCGTTGTACAAGAGTCGTTGAGTACAAGTGACAGTGGCGTAGAAAACTAGCGGGAGAAAAGCTACTCTTGCTTTCGTCTTATGATCAGGTTGCGGGCTTGGGTATGGATGGTTGCGATGAAACAACTCACAGATAATCCTGAAGAAACTACTCAAGGTTCTAATTTGACTAATTCACGGATGCCTCGACGGCGATCGGAGTCTCCCTGGTTTTGGGTACAGTTGGTCGGCGGATCGTTGGTGTTCCATGGGGCTTTGTTGGCGATCGCCCTCCCTTTTTCTGCTCGTCTATCAGCGGCATCTCAATCTGGCTCTCCTACGCCTGTAGAATTTGTGGAGCTATCTGAACCCTCCCCTGATTCTGCTGCAAGCCAGCCGCCTATCAAGTCTACTGCGCCTGCTGCGTCCCCAGAGCCAGTCCCTGAAAAGTCACAGTCCGCATCCAATGAAATTCCTCCAAGTGACATAAGTTTTGCACCAGCGCCTTCCTCGACAATTTCGCCACTGCCAATCCCTGCTCCTGAAGTTTCACCCTTACTAGAATCTTCACCTCAGCCTTCTCCCGAAATTTCCCCTTCCCCTGAAACCCAGACAGAAACGCCTTTTGAAACAGCAGCGGTATCCCCTCAACCAAACTCCTTACCGCTGCCAGTACTGCCCTCGGCTTCGCCTGCCCAGCCTTCTCCTAACCCCCCGCAGCCAGAGCAACGGGTATCAGAAATAACGCCTGAACCTCCAGTGCCCAAGCCCTCTGCGTCTGGAGATTCGACGAATAGGAGTAGCGATCGCCCTCAAACCGAAACTTCTCCCACCGAACCGACAGCCACCATTCCTCCAGCCCCTCAGCCCAGAACTCTGCCCAGTGACCCAGGACTGCAAACGACAGCTATTAACATCCCTGTACCTGATGTTTCAGAGGCGATCGCAGCCGCTCCCAGCACGGTAGATTCCGATCATCTTAATTCAGCCAATAGCGAAGCAGCTCCCGTAGGAGTCACGCTAAGTCTGTCTAGCTCCAGCCAAGTTGATCCCGACGGGGATAAAACCTTAGAACTTGCCCGACCCATTGAGAACAGCACTACTTTTCTGCCTGATCCCTCTGCTTCTGCGTGTCAAATTACGCCTGATGTTTTAAACCGGGTGGGCACTCCAATCGCCCTCCAAATCGCTACTGACGAACTGGGTGAGGTGAAGAATGTCAAGGTATATCAGTCCAGCGGTAGCCTCGACTACGATCAGCTAGCGGCTTGTCTAGTGAAGAAACAATGGCGTTTTGAGCCTGCTACTGCGATGAATGCAAGTGGAACTCAAAGAGAGGCGATCGCCAGTGATGAACTTCTAATCACCATCACCATCAATCGCAGTTAGCACCCTCTTATTAGTTACCTTTCGCTTACGCCACGTCCAGCGCCACCTTGGCAGAGCAAAGCCACTGCACCAGAAAGCTCCTCAGCCAGTTCTCAACAGTGGTAGCGTGCTGTAAATGTTGGTGAAGCTGTGCCTCAACGGTGGGAGCACCAGGATAATTTGGCGCAGCAGCGACCCAGCGACGAATCATGTTATGGGTAATTTCGGGATGAAACTGAATGCCATAAGCATTGTCGTATCGGAAAGCCTGGTTAGGAAACACCCGCCCTTCTGCCAATAAAATAGCTTCTCGCGGAATCTCAAAGCCTTCCTGATGCCAGTGATACACATGGGTTAAACCCGATAAATCAGCTTGTTCTGATACAGGCTGAATAC
Organism: Elainellales cyanobacterium; assembly: GCA_038204505.1. Lineage (GTDB taxonomy): Bacteria > Cyanobacteriota > Cyanobacteriia > Elainellales > Elainellaceae > Timaviella. The sequence continues at coordinate 14,949 of JBBRCV010000011.1, forward strand.
TGGAGTAGCCAATCTCTTTCATGCCTTCGGGGTGAAGCGAAACTTGCCCACCCAAAACCCGCGCCAAAAGCTGAGCGCCTAAACAAACTCCTAGATAAGGCTTCCTAGCATCTAGAACTGAGGGTATCCAGTCCAATTCATCTCGAATGAAAGGAAGAGTGGTGTCGTCATTGGCACTCATGGGTCCACCAAAAACGATCGCCCCATCGTAATCTTCCATAGTTGTAGGAAGGGGCTGTGCGACTGCTGGGCAGCAAATCTCCAAGTCGTACTTTAGATCTTGGAGGACTTGACCGATTAAGCCCGGTTCAGAGGTGGCTTGATGAACAACTAGAAGAATTTTTCTCACGATCGCAGGATTAAAACTCACTCAGAGTCTAACGGTTTGGAAGTGAAAAAACTGTTGGATTAGATCATGTTTTTCAAAACTTTTGTCTTCCAACGCCTTTTCTTCACACAACTATGGGCGGTTGTACTAGTTAACTACTGTGCCAGTTGATTCATTCTCTTTGCCAGAGCTACATCTAAATTAGTGATACCGCCTGCATCGTGAGTAGTCAGGTCTACCGTAACTTTGTTGTACACGTTAAACCACTCTGGATGATGTCCCATAGATTCGGCAACCAATGCCACGCTAGACATGAAGCCAAACGCTTCTACAAAGGATGGAAATTGGAACTGACGATGAAGCTTTTTGGTTTGAATGCTCCAGTTGGGTAATTCACCTAGAGCTTTTTCCAGGTCTTGAGGCGATAAAAGGGTGGGAGCAGGCATCGTTTTTTCCTGAATAGGGAATTGAGCAAGAGCGGGTTGAGAAGTAACGGCAAGCGAACTTGGCAAGAATTGTTGAAGCGATGAAAAGATGAACAGGACGATGAGAAGGGCGATCGCTTGCAAGTATCTCGAAGCGATCGCCCTTCTCATAATTTGCTTTGCCTGATGCCATTGGTTCACGATTTTGACTGGGTTGTTTTGGTGGTCTTCGTGGTCTTCGACTTTGCCGCAGTTTTAGTCGCAGTCTTAGCCGAACTTTTCTTCGCAGTAGTTTTTGCCGCCGTTTTTTTCGTATTCTCAGCCTTATCTCCAGCGCCAGCCTTTTCTCCAGCGCCAGCCTTTTCTCCAGCGCCAGCCTTCTTCGCCGAACTTCGAGACTTTTTCTTCGTTCCCGCCTTCTCTTCTAGCGCCTTCACTGCCATATCCATTGGGATGGATTCAACAGTTTGACCTTCAGGAATAGAGGCATTAACCTTGCCATGCTTGATGTAAGCCCCATAGGGCCCGTCGTAAATATTTACGGGTTCACCATCTTCAGGATGTGCCCCAAGTTCTCGCAATGGCGTAGCAGCGGCTTTGCTGCGTCCACGACCTGCCTTGGGTTCTGCCAATAGCTCGATCGCCCGTCCTAAGCTGATCAACAAAACGTCATCTTCTTTTTTAAGCGATCGATAATCTTTGCCCACCTTGCCTTGATCATGAACCACGTAAGGTCCGAAGCGCCCCAAGTTTGCCTGAATTTTCGATCCAGTTTCGGGATGTACTCCCAAGTTGCGAGGCAGCGCCAGCAGACCCACGGCAATATCTAGGGTAACGTTCTGAAACGTCATGCCTTTGGGCAGAGATGCCATTTTGGGCTTAGGATTCTCTTCAGTTTTGTCACCTAATTGAACGTAAGGACCGTAGGGACCAATCATTTGATAGATTGGTTCGCCTGTTTCAGGATGGAACCCCACCTTCTCTGGACCTTCAGTTTTTTGGCGAAGCAGAAGCTGAACCTGCACCGGATCAAGGTCGGCTGGAGTCAGATCTTGGGGAATCGAAGCTTTGACAATTTCTTCGCCGTTGCTAGCCTCAATGTAAGCGCCATAGCGCCCAATGCGAATCTTGGCATCCAGTCCTTCTAGTTCGATCGTGCGGGCTTCGGTCGGATCAATCAGGCTCTCTTGTTGCTTGACCTGCGTATCTAACCCTTGTTCGCCAGAATAAAACTTTTTCAGGTAGGGCAGCCATTGCGCTTCGCCCGTAGAGATTTCATCCAGGGTTTGCTCCATGCGGGCAGTAAAGCGGGGATCGACTAATTCTGGAAAGTGTTTTTCTAAAAGAGCCGTCACTGCAAACGCCGTAAAGGTTGGCACCAGGCTATTGTTGGTCATTTGGGCATAGCCCCGGTCAATGATGGTACCGATAATGCTGGCGTAGGTGCTGGGGCGACCAATGCCTTCGCTTTCCAGGGTTTTGACCAAAGAAGCTTCGGTGTAGCGGGCGGGTGGCTGAGTTTCGTGGGCGATCGCCTCCAGAGCCTCACAATTTGGTGTATCACCGACTCGCAGCGTTGGTAGCACGACTTCTTGATCCTCGATCGCCGCATCCGGATCATCCGACCCTTCTACATACGCTCGAAAGAACCCAGCGAAATCAATCCGCTTTCCGGTCGCCCGAAAACCTGCATCATCCGCCTGAATTTGAATCGTGATATGGGTCTGCCGCGCCTCAGCCATTTGGGTCGCAACCGTCCGCTTCCAAATCAGCTCATACAGCTTCAGATCTCGACCGCTTAAACCTGTCTCTTGGGGCGTGCGGAAGGTGCTACCCGCAGGGCGGATGGCTTCATGAGCTTCCTGAGCGCCCTTGCTCTTGGTGGAGTACTGGCGAGGTTGAGGGCTGAGGTAGCTGGCACCGTACATATTTTCGACGCACTCACGGGCAGCGGCGATCGCCTGTTGCGACAAATTCACCGAGTCCGTTCTCATATAGGTGATATAGCCCTGCTCGTAAAGGCTTTGTGCCGTCCGCATGGTGTCTCGTGCCGAAAGCCGCAGTTTCCGGTTAGATTCCTGCTGAAGGGTCGAGGTCGTAAACGGAGCCGAGGGCTTGCGAGTAGAAGATCGCTCCTCCAAGTTGGCAACTGTCCAAGGCTGAGTCTGAAGCCGCGCTTGAAGTGCCAGCGCTTCTTCTTCACCCAACAGCAGCACATCGCGCCCTGCTATCACTTGCCCCGTTGCCTCATCAAAGTCGCCGCCATTAGCAATACGAGTGCCCCGCAAAGTCGTGAGCTTGGCTTCAAAGGGCACTTTGTCTTTACTCAAACTCGCTTTCAAGTCCCAGTAGCTGCCTCGACGGAAAGCGCGACGCTGCTGCTCTTTGTTGACGAGGAGCCGTACCGCAACTGATTGAACTCGTCCAGCAGACAAGCCCCAGGCAATTTTCTTCCAGAGCAGCGGCGATAGCGTGTATCCTACCAATCGGTCTAGAATGCGGCGGGTTTCTTGCGCCCGAACCACATGTTCATCGACGGTGCGACAATTGGCGATCGCCAACTGAATCGCCTCCTCAGTAATTTCATGGAACACCATGCGCTTAATCGGCACTTTCGGCTTCAGCACCTGTAGCAAATGCCAGCTAATACTTTCACCCTCACGGTCTTCGTCAGTTGCCAGTACAAGCTCATCAGCGTTAGCCAGTGCCTCTTTCAGCATCTTGACTACCTTTTTTTTATCTTGTGGAATAATGTAGAGCGGCTCAAAATCCGCCTCTACATTCACCCCAATCTTTGCCCATTCCTGCCCCTTCACCGAGGCTGGAATATCGCCTGCCGACTGCGGCAAATCGCGGATGTGCCCCATCGATGCCTCAACTTGGTAGCCCTGAGGGAGATAGTTGCGAATAGTTTTGGCTTTGGTTGGAGATTCGACAATGACAAGGGTTGACATGGGCTTATGGCTCGATGGAACGGTCGGTGAAAGGAGAGACTGTAGCTAAAATGCTAAAGGCTGTGGCTGAAATGCTAAAGACTGTGGCTGAAATGCTAAAGCAAATTAAACCTATGCTTACACTTATAACTGCTCCCAATGCAATCCAAACTAACGAGACAGAGAATTTATTGCAACACCTAAGTCTATTTATATAGATCTCTGTCAATGAAATCTAGAGAGAAAAATGTAGACTAATCTGCTGCTAGCCCCATAATTTGCAGAGGTTTTGGGAGTCCACAAGGTATGATTTTCAGAGTTAAGGAATTTTTACAAGTTGCTCAGGCGACGGTAAATTTCCCATTCCCCCGTTAAGCTTTATAGAAAGTCGGACTCAAAGCCCAACTTAAAGCGTTACTTGTCGATACTGCTGGCTAGAATCTTATGGATTTTGCAAACCTTGCTGCTCAATTGAATGTAGGAACCATCCTGCCGGAAGGAATTGTCATTATTACCATTATGGTGGTTTTGATTGGAGACCTGATTGTGGGGCGATCGTCCGCTCGCTGGACTCCTTATGTGGCGATCGCTGGATTATTAGGGGCGATCGGTGCCCTCTACTTCCAATGGAACAACGCCATCCCCGAATCTTTTCTCGGCAGCTTCATGGGCGACGACCTGAGTGTCATTTTCCGGGGCATCATTGCCCTAGGCGCTGCCATTACTGTGCTGATGTCAATCCGCTACGTCGAGCAAGCCGGAACTGCTCTAGCTGAATTTCTCGCCATCCTCCTAACCGCTACCTTGGGCGGCATGTTTCTTTCAGGAGCCGACGAACTGGTCATGGTTTTCGTTTCATTGGAAACCCTCAGTATCTCTTCCTATCTCCTAACAGGCTACATGAAGCGCGATCCTCGCTCCAACGAAGCGGCGCTTAAATACCTGCTAATTGGTGCCTCTAGCTCAGCCATTTTTCTCTATGGCATATCCCTGCTATATGGGCTATCGGGAGGCGAAACACGCCTTAGCATCATCACGACCAACCTATTGCTGGGCAGCGGTGAGCAATCTATTGGAATTGTGATTGCCCTAGTATTTGTGATTGCGGGGATCGCCTTCAAAATTGCTGCTGTGCCTTTCCACCAGTGGACTCCAGACGTATACGAAGGTTCGCCTACTCCAGTAGTAGCTTTCCTATCGGTGGGTTCCAAAGCGGCGGGATTTGCCCTGGCAATTCGCCTGTTGGTTACTGGATTCCCCATGGTGTCAGATGAATGGCGCTTTGTCATGACCGCGCTGGCAGTGCTCAGTATGATATTAGGCAACGTCGTCGCACTAGCACAGGGCAGCATGAAGCGCATGTTGGCGTACTCTTCTATTGCCCAAGCAGGCTTCTTGATGATTGGGTTGATCGTAGGCACTGATTCGGGGTATGCCAGCATGGTGTTTTACCTCATGGTCTATCTATTCATGAACTTGGGCGGCTTTGCTTGTGTCATTCTGTTTACCCTGCGTACAGGTACCGACGAGATTACGGCATACAGCGGTTTGTACCAAAAAGATCCGCTTTTGACGCTTTGCCTTAGCCTTTGCCTGCTGTCATTGGGTGGAATTCCGCCTCTGGCTGGGTTTTTCGGAAAGATTTACCTGTTCTGGGCAGGTTGGCAAGCAGGCGCTTATTGGTTGGTGCTTCTGGGTCTACTAACCAGTGTCATTTCCATCTACTACTACATTCGCGTGGTCAAGATGATGGTAGTGAAAGAGCCTGAAGAGATGTCTGAAGCCGTTCAGAACTATCCTGAAATTCGTTGGGATTTGCCTGGAATGCGTCCCTTACAGGTGGGTTTAATCATTTGTTTAGTCGGGACTTCTTTGGCAGGAATCTTGTCTAATCCGCTGTTTGAGCTAGCGAATGACTCTGTAACAGGGACGAAGTTTCTTCAATCTGCGGCTGTGCCATCTGCATCTGTGCCATCTGCGGCTGTGAAAGTAGAGCGACCCCTTGCGAGTATTTCCAAGAGTTCGTCCTTTGCACAAGCTCCTTCGCTCTAGAAGAGGCGGAAAGTACAGGGTTCTGAAAACTTGTAGCGCAACGAGATTAACTTTCGCAGCGCCTTGGGGAATCCTGTACTCAACCCCGAACTCTTTCCTTGCTATGTCTCATCGCTCTAAGCTATCGATTCTGACTTGTGCGTTCTGTCTTAGCCTGGCGTTGCCACCCCCTGCCTACGCTGCAAAACCCTCAGCGCCTCCTTCTCCAAAAAACTGGACAGGGATGATGATGACGGCACTGGTGGTCATTGGTGCGATCGCCGGAGTTGCTTACAGCGTGGGTTATAGACAAGGGCGCAAATCTTCAGACGGGGCTTTAGATGGCGAGTTAGATACGGAGTTGGATACGGAGTTGGATACGGAGTTGGATACGGTGGTGCGATCGCCCCAACAGTCTTCTCTGCCGCTTGTGCCCGTTCTCTCCTCTAATAGCATCAAATCCTCTGATAGCATCAAACTTAGCCTACAGAAGTATTCTGACCTTTCCAAAGTTGACTCTACTTCTGCTTTAGAGACGACTGTTGCAGATACAACTGTTGCAGATACGACTCGTTTGGCAAAGATAGATATTGTGGCAGAACTAATTCAGGATTTGCAAAGCCCAGACCCTAGCAAACGTCGGAAAGCAATTTGGGACTTGGGGCAGCAAGACGACTCACGAGCCGTGTTGCCAATGGTGGATTTAATGAGGGACTCAGATTCTAGTCAGCGCAGCTTGATTTTGGCGGCGGTGTCAGAAATTGGCATGAAGACCTTGAAACCTGTAAATCGGGCGCTCATGTTATCGCTGCAAGACAGAAGCTCGGATGTACGGAAGAACGGCATTCGGGATGTGACCCGAATCTATGATTTGGTGGGGCAGGTGAGCCAGCTTTTGCAACATGCGGCAACTGATCCGGATCAAGAAGTACAGGAAACTGCACTCTGGGCATTGACGCAACTGAACCAGATTCGTCCACTTTCAGGGATAGATGACTTGCATCGGTTGCCGCGCGGGTTGAGCCTTAAAGAATTAGGGGCTGGGAAAAAAGTAGAGGGGTAGAAACGACTTGTCAGAGAGTTTTTACGAGGTTTGAACTAGGGACAGGAGACTAATTTAGTGTCGATCTGCGTAGAAGGAGATGACAATATCTCACATTAAAGATCTCACATTAAAGACCTACCCGTTAGAGTCAAGGTGTTTTGGGTCACACTAGGAAAGTTAAAAATTATGTGTGGGTAACCCTTGGGGGTTCAGAATGTTCAAAATTCTGGTGATTGAAGAGACCTTGATGCTTCGGCGATTGTTAAAGAAGTCTTTGCAAGTTCAAGGATGTGAAGTAGTTGAAGCGGAAGATGGGGAGTCGGGACTGAGGCAGGCTCAAATAGTTTGTCCTACTTTGATTATTTCAGATTTGAATTTACCAGGGATTAACGGTATTGAGGTCTGTCGGCAAGTTAAAGCGAACCCGGCGATCGCCTTAACCTTTTTCATTTTAATGGCGGCTGACGACTCGCCAGAGAAACAAGAGTTGGCGATCGCGGCGGGTGCAGATGCATTTCTTGCAAAGCCGCTCAAGGTTGAAGACCTGGGGGCGCGTTTGCAGGCTTGGATCAGGCTGCAAGGGTTGAAAGGGCAGTTACACAAAAAAGGGCACTCACACCAAGCCTATCAAGCAGAGCGGCAGATGGTGCAGACGTTGCAGCAGCAGATGCTAGAGACGGAACTACAGGAAGCCGCAAGCTATGTGCGATCGCTCCTACCTAAGCCCTGTAGTACACCGATTGCTGTGGATTTTCAGTTTCTGCCTAGCAAATATTTAGGGGGCGATTGTTTTGATTATTACTGGCTGAATGCTGATCAATTTGTGATTTATCTGTTGGACGTGTCGGGGCATGGGCTGAGTGCAGCGCTGTTTTCTGTGTCAGTGCAAAGCGTATTGCGATCGCAGTCGTTACCCCAAGTGTGCTTTGACCAACCGGATCAAGTTTTGAGTGCGCTCAACAGCCGATTCCAGGCAAACGAGAACAACGTTCGCTATTTCACGATGTGGTATGGCGTTTATCGAGTGTCTACACGAGAATTAGTTTATGCCAGTGCCGGACATCCTCCGGCATTGCTGCAATCGGTCAAGGCAGAAACGCCTGTGCAGTATCTAAAGGCTCGCGGCAAACCCGTGGGTTTACTGCCCGAAACTCAGTTTAAAAACTCTTATCATACCGTTAGTGAACCGAGTATTCTTTATCTGTTTAGCGATGGCGTATATGAGTTTTCTCTAAAAAATGGCAAGACGTGGAGAATTGAAGAATTCATCCAGTTGGTCACAGGTAGTCAAGCACAGGTAAGCCTATCAACAGAGCAAATTATTCAAAAAGTTAGAGCGAAAATAGGCAGTGAAGAATTCGAGGATGATTGCTCATTAATCAGGGCGCAGTTGGGTTAGTAAGCTCCACTGTTTTTTGTTAAGACTACGAGAATTGTTTTGACAATTAGCTTCGTGTCGTAAGCAAGGCTCCAACGCTTTTGATAACGCAAATCTAACGCAATCACATCCTCAAATTTAGAAACTTGCGATCGCCCATAAACTTGCCATTCTCCAGTCATTCCGGGTTTTACGTCTAGCCGCTGCCAACTAGGAATATCGTAGCGTTCAATTTCGTCGGGTGTGGGTGGACGGGTTCCCACCAAACTCATGTCACCTAACAGGACATTAAGAAATTGTGGTAGCTCATCCAGACTTGTTTTGCGAAGAAATCGACCGACGCGGGTAACGCGAGGATCTTGAGCATTCTTGAACATGGGACCTTCAACTTGATTGAGAACGCTGCCTTTAAGCGCTTCAGCATTCGTGACCATTGAACGAAATTTCCAGAGGCGAAATCGTTTACCCATTAGTCCACAGCGAGTTTGCCGAAAAAAGATGGAACCCGGATTGTCGAGTTGAATGGCAATAATAATAGGTAATAGAAGCGTTGCGGTAATGCCCAAACCTACAAGTGCGCCAACAATATCGAGCCATCGTTTGGGGCGCGATCGCACGGAAGGGTGGGTTTCCCAGGGTTGGTAACTTACCTCTGGATTCAGAGGCTCTGACCTCGACTCAATCGTAAACACATCGTCGAGATCCAGCAGAGAGAATAGTTCTTTAACGTCAGGATAAATTCCCCAAAGAACGAGTTTAGTTCTACAGCTCTGAACGATTCGTAAAATGTACATGAGAATGCCAATGCCGCTGCTATCAATAAAAATAGTTTGACTAAAATCCAGAATTATTTTCCTGGGAACTGGCTCATTTTGCATCATTAAATCGAATGTTTCACGCAAAATTGCTGCCTCAGAAGCAACCGTCAGGCGTTTGGGTAAATGAATCATGCCCGTGTTATCAACCAGGGTAACAGGATAGGTAATAGGCTTATTTTGACTGAGCATAGGTGAAGTCTCGGCTGGGTTGAACAGAGGAAAATCGAGCATAGAGCTTTTGACAAAGTGCTTCGGCTGCAACGGTTGAACGAGTTGCTAAGAAAGTCGGTTGTGGAGAGTGCAACCGTTGCACCATATCTCCGGCTGACCAGGCAATAGAGCCACCTACTTGAGAAAGGGCGATCGCCAGTTCAACTTGATGATCGTCTACATGCTCTTTAAACTTGTGGCTCCGAGGCACTAAAACATAAGGCTTTCCCATTTCTTCTAACAAGAGAAGGCTACCTTCTCCACAGTGACTAATCACAAAACTTGCCTGTTCTACCAGGTCAGTAAACTGTTCAGCTTTCAGATGTTGGTAAACCTTAACCCCAGCCGGAAGAGTGGTACAAGAACCGTATTGCACCACAACTTCATCTTGAATTAAACCATACTTTAACAGCAGATCAACCCAATCCATTAAGCGATTAAACGGATAGTGCTCTGTTCCAACAGTAACTAAAATCATAAGAGGTTAGGAATAGAGGATGAGTTACACAACGGCATAATTAATTCAGCTTTTGAGTACCGAATTTGCAATTGCTCCCAATGGACATAAACCACATGGAGGAACGGCAATGCTAACTTGGCAGACAGGCTAAGATCGGTGACTCGGGTAATCGACTCGACAAAGATCGTTTGACTGCCCAACAACCGAGCCAGGAATAGAAAAGGGACGCTGACACCCGCGCCCGTTGAAATCACTATGTCTGGCTTTTCTCGGCGCAATACTTTCCAAGATAGAAAGAGATTACGAATCAAATTTGGAATGTGGCGGTTGGTTGGACTCCACGCCCAATAAACTTTTTCGTTTTTTAAGCTGGTTTCTGTGGCAGGTGTGCGAAAGGTAACCCAAACATGGTCATGATTCTGCCAAAAGGGGCGCAGTTGGTAACAAGTACTAAAATGTCCGCCAGCAGAGCATACAAGCATAACTTTCATAGCTAAGACAATCCTTCTTGTAAAATTTGACGTTTTTGGCTTGCGCCTGTGACCTTGAGGGCGATCGCCTCACTCCAGCCATAGATGGGCTTAGGCAGCAGGAACAGGAGATAAGCGGCGGCAACGGTGATCAAGGTTCGTCGAGGTTCTTCCCACAAAATTTGCCAGTTAGTTTGCAAGGCTCGGTGGATCAGCTTAACCGCCATGCTACCATCCTTAAGGCGGACGGCGCGACGGGCTAAATAGCGCAATTGGTATGCTCTAGCTCGGTGCTCCCATTGACCCACGATTTCTGGAGCATAGGTGCGGGTCTTAGCAATCACCTGTTCCCACGACTCTAGCTGCTTAAGAATGTTGGCAGATAATCCGCCTGCATTAACTCGGTAAAGCGTCATCGCTTCAGAAATTCCTTCAATTTTCCAGCCCGTCTGAATGACAATGCGAATCCAACATTCAATGTCTTCAGATTGTCGGAAGCTGTCATCAAAGTAAAACTTTTCAGTCACGCCATAGCGATCGCTGGTATGGGCGATCGCCTCAAATACCTCTCGCCGAATCATGGGTGCAGAACCGTTCCCAATTGGGTTTCGACACATGAGATAAGACGCAGTAATATCCTTAAGGCGAGGCATTTGATACGTTCCTAATGGCTTACCTAAATCATCAATGAATGCAGAGCGACAAAAGCTGACACCGACTTGAGGCGAAGATTCTAAATGGTCTACTTGGCGTTGCATTTTACTAGGTAGCCACAGATCATCGCTGTCAAGTAAAGCGATATAATCTCCAGTTGCATGACGGATACCTGTGTTTCTTGCACCTGCTAAACCTCGATTTTTTTGTTGAATAATTTGAATGCGCGGGTCTGAATAACGACGGCAAATATCGATGCTGCGATCGGGAGTTTCATCATCAACAATAATGATCTCTAAATTGGTGTAAGTCTGTGCTAACACTGATTCCAATGTTTGAGCTACATATTGTTCAACGTTGTAGACTGGAATGATAATCGATACTTTTTTCATGGTTTTAAATGGACTGCAAGAGTTTTAGAGGGCGATCGCCGAATAGATAAATAATTCGTCAGGGTCAAGAGTCGAAACAGCGCATAGGGCGAATTACCATGGGCTTGTCCGTATCGGTTTACAGTAGGTTTGTGCGACCATTCTGCTAAAGGAACGCCCCAAGGATCGCTGCCCCACAGTTGGGTAATGAGTTGGCGATCGCTCTCCCCCACTCCATCCCACATCTGGCGCAGCGTCTCGCTATGGGCGGCATACCAGCCTAAGTTTGACCACGATCCATCAGTTGCTACGCCTTGTTTCTCGCTAGAAGATCTCAACTTGCGCTGGAGCCAATCACGGGCAAAGACAAAAAACTTTTCAGGATTGCCCGCCCCCGGTCGCCAGTTGCGAGTCGAGTCAACAATCTCTTGACCGCAAATTTCGGCAACCACACGGCTCCAAAGCATGGCGTTAATTTTCCACTGAGGACGAATGCTGCTGTAACAATCCGCGATCGCCCGATCGCCCAGGAAAATATCGTAGGGAACAACCCGAAACATCATGTTGTCGGATACACTCGCTTGGTAGCAGCAAGGACGATTGCGTAAATCTTCAGCTTGGAGGCGATCGCGTTCTGTCTTGAGAACTGTCGGTATTTCACCCAACCATTCCTGTAAACGGATCTCCATAGCAGCAGCAAATTCTGGCGGAGGCGTTCGGGCAGGAGATTCCATCATAAATCCGGGCGATCGTCTAGAGGTAAATTGGAAAAAGGGCAAGTTGCGCCCCAAGATCTGTGCGTATTGTTGTTCTAGACAAGCGCCCTTGAACAAATCATCGACTGGGAACGCTGCCAGAACGGTTTGAATCTGGCGCTGTTGCAGAGTATCTAGCGTACCCATAAAATGATTATTTTCAGCCGACCACATTGCGCCCGATATCTTAACGCCGCCCCGTAGCCATTTAGAATAATAGTCGGCTTCTCTGGCATGACCGACATATTCAATGCCAGATGCTTGGCAAATTTGACGGGCGATCGCCACCTCGCGGTTGGGCACATCGTAAAGGTTAAGCCCGATCATGTCGGTCGGATCATTCGCAGCATAGGCAATGACTCGTGAATCCATGCCGCCGCTGATGTAGGTTGCAATTGGAGCAAGTCGAGGAAGCGTCCGGATTTGAACGGCGTTACGAACGGCTGAAGTTAGGTGCGTGACAGCAGTGTTGAGGTCAGGAAAAAACTCGGTCTGGAATGGTTGCCAATAGGTGCGCGATCGCCAGGTTTCATCTGCTAAATTCCAAGTCCAATGACTAGCGGCCCCAGCATATTTGATTTCTTGATAATAGGTATGAGGCGGGGTTGTTTTCCATTCACAAAGAAACTCTGCCATTGATACTAAATCTGGTGTTGTCTCTACCTCTGAATCATCAGCGATCGCATCAGGAAAGGAAGAAATAACGCAATGTTTAACCTGGTGCGAACGATATAGAAAAGCTGGATAGAAACCAAAATGATCGGTTAAAAGATGAACGAGGCGATCGCGCGGATCATAAACCAAAACAACCGCAGCACCATTGTGTCGTTCAATTCCAGTAATTCCTTTTGCTAAGTATTTATCCAGCAACAGACGGTTGCTTAATCCGCCCGTATAACCCGTTAATTGCCCTGCCCGCTGCCATTCTGCCTCTTCCCAAGCCACGCGTCCGGCGGTCATAATCCAAACGCCCGTAGCTGAATGATGAGCAGGAGCGAACAGAGCCGCAGGATCTTGGCTGACCCAGGCGATCGCGCAGTCTGGCTCAACAATCGTTTCAATCACATCCTGGGGCGAACAGACTAGGCGCTGAGCCGCTGCTTGAATGCGATGGGGAGAAGGGCGATCGAGGATAACGTAGAATCCTGACATAGCTTTCAAGAATAAAGAGCAAGGGGACGAGGCGTAAGATTCTAAGGCTGTGAGACTTTAGAGGGGCGAAAAACGTATTGTGTTGTCCAAATGGTGAATAAAGATTGAAATACAGCATGAGTAATTAAGACGGAAGCCGCGATCCCAATCACACCCCAATTTGCGCCAATTAATAGACCCACTGCAAAGATCACGGTAAACAAAACACTAGCCACTAAATCGAGATCTGGTTTGTCTATTGCTAGCAGTAAATTAGAAGCGGAATCAGCAAAGGGTCGAGAAATCGCAGAGAGACAAATGAGAACTAAAACAGGAACGGCAACAACCCACTTTTGACCAAAGACAATAGGGACATAAAAGGGTGCAAGAAAAGATTGGAGTAGAACAATGGGAACAATAATAAAAGTAATCGTATTAAAACTGCTAAAGTAACGCTGTCTGAATTGTTCCCAGTTAAGACGCGCTGCACAAAGATGAGGATAGAGAGAAAGATTAATTGCATTGATAAAACTTAAGCTAATTCCTAATCCTGCATTAAAAGCAAAGTAATAAATCCCTAGTTCTTTCACTCCAATTAATGCCCCTACCAGCAGATAATCTAAATTATTACGCAGCGTTTTTAGCAGCTCAATGCCCAAGACGCTACGCCCAAAGCGATACAGTTCTTGCCAATGTTTCATCGAAAATTTACCTGGTCGCCAGGGATGTGAACGACAAATCATAATTGCCCAAAGCGGCGCAACCAAAACTTTCGGCAACACGATCGCCCACATCCCAAGTCCCGATAACGCCAAGATTGCCGTCAATACGTTATCGATCGAAACCTGAACGCTGCTGACGATCGCCGCCGTCTTCATCTGATTCTCTCGATGAATGAGGGTTTCTTGAACATAGGCGATCGGAATGACGCAATAGACCAGCGCCATGGCACAGATCGGCAGCGCAATTTTAGGATCATGATAAAGCCAAGCGATCGGTAAAGCAACGAGGCATTGAATAATGAATAAGCTTCCACAAATTAGCCAATTGAGCCAATAAGCCGCCGTTGCCAAAGATTCTAATCTGTCTTCATCGACTTGAATTAACTTTGCGCCGATGCCAGAGCGAGTAAACACTTGGACAAACTCATTGGTACTTAATACCACTGCCGCTAACCCGTAATCATAGGGTGACAGAAAACGGGCAAGCGTGACCGTCGTGACCAACCGAGAAACGCGAATCAGTATCTCTGCAATGCTCAGCCATCCCAAATTACGAATAAACTGGCTGGAAAGTTTATCTTTAACAAATTGAGTGAGAGGGTTAAGAATATTCACGAGATATGGATATAAAGGCAATTAACCAGATTAATTTTGAAGCTAAGATTGCAAGGTTTCTAAAAGGAGCGATCGCCATTTGTCGAGATAAATTTCCCCAGCCCTATTCACCGATGCACGAGCCTTGTGTCCCCAGGCTTCGAGCTGATGCGCTGGAGAATTTGCAACAGAGCGAATCGCATCTGCTAACAACTGGGGATCATTGGGTGGCACTAATAAACCACAGTTTTGTACTTGCTCAGGCAACCCATCAATATCCGAAGCAATGATTGGCTTACCTGCCGCCCTTGCCTCGATACAGACATTACCCCACGGTTCCCAGCGGGAAGGAATCAGCACGACATCAGCAGCGCAGAGAAACGTTGGGATGGAATCATGAATCGCACCCCAAAATTTGATATTAGTTGTGCCTTGAGCGAGGTCGTAGAGTTTCTTCGCTTCATCACCCGCTCCTCCAATATTGAGGTGAATGTTGACATCTGGAATTAAGCGCATAGCTTGCAGCAAAACGTCAAATCCTTTTTGAGTACAAAAGCGCCCATACGTTGCCAAAATTAACCGAGAGGTTCGAACTTTAATTGGAACACTTAAGAAGCGATCGAGGTTAGGACATTGGTTAATCATCATTAGCTTTGAAGGATGAACCAAATGATTTTTCTGCATCCAATTTGCTTGCCCTTGAGAAATTGCTACCACTCGATCCGCCAGATGATAGGAGCATCGCAGCATAGCGTAAAAGCGCTGAAGGTTTTTAACTTTATGATGAGTAAATCCTTCCGAGTAATGGTGTTCATGAATAATGATATGGGGAACGTATAGCCTGATCAGCGCTAGGTTTAGCGATCGCCGCCACGAACTAGGATTACGAAAAATAACGAGATCAGGACATTCGGTTTGCAGCAAAGGCAACAACTCTTTAGAACTCACTAGTCGAAAGTCAAAATCATCTTTGAGATAGGAATTAGAAATATGGCAAGTCGTGGCTGTAATGCCGCCCATATTATGATCATCTAACAAGTGAAATATTTTAGGTTTCATAAACTACTGCCTCAGAATGAACCTCTTGACGCTCGGCAAAAGCAATCCCCATCATGATCAGTGCGAGCCAATATAAATAAGCCAGAATTTCTAAATTTTCGCCGAACGTGTAAAGAAATAGAATACAAATCATGCTCAACCCGACTCTGGCTGTTTCACTAGTTTGAGATTTGATCACTAGATCAATCAAGCTATATAGGAAGGGAACGGCTAACGCAATCCATCCCACAATTCCTTTTACGAACAACAACCCCAACCAGGTGTGATGCGAGCCAATCGGCATAAATTCAGCCACATGTGGTCCCCGTTCTACCGTGCCATGCCCCCAAATTGGGGCTTCGTTCTGCCAGCGATCGACGGCAATGCGTCCCAGTGCCTCGCGCACCCGCGACGAATCGGCACGAGCTGAGCGAAACTTGTCGGAGAATGCCTCTAACGCCATGATTAATACAGGTGAAACTAAGCCACCCAAGACGCTTGCAATACCGATGCTAATCAATGCAAAAGGACGAGCCAAGCTTGACAATATTTTCGTGAGAATAAACACAATGGGAATTGCTAATAACGCTAATCGTGACACTGAAATAACGCACATGAAGATAGCACCAATAATGCCGAGATAACGCCACTTGCGATCGCGCTCTTGCGATGCCAAAACAAAGTAAACATTGCCCACAAATCCAAGTGCTGGTGCCCAAGGCGTAAATAATCGCCAGCGAGGTTCCCCATTACTGGGATCAATCTCATACAGGCTAGGCGCAAAGAATTCAGGACCCGGACCGCCAATCAATTGCAACGGAGAAACATAGGGTGTTGCGGGTAAATGCAACAGATAGGCAAGTAGAAAGACGGGAAAAATTAACAGTGATTGAAACCCAATAATGCAGGCAATGCGATACAGCAACTGTGGACGAATTTTGAGTGTGCCGATTAATGGAAATACTGCAAGTAATGCCCAGCCTTTTGCCCAGCCAATGGAAGATTTAATAATCAACGAAGTTTCTAGATTGAAGTCTAAATGCCCCACCACTAACGCAACTTCCATCATCATCATGCCAACGATCCAAACCCAGGTTGCCCAAGGAATGTGAATACGATCGCGCTCAGGCGTAGCCTCTGTTTGATACCATAATTGTCTTATCCAGTACGCCAATAGAATCCATCCCACTATCGACCCTACTACATACAATCCACCAATCCAAAAGAATCCATACGTCCAGAGCAAGGTATACCAAATGATTCGTTCTGGAAACGTTTCGGGCTTAATGGATATAGTCATGCTGCCTGCTC
This sequence comes from Elainellales cyanobacterium, assembly GCA_038204505.1. Classification (GTDB taxonomy): domain Bacteria; phylum Cyanobacteriota; class Cyanobacteriia; order Elainellales; family Elainellaceae; genus Timaviella. The sequence continues at coordinate 31,623 of JBBRCV010000011.1, forward strand.
CTCATCCCGACTGGATTGTGACGGTCCGATCGCCCCGCCACCTTGATTTTGCATCAACCCGATCAAACGCTTGCGCCACCACAGTAGACCTAAGCCAGCGCTACAAAATATTGAACCTGTGGCTGAACCGAGGAGAATTAGCGATCGCCTGGGCGCACTAGCTTCTTGAGGTAGGCTAGGTTCAGCCACTAATTGAGCCAAGGGATAAGCCGAAAAAATTTCAGACTTACCTAAATCTAGTTTGGCAACCGTTGAAGCAAAGACAGCTTCTGCGGTTTGCATTTCTCGTTCCAGGCTTTCTAATTTTGATTGTTTTTGGGATAAATTGCTCAGGCGATGATCTAACGAACCAATCTGTTGATCCAATGTTCTGACCGCTTCAGATAACCCTTGTTGTTCAGCCTGGACGGTAATTAAATCGTGAAATAAACTAGCCCGTCCGCCACCCTGGTCATCAGCACTGAGGCTAAGGGTCGCTAGCGCCTGTTGTCCTACCTCTCTGCCTAAAAGCGTGGTGCTGCGATCGCGGAGTGCCACCCCGGAAGCATCTTGTTTTGCTAGTTCGCGCACTACTTCGGGATGATTAAGTCCCCACTTTGAACGCAGAACTGCCAAATTAGCTGTAGTTTCGCTGTAGCTCTTAAGGTTCTGCTGAAACTGTTGATCGGCTTGTAGCAAAAATGCATCTGCTGCCTGCTGCGATGAAATGCCCAGGTTAGCTGCAAGCTGCTGCAATCGCCGAGTGGATTGTTGAGCCTGCACCAGAACTTCTGTCCGTTGTCGGCGCAACTGCTCAACGTTAACAGAGAGATTATCGACCTGTCCTGGAAAGCTGAGTCCTGAATTAACTTTGTAATTAGAAAGCTGCTGTTGTGCCGCCACTAACTTATTTTTCGCAGATTGAAGTGTGTCCTCAATACCCTCATCTCGCCGCGCTACTTCTTCAACGCGTAATAGGCTGAGACGCTTTGCCAGCGCCTGATAGAGTGCTAAAGACTTTTGCTGCGATCGCTCTGGGCTATCCCCTTGAACCTGCACCGTCATAATAGTCGTGTTGTCAATTAGCTTGACTCGTGGCGTTCCAAATTCTTCCTCAGTTGTATGAACTGAAGTTGCTGCTTTCGTTAAAACTGAGTCACTCATAGCGATAAACTGATAGTTCGCTCTAGGATCGGTTGTGGCTCCACCAAAGGGAGAACTGCTAGAAGAACTCGCTTGTCCAATATTGGGTAAATTAATATCAATTCCAGGCGCAGATCCAGGTAAAATAATTGCCCACTCGCTGGTATAAGTTGATTTTGCATGTTTTAGGTAAAACATTGTTAGTCCCCAAATTGCAGAATTTAGCAGCAGGGCTAAAACTAAGTAGCGCAGCCACCGCTCTTTTTTAGAGCCAGCTTGAGTCATCACAGCCTGAGCATTCATGAGTTGTGCTACCTAAACAGATTTAATAGCAACGCGAACGGCGAAAAAATATCGCCCAACACTTGTGCAACGCCCTGCAAATTCGTAGTAGCAGAGTCGTAGCAAGCAACGCCATCATCGGGCATTAAATAAGGGTTGGTTTCGTCATCGTTGGTAGCTCGTAATAACTGTTCCACAGGACGATCGATCGCCTTCGTTTGTCCTGTGATGCGATCGGTACGAACTAAGACTGCCCGACGCTTGGAATTATCGGCACGTCCTCCAACACAGTTGGCTGCAACCACGGCTTGTGAAAAGCGAGAGCCATAGACGAAAGCTGAAGAATCTTTGGTCACACTAGCGCCAGCATTACCACTAGCAGGTTGGGATAAGTTGGATAAAAATACTCGTAAACCTGGAATTGTGATTTGGGAAGGACGCACCAGTTCATTTTGAAAATGTCCAGCGTCAGGCACAACAATGCGATCGCCTGCAATTAAAGGAACTTCATCAACAGTTTCACCATTAAAAACACCTGAAAAATCAAACGTTGTTGTTTCTCCATTACGAATCAATTGAATCTGTTTGACATCTGCATTCGGCAATACACCGCCTGCTGCCTGAATAGCAGCCGTCAGGAACCGCTGCGGAGGGTAATCGCCTGATAATTGCGTGCTGTTTGCCAGTTCATCGGGCGATCGCTGATTAATAATCACTCGTCCCGGCTCAAATGTTTCGCCTGCAACGTTGACTTGAATGGCTGCCCATTGGCTAACTTGAACACTAACTTGAATAAATTTAGGATTAAAGAGTTCAGCTTTAATAAATTCTTGTTTAAGGACGCGTTCAATCTGCAAAGGTTCTAGTCCAGCGACAGAAACGGGGGATAGATAAGGAATTTTTAAGGAGCCATCTAGATTGACTTCATATACGCCTTGGAACAGATCGCCTTCGGATATAGATACCTTAATGCGATCGCCCGGAGAAAGCGGCAAACTCCATCCTGGTAAGGCTAAAAACACTGTCACTAACGTTGTCATCAACGCGCCGAAACCCACACAACCAATATTCATAGTAGATGCCAATCAGAACTGAATTTTCCAGGAGAACATGACTGTGTAACTAACGATTACCCTCCTTTAAATTTATGAAGGAGAGATGAACTTGCTGCTTAGTATGCCCAAGTCAACTCTGCAACTATCAGAATTAGGCGATAGTTTGAGTAACTTTCAATGGGTGTTAAACGGCATGATTTCAATGGGTGTTAAACGGCGTGATTAAATGATCTAATCAATAAAGCGATCGCTCCAATCATTGATCAAATTATTCAAAGCCTTACCCAGCATAATTGCTAGAGCAGGGTGAACGCGATCGCCATAATGTGTGTCACTAGAAAATCACAAAGTTTTTCTACACTATTGAGTAAAGCTAGAGATGAGATAGTTCTTAAAACTACCAACTTTTGATGACCGTTTATTAAAAAACGCGATCGCTGCTTATCAACAAGTCAAGGTTGCGTTACAAGCTGAACGGCTGCGTTATCAAAGTTGCAAGATTTTTTGACTGATAACTCTTCTCTAACTTTGCTCGTTCTAAGACTACTCCCGCCGCTTGATACAGCGCTTGAATGCTCGTTCCATCATCGGGATACTGTGCTACGCCAGCGCTAAACGTAATTTGAAGAGAAGTTTGACTTGAAGTTGGAATCGAAATCGGAGGAAGTACATTCAAAATTTCGAGTAGCCATTTGACCCCATCTTGCCGGGTCATACCATAGATGCCCACCACAAATTCTGCACCCTCCCAACGCGAGACGATATCTTCATGGCGCAGTTCTTGTTGCAGGGTAAGCGCTAACTGACGCAGCATTTGATCACCGACCCGATACCCATACTGACGATTGATGAACAATAAGTGATCGATCGCCAACACTGCCAAACAAACAGGCTGTTGAGAATGCTTAGCAATCTGCAAAAACTTATTTAAATCTTGGCTAGCGCGCGATCGATTAGGAAGATTGGTCAACGCATCGGTTTCTACTTGCCGACGCAGCAACCGAGTTCGCTCTAAACGATTCAAAATCCGCGTAATCAGCTCAGGCGCAATAATGGGTTTAGAAACATAGTCATCGGCACCAGCGGCAAAAATTTGTTGAATAGATTCAGAATCTTGTTGTCCAGTCAGAAATAAAATGGGAAGCCATGCCCACTGAGCATCGTTTCGTAAAGTCTGGCATAACTCAATGCCATCAATTTCGGGCAGGTTAACATCTAGAATCAGCAAATCTGGTCTAACTGCTTCTAGCTGCTCCCAAAAGTTAAGTGGATTTTCGAGGGTGGTAATCTGCATTCCCCAAGGTTCTAAGATGACGCGCAGCAGTCGCAGCACCATGCGATCGTCATCTACAATCATAATTTTGGTTTCAGATGGATTCAGCGGCTTTAGCTCTTGAATCATTGCCGCCAACACTCGCTCCGCCGCAATGGGCTTTTGCAAAAAACCGCGCCCTTTACGACGGGCGATCGCCACTCGATCGACCGACTGATAAGGATCGGTCAGCACTAAAACCGGAATAGACTGGGAAGCTTGTCCTAAATCTTCCAGTAGCTTTAATCCTTCTGCCTGATCAAACTGCGATAGATCAATGACTACACCATCTGGGCGCACTCGCTGGATCGATTCTTGAGCGGCATTTAGGGTGAGCGCGATTGCCGTTTGCACATCTCGCGTTCCAGCTTCAGCTACAAAGCGATCGATAAAATTTTGATTTCGATCGATCATCAAAATTCAGATTAGGGCAGATTTTTGTAGTAAAAAATTTGTTTCTTGCTCCATTAACAAAGAGCAAGTTAAAGTTGAACTAGAATCATTACTCTTGGTGCTTGCTAAGCATTCCTCAAATTGAGTTTTCTGCGCCTTCAAAATATCCTGCGGCTCACTCAAATCTAGTATCGGCTCTGGCTTAAACGCTTTAACAGTATGGTTAAGGCGATATCCCAGCCCATAGACAGTTTCAACTAAATCCTCTGCCCCGACGGTTTTAAGTTTTTGCCGCAGTCTTTTAATGTGCGCTCTGACCGTTTCTCCACCAGGGGGATCGACTGCAAATGACCAAAGCTGAGTGATGATTGCGCCCTGGCTAAAAATTTGCTGAGGGTGACGCAAAAATAGTTCAAGTAATGCATATTCTTTTGCAGTTAGGCTGAGGGGTTGATTCCCATAGGTCACTTTGCAATTATCAACGTTGAGGCACAAGGCTCCCCACTCTAGAACCGAAGACACCGTTGCCATCCGTCGCCGTAAAAGTGCCTTAATCCGGGCAACCAATTCTGGCATCGGCATCGGTTTAATCAGATAGTCATTGGCTCCGGCATCCAGTCCCATAATTTTGTCATTGAGCGTTTCTTTTGCCGTCAGCATCAGTACTAACGATTGACTGCCCTTTCCTCGCAAGCGACGGCAAAAGCTGATGCCATCCAATTTAGGTAACATCACATCTAGCACAATCAAGTCATAGTTGAGCGCTTCGGTCAGATCCCAGCCTGCTTGTCCATCACACGCCACATCAACCACATACTGCTGACCTACTAGTTTGGCTCTTAGTAAGGTTACAAGTGGCTCATCATCATCAACTAATAAAATCCGCATAGTTACCATCAGGTGAGTCAGACAGCCATAACGCTCAGACAGCCATAGCGCTAAGGTTAAATCCAAGGATCAGTCCGAGGTCAGTAGAGTGCGGAGCTTGCCCTGCCTACTGAGCATTGCCCAATAACAGCGCCCAATAACAGCGACAGAGCTGCTAAGCCAACGACTAAGAACGCTTGACGAATCATCAACTAAGTCGGGGTAACTGGACTCAGGCATTCGTTGCCTAATTTATCGAATGACTAGACCCGTTTGTATTAGTTTTTGTTTGAAGATTAGTTTTTGGTTAGAGTGTTGATGAAGCAAATTTAGGACGCGATCGCCCACCAGCCGCTATCCTATAAATACCCCAATCCTCTCAACATCCGATCATGCCAGCAAGGTTGCAAATCAAATCTGAAGATTGTTCTCCTCTAGGGCGGTTGATTCTGCAATATCTTGAGGAGCAATCAATCAGCATGAATCATTTGGCAGAATTGTCGGGCATTCCCCAGCCTCGTCTGCGGGGAGCTTGCTTTAAGGGCACTTGTCCTACCCCCGAAACCCTCAGAAAACTAGCGCGGGGCATGGGCAAGCATCATTTAGAGCTTTACACCCTAACGTATGAAGGCAGAACTGAAAAGCTGCCCCAAGATGCCCAGGATACTTCCTTAGATTTACTCATGCGGGAGCTGTTTGAAACAGCAAGAGAACTAGGGCTGACCGCGCCTCAAGTGCGTCCTTCTAAGACCAAAATTCGTAAAGCTTTAATTGATTTAGGGTTTCAGCCAGAGCATCCAGCAACGCGCCCAGCAGAGAATGAAGACTGCGCCTGAAAGACAAAGCTTAAACTACAAAATCGAACTACAAAAAAGAGGGAAGAAACATTACGCTTCTTCCCTCACCCTTTAATCTACAGATAAGGACAGCCTATAGCTAATCTACAGCCCGTCCTTAACGACGAGGAACAGACCCATAGATATCAATGTTTGCGGTTGATAACTTTTGAGGAGCATTTCCGCGCGCATTGAGACTCCGTGCCATATCCAGGAATAGCGAGGGGCTACCCGTTTTGGCTTGCCGATCTTGAGGAACGTAGCTCCGAACAGTAGACTGCCAAATGACTTGAGGGAACCCAAGTTTGCGACGAGTGTACTCTTCGTAGCGAGGAGACTTGATGTTAAAGGGGATTTCGCCTGCTGTTCGACCGGGTAATACCCGACGACGCTGATAGGGCAAAGTGTCATACCCGAAAGCTTCAATGTACTCTGGGCTTTCGAGAAGTTGGTCGACAAAACCAACGATGCCTTTAGTAGCAACGGCAATTGACCAAGCGAGTTTCTCTTGGTTGTTATACACGTCGCGACCGAGTACGCGCTGTACGGTTTGCTCAACAAAACGATAGTTGCTGTTGAGGTCGTAAAAGCTACGTCTGTAGGTATTAGACAACAACAAACCCCGCACAAAGTCTCGAACAGTAATCTGACCGCTCCGGAGTTGGGACTCCAGAAAGCGCTCACGATCGACTGCGAAGGCATGGAAAAAGATCTGGCGGTATGCCGCTTCGATCAAATCGCCAATGTCGCTGTCGTCGAGCAGGTTTTCAGTGGAATAAATTCTGGGCTGTTCATCGCTACCTACCTCATAGCCAGCTACACGCTGGTTCTGAGAAGAAGGAGAATATTCTAAAAGAGGAATTGCCACGCTTACAAAAGCTCCCTTTTCATACGGATTGTTACAAATTTATCAATCATCATACGGTCACGAGGGGCATTATTCGCTTTAGTCTAATAAAAAAGTCACACAACTTAACTCTGTCAATATTTTAAGACGCTAGAAAGTTGACTTTTCAAGGACTTTAACCTGCTGGTTTCCTGAAAATCTAGTAATCTGTGACCCTCGATCGCCATTCGCTCTCCCCCCGCCAAAACGTGAGTGGGTCTGAAGTAGTCCGATAAGGCGGATACACGCACAAACGATTTTCCATAGTGGGAGGACTGGCGATCGCCAACCCCAAACACAAGTGTGCCAGCGATCGGGCAAACTCTGCATGATGCCCTGGAGAACCCGCATAGGCATGGGCATACTCATGAGCCACCAATAGCTGCCAATCTTGCGGTATGACCCGTCCCACGTCAATTAGAAGGGTGACGGGCGTGGTGCTGAGATTACACAAACCATCAATGCCAAAACGCGACGCTAAGGGCACTGCAAAGATTTGAATAGTGGGTTGGTCGATAGTGTGAAAGCAATGGTGACAAGCCTGAAGACACTGCTGGAGTGATGCATTGACCTGATCAATGCGATCGCCTATCCAACTGCAAATAGGCGATCGGGTATTCAGGTCAAACATCAGATCCACCATTTCTGGATCAAGTGCTAGACCTCGCATCACATACAGGTAATCCAATCCGCGTGCAAAGGCATCGGAGCTAGGGAGCCGCAATTTACCAACCTGCAATTTACCAGCCTAAGAAGGAAAAAGATTCGGTCGGTTCGGCGGCTGCCGATGCGACTGGAGTGCCATCAGCGTCAGTAATCCGAAACTCGGTGCAGAATGTGGCAGTGCTAAAGCCCCCGAACCGTTTCACCGTACTGGTTCGCACTCGCAAACTAGGATTGGCAAACGAAAACCGCTCGACCGAACTCATCGTTTCGTACTCAGTCACAAGCACCAATGCATCATCCGCATCCATGTGATATTGACCCGCAACTGGGACAATTTCGGCATAGCCTCGCTCACGGAGTAGGGTTCCTTGACGGCGATCGCTCCCTTCAGGCACTAAGGCAAATACCGTCGTCCCTTCATGGTTTTCGTCTTCCTTGTCCCAACCCATCGACCCTTGCCAAGCCACATAAGCCCCACCGATCGCCAGGCTCGGATCAACCTCATGAATCTGACAGATTTCAATCACTTTAGGGTCGTCGGCAGCCAAAGCCTGCACCTCAATTTCAGACTCGCCCATTTCCGATCGCCTGAAAGCAAGATGGTGCGTGGTTCGCTGCGATCGCCACTTACCCGTACTGACCTGAAAAAACTCCATTGCGTCCATACGCGACTCCATAACGCCAGACCATTGACTCCTTATACTATAAAGCCTCTGTAGATCCCTAGCTTTTTCAAGTCAGCAGAAATCAACGACTTGCTAGACTTTAAGGCTTATTTTGACGGCGCTGCGATCGTCCTATCCGCTGCCTAACAACACCGTTCGTTCTAATCGTTGCGTTCTGTCTTTCCCGATGTTGCAGTGGTCTGGTTGGCTGTCGAGGCTGGCTTACTGCCTGAATTGCGGACGTTAATAAATTTACCCATTAAGTCAAACCAGAACGGAGCACCCATCATGACTGCCAGCCCGCTAAGAGTCCAACCCAAAATGCTCCTTAGTGGCGGAAAAAACCAGCCTTCGCTTTCTTTTACCTGCTGAGACAGATTAGCGGTATCTCGTCCGATCGGCAAAGGGAGTGATTGGTCGACCTGCGTTCGAAGACACTCTAGTTGGTTACCAGCAGTGGTATCACTTTGATTAGAGGGGCACTTGATGTTCGCCGTTAGCGCGGCATTTTCAGCTAGGGCATTTCGTAGGGTGGAGTCTGTTGTGAGCCGACTCGCCATATGAAAGGTGTCTGCATTGATGATTAGAGCCATTAAAAAGCCAATCAGAAACAACACCCCTTTGGTATTGCGGATATACACACCAGAAGCTCGATCCATAGAGCGATCGAACCAGATTTGAATTTCACTTTTAAGTTGGTAAAGCTCATCTTCTACAGCCTGTACCTGACCCTGAGTCCGTTTTACATTAATCTGCGCGCGTCGTGACAGAATCGCCAGACTTTCTCTCACGGAATGCGGTAACTTTTGACCGAGCGCCTCGACATCTTCTCTGATCTCTTGATAGGCTATATAGATCTCGTCATTTGAGTCAAGATTGCCAAACTCTTTTTGAAACGCTTTGTAAGTATCGCTCACTCTAATAACTTGTTGCTGCTTATCCTTGACTTCTCCAATTGCTAAATCCAAAATTTGGGCGAGACTAGGCTGTAGACGGCGGATCAGTTCGTCAGTGTTGTTGTAGCTAGTGTTATTAGAATCGGCGTTCCCTTGATAGAAAAGCCCGTTTTTCAGAGATTTTAATTGGCTCATAAACTTGACAACTTCAGGATCACCTTGCTGCTCAGTTGAAGTATCACCCTGAGACGTTGGAGCGTTTGTGGGCGCAAGCAGTTTAGTTGTTTCAATAAATGAATTAAGTTCGTCTCTAAGGCGATTAACACAGGTTAACAGTGTGGCTTTCTCAGTGCTAAAATCTATGCAAATAGCCTCTAACTTTTGTCGTAAAGTCGTTAAATCAGCCGTCAAGTTTTGACGAGTTTCATCTTTAATTGGAAGGTCTTGTTGGTTAAGAGAGCTATCCAGTTTTTCGAGAATCTCCTCTTTAACCATCCGCTTTAAATTGAGCGCCGTCATCTTCTTTGCTAACTGAGATAGGCTAAGTTTTTCTAGCAGCGTCGTTGCAAAGGTTTCCGAAGGGATATAAGAAGGCTCATCGCCCTTCAGCGTTAGCTTACCTTTTCTGCCCAGCGTGATCACAGAGCGAGTCATCTGTCGTAGCCACGACTCAATGCCCTCCTTAGATCCATGACTAATATTTCTAATCAGCGGATTGCTATAAATCGACTCAACGATTCTCTTGACACTCTCATCATTATCAGTGCCTTCTCCACCCGTTAAAAGAGTCTCAATTGACTTCCTTAAATGAGCTGCCCGCCATAGCAGCAGAGTTGCCAGCAGCTCCTGGATTGCAGATGCTAACAGGCTGATAATTAGATAAATAAGAGACAACCCGATCGCAACGTCCAGAACGAAGGGCAAATTCATAGCTACTGCCTCAACAAGTTATGCCTGCTTATTTTAATAAATAGCGGGAAACTTATAGGGTTTATTGCAGTTTTGTTATAGAAGAATGTAGATACGCACGGCTACCCCTGGGATGAAAGAAGCATTACGGCCCGATCGCCGGACTCGGCTTTTCATTTGGCTCTATACTTGGCTGACTAGACTGCAATGCATCTTTTGCCGACAAACCATCTCCTTGGGCACCAAAAAACCACAGTACTGCTGCTGCTTCCGCTCGACTCACCGTTTTCTTAGGATTGAACAGCGTTGTGTAGCCAAATGCACGGCGAATGTTGGACAAATCGCCATTTTGATAATCGGCTAACACTGCTCGTAGAGCTTTTGGATCAATTTTGGCAGTGTCTTGAAAGCCCCAGCTTTCTTTGACAGTCTCAAGAGTAGCGTTGGGGAGCGATCGCCGAATATCTACTGGAACCTTCCAAAAAATCAAATCTTCACGGGTCAGCGGCGAGTTAGGACGAAAATTCACCGCACCACTTTCACCCGAAAGCGCACTCGGAATTAATCCAGCGTTTGCCAATCCTTGAATAGCGCCAAAATCAGGATCTTTGGAGGCAACATCTTTAAAAGCAGGCTGATCGGTTGATGCGCCCAGACGGATTTTCCGAGCGGGCACACTGGCATAAATTAAGTTGTTGGCTTCAACCAGCCAGCGGGCATACTCGCGGCGAGTAATGGCTTTGTTGGGTTCAAATCCATTAGAGCTAGTAATTTGTAGTGCGCCTAGATTGGTCAAGTCGGTAATGTAAGACTGAAACTCGGCTGAGACTTGGCTAAGATCGCCAGGTTTAGGTGCTATGGAGGAGTTTCCTGAAGGACTCGCAGCACCATTGGGGGACAGCTTTTTAGAAGGAACGGGTCCAATAAACTCAAAATCGCCCGGTTGGGGAATCAGCTTTGCCTGAGCATCAGGGGCTTCCCCGCTGGGGAGATTGGAGGGCAATGTTTCAGGGGGGCTGGGCAAAGCCGAAGGGTTAGGCGTTGCGGAGGGTAAACCGATCGCCACTGGACTATCTTTAAGCCGAGGATCTGGAGCCAGCGATCGCCCTAGCCCATCTGCCCAAGGACTATTTGCACAGGCAGGCAGTAGTAGGACAACGGCAGAGAGGAGCAGGAAAAACTTGGGTGACACAATAATACGACTATGAATGAGGGAATATCATGGGTAGAGCTATCCGTCTGCTCTTACCTGATTCTAACCCTATCGTATCTGCCCCGATTTCTGTAACTGTATCGTGCTAAACCGCCAAGTTAGCACCCCCGCAGCAACCGCCAACCCTAGCGCCAGCCCCCACCATAGCCCAACTGCGCCCCATCCCAACACCATGCCAAATCCGAAGCCGCTGACTAAACCAATGCCCCAATAAGCAAAGATGCCAATCAACATGGGAATGCGAGTGTCTTTCAATCCCCGCAGTGCCCCAGCCGCAATCACCTGAATGCCATCAAAAAGTTGGAACATGGCAGCCACGCCCAGAAGCACCTGAGCCAGTTCAACCACGATCGCATTAGCCGGATCTTCGACATCCAAAAATAGCGCCACAATGGGGCGAGGCATCGTCCAAAATAAGATCGCTGCGCTAGACATGAAAATCGCGCCTAAAGCAATGCCCACATATCCGGCAAACCGAGCGCCTCGGAGATTGTTTTGCCCGACTAATTGCCCGACCCGAACAGTCGTCGCAAAGGCAATGCCCAAAGGAATCCGAAAGGTCACGCCTGCGGTTTCTAGGGCAATTTGATGGGCAGCTAGGGGCGCAACGCCAAGTTGTCCAATCAGGTAGGTAGTAACGGTAAACAGCCCCGTTTCGACAAAAGCGATGATACCAATGGGTAGCCCAATGTGAAGCAGCTCTTGAATTAGACCGCGATCAAACTGTGGAAAGCCTTGAAAGATGCCGTAAATTCTAAACTGTCGTTGAGTGCGAATGTAGAGGGCGATCGCCAAAAACATCGTCCATAAAACGATCGTACTCGACCAACCAATTCCCTCTAAACCCAACGCAGGCAACCCAAACTTGCCATATATTAGAACATCATTACCCACGATGTTCAACGGCACACTGCAAATCGTAATGATGATCACCGAGCGAGGTTGGGAAATGGCTGAAGCAAAGTCTTTAAGAATGGCAAACCCCAGTCCAGGCAGATAGCCCCAAACAATCGCCTGCAAATAAAGCTCTGTCTGTGCTAAAAGCTCCTGCTGCTGCCCTAAAGAACTCAAGAGAGGTCGCATATTCCAAATCAACACCATGACTGGCAATGCCACCAAAACCGCCAGCCCAAACCCTTGCCGAATCACCTGTCCCACCTTTTGCGGTTGTCCTGCCCCATGCGCCTCGGCAGCGATAGGACTCACCGCCGCCACAATTCCCGAACCAATAATTAGCAAAGCACCAAAGCTAATTGCGCCCAAGCCGCCAGCCGCCAGCGTTTGGCTGCCCAGTTGCCCCATCATGGCAGTATCCACAAAGGCGATCGCCGACTGCGCCATCTGTGCTCCTGCCAAAGGCAGCGCTAAAAACAAAGAAGCCCGGACTTCAGAACTGATTTGAGATCGAATTGACACAACTATTCTTTGCCCTATTAACGCACAACCCCAAAGTCTCGATAAAATTGAAAAGCATTACACAAACTCATCTATGTTGCCACGCGAAGAACTCCTTAAGGGTATCGAAAACCGAGAAGCGGTCGTCCGGGTCATCGACCAAGCCGAGCAAGCGATTAAGACTTGGGATATTGTCGCCTCTGATTTTTTATCACCCCCTGAATTAGCCGATGTTCAACAAGTTTTTGCACGACTCACCGAAGTTGAGCTACTGCCTTGGGGCGGATATCCTCAAGCCGAACGTCAGCGCGTGGCGATCGCCCGTACCGATATTCCATTAGATACCTCTCAAGTAGCAGTTGCGGCTCTCGATATTGCTGGCAACTTCCTCTTCGATCAGGCAACCCATCGAGATTTTTTAGGAGCGCTTTTGGGTACGGGTATTGTGCGCGAAAAAGTTGGGGATATTTTAGTTTTGGGCGAGCGTGGGGCACAGGCGATCGTCGTGCCCGAAATGGTGGAGTTTTTAGAGCAAAGCTTAACTCAGGTGCGATCGGTTCCTGTGAAAACGCGCCGGATTGACTGGAGTGAGCTAAAGCTGCGTGAACCTAAGAAAAAAGAATTAACGACGACGGAAGCCTCAATGCGATTAGATGCAGTCGCCTCTGCGGGTTTTGGCATGTCGCGCAGCAAAATGGCAGATCTAATTAACGGCGGCGATGTGCGAGTCAATTGGAAAGATATCACGCAGTCGAGCCATCAGCTTAAGTCTGGCGATTTGGTCGCCATTCGGGGCAAAGGGCGGCTAGAAATTGGCGAAGTTGCGGTGACTAGAAAAGAGCGATATCGAGTGCAGTTAACTCGGTTTGTTTAAAGTGGCGTTGCTGAATAAAGGGATGAACAGCAAAATCTGCCCTCACCCTAGCCCTCTCCCAGAAAGAGAGGGGACATGAGATCTGACTCCCTTCTCTCTGGGGAGAAGGGCTGGGGATGAGGGTCAATTTCCACCACAATGCCATAAGCACCCTCTTATCTCGCTAACAATCTAATGTGTTTTCTAATTCCCAGGGCGTTACACAAGCACTGTATTGATGCCACTCTTGATGTTTCAGCTTAAGATACGCAGTTAAGAAAGGTTCACCTAGCGATCGCCTCAACACTTCATTTGATCTGAGACAGCGCAACGCATCTAATAAGTTTCCTGGCAAGGCTTTTAATTGATCTGCGGGTAAGGGATCTGTGTAGCTATTGTGATCCTGTCGAGGTCCTGGATCGCGTTTCTGCACAATTCCATCTAGTCCTGCCGCGATTAGTGCAGCAGGCAACAGATAAGGATTTGCCGCTCCATCTGGTAAGCGAAATTCAAAGCGTCCGGCATCGGGAATGCGAATGGTATGGGTGCGATTGTTGCCGCTGTAGCTGGCAGTATTGGGTGACCAAGTTGCGCCTGATGTGGTGACGGCGGCATTGATCCGTTTGTAGGAATTTACGGTAGGATTGGCGATCGCGCAAAGTGCCTCTGATGAATGCAATACGCCTGCAATAAATTGATAGCCCAACTGCGAGAGTCCTAATTC
>JBBRCV010000012.1:0-44313 GCA_038204505.1 Elainellales cyanobacterium
TACGAGCAAAGGGTACTATGTTGTTCGCATGTACGTGTTTTGAGCCATTGATTTTCGAGAGTTAGCCCGCTCTCGACCTGCATCGCGAAATAACGTTCGCCAAAACGTCGAAACCGTGACAGCCCCGTGTCTTGATTTACCTATTATAGCCGCATTTTGAGTCGGTGGGGCTATGGGATAACATTTTGTCTGCGTTAACCTTCTTAAGGGACTTTGAGCAGAGAAGTCTTTGTAATGATGTAATGACATTTACCTGTAGCGGGATTCCAGAGTTTGATCGTCTGGTCGTAGCCGCCACTTGCTAGCCAGTTACCATCAGGACTAAAAGCGATCGCCAGAACTGAACTCGAATGTTCCTGCAATGTTTGGAGGCATTCACCTGTTGTCACATTCCAGAGTTTAATCGTCTGGTCGTAGCTAGCGCTGGCAAGGGTATGACCATGGGGATGAAAGGCGATCGCCCAGACCCAGATCGTGTGCCCCTGTAGCGTTTGCAAAAGATGCCCAGTATTGGCGCTCCATAGTTTAATTGTGCGATCGGTGCTAGCAGTGGCAAGGATATAACCATCGGGGCTAAAGGCGATCGCACTGCCGCTGCAACAAAGTCCCAATCCCGCTATAGGCGCTGCTTCATTGGCATCATTAGGATTAGTAGCTATTTCAAACCCACCCACCGATTTCTGATTCCGTCAGGCTTTTTTCCAACTTGGCGTACTCAGTCTTGGCCGCTCGCAGTAGGTGTTTCATTTGTACAGGTTCATGAGCATCAGCGGCTAAGAACGCTGCATTGAGGGCGATGTTCCGAATGTTGCCGCCCGCAATATTGAGTTGAGCTAGCTTGAGGGGAATTAGTTCTTTAGTGGGCGTATGTTTGGGAAAGACGCGTCGCCAAATTTCAGCCCGTTGAGTTGCATCGGGAAAGGGAAACTGAACGACAAAACGAATGCGACGCATGAAGGCTGGATCGATGGCACTTTTTAAGTTTGTCGTTAAAATTGCTAACCCTGGATAACATTCCATGCGTTGAAGTAAATAACTAACTTCAATGTTGGCATAGCGATCGCGGCTATCTTTTACTTCGCTACGTTTACCGAATAGAGCATCGGCTTCGTCAAATAATAAAATCGCTCCCCCATCTTCGGCAGCATCAAACACCTGTCGCAGATTTTTTTCAGTTTCACCAATATATTTACTCACCACTGAAGACAAATCAATGCGGTAGAGATCCAATTTCAACTCGTGGGCTAATACTTCAGCCGCCAGAGTTTTTCCCGTGCCGCTAGCTCCTGCAAAGAGGGCGCTAATCCCTAATCCTCGGCTACCTTTGTCCCCAAATCCCCACTTTTCATAAACCGTTGCTCGCTGACGCACATGTGCCGCAGCTTCGTAAAGGGTTTGGGTTTGGGCTGAGGGCAAGACTAAATCATGCCAGTCAGCGCGGGGTTCAATATGTTGAGCTAAGTCATCAAAGCGTGGACGGGATTGGAGGCGGCAAGCATCCCAAATTTGGGTAAATAAAGTATGTTCTCGATCGCCAGTATCTTCACCGGAGAGTGTATTTAGCCCAGTGCAAACCGTGTTAATTGTCGTTGCATTAAGGTTAAATTGAGACACGATTATATCGATCTGGGGTGCAAGTTTCCCGTTGAGATCGGGACGTTGAGTGGTGAGGGCAGTGTGCCACAGGTGATGCTGTTCTGGGGCTGTAGGTTTGTGGAGATGGATGGCGATCGCCGGACGCTGAGGGGGGCTGAGGCGATCGCGGCTAGACATAAATAACAGGCTAGGAGTTTGTTCTACGAACCGCATGATGCGCGCTAGTTGGGCAGGTTCTGCATCCCAGTCTTCACAGTCGAGGAGTAGAATGCTGCGATTCAAGAGCGTTTCCCTCGCCCACAGCCGACAGAATTGATCTAACTCAGCAGGTAGGGCAGGAACCATGGGTGCAGACAAACTCCAGGGTTGAAGTTGAAGGCGATCGCATACTGCCACAACGAGGGTGCGTTTTGCCTGGATTTCACTGCCACAGAGTTGAATAATGGGGGGCTGTTCTTGGGTAAGAGCATCCGATAGAATGGTGGCGATCGGCTCGATCTGCTGCTGTTGGGAAGGAACCAATGTGCCTGTTGTGGTCAGGGGCTGCACAATGCCAAACAGACGAGTATCCAAATATTGACCGCCCGTAAGGTAATGCAAAATCCGTTCATCGATTCGTAGTGGACTGAGAGTGAGGCTATGGCTCTGTCCGACTTCAATTAAATGGTGATGACGCAGTGGAGCAGTGGGCATGAGGGCGTTCCAATGAGGATTACCCAAAGCTGCTAGCGCCAGACTAAAAGTAGGATAGGCGCGCTGTGAATCGCCCTGAGCGGTGGCGCAAAGTTGCAGAAACCGTGCGTCCATCTCAAATCCGGCGCAGAGCAGCAGCACATCCTGTTCAAACGGTGAGAGGTCAAATAAATGACTGAGGCGATCGAGGGCTGCGGGGGTTGGCAGGGCAGCTTGCGCCGTTTGGATTGATTGCTGTAGCGCAGAGGTTTCTAAAACCCAATCAGATACGCCTGCAAATTGCGCTAAGTTGCTACGAATGCGATCGAGGTGGGCAACCAGGTAGCCTTGATTGGCTTCTAACCAAAGGGTGGAGGTAGGCATGGGGAAAAGTCACTTAGATGTATCTTTGCTAATCAGTACCATGGACGCTTGATAGCCTGCTGAAGGACGGTAGGGGGTTTGTAGGGATGACCAAAGTTTGGAAGTTTCTTCCATGCTAAAAAATTCTGAGCAGAGTTTTATCGGTGCGATTTGATCGGCGAGATCTTCGATAGACACGCAGGCTAATGCCTGGGACAACACGCCAAAACTAGACAAAGATGCGGCATGTTTGAGGGCAGTGTAAACCCGATCTCGGTTGAGAACAGAAATTTCGTGCAGCAGTTGGAGGGCGTAGCCGAGAAGCAGTTCTGACTGAAAATCTTTGGGTCCGTAGGCGGTCAGGAGATAGTGTAAATCCAGGGCAAGGGGGGGTTGTCCAGATGCAGAACGGACATCAATACGATCGCGCCCAACCCAATCAGCGTTCCGATTAGGACTGACTTGGTAGAGAAAAATATTGAGTTGGGGGCGTTCGTCGGTGCCAACAGAAATGCGATCCGGGGGAATTGCGGTAATGAGTGTATCGCCAATGCTGGTAGCGATCGCATCATGGGTCAATCCGTTTTCTAAAATATCTTTGAGCACAGCCGTGACTGCGGCAATTGCCAATGCACTGCTCATGGCGTTATTCCCTAGTTTTTAGCCCATCCTGACACGAGTTCATCTTAAATAAAGTGAAATAGCATAAATATTTTATTCATTTAGTCTTTTCGCATCCTCTATTGCTCCTATACTTCTTAATATTCTAGTCTTCCGGATAACGGGTATCTTAAGTTGCACTGATACATAGTAATTCCCTGAACCCATTTAGATAATCCTGAGACAAGATAGACGCAACCCACCTTATTTTTATACTCAAGTTATGAGTACTCCCCCATCCCCCGATTCTTGGTTAGGCAAATTCTTAGGCGAACAACAGCGCTATCGACTGGAACAGCCGCTTGGAAATGGGGCGATCGGGGATGTGTATTTGGCTACCGACATGCGCTTAGGACGGCGCGTAGCCATTAAGGTTCTGAAGGGAGCGTTGGCAAAATCTAAAGAAGTGGTCGCTCGGTTCGAACGGGAAGTATCGGTTTTGGCGGCACTTGAGAGTGAACATGTTGTGCAGGTGTTGGATTATGGAATTACGCCAGAAGGACATCCTTTTTATGTAATGGAGTATCTCAAAGGACAAACGCTGAGTCAGCTAATGCGGCGATCGCCACGGTTATCTGTAGAATTAACCGTTAAAATTGCGATACAGATTTGTGAAGGACTACGAGTTGCTCATGAAGGGGTAACAGTTTGGAAAGCTGGAATGACCGTTTCAGAAACGGTAAAAGTCATTCACCGTGATCTTAAACCTGCCAATATTTTTATGGTTCCGACTGCCATGGGCGGACTGGTAAAAGTATTGGATTTTGGAATTGCCAAAAAACTTTACGCTACAGATCAATTAGATCAAACCAACCTAACGCAAGCCTTCCTGGGCACTTATCACTATGCAGCCCCCGAACAATTACGCAACGCCCGTAACTTAGACGAGCGGGCTGATATTTACAGCTTGGGGTTAATTCTTTATGAAATGCTCTGCGGCACTGATGCCTTTGGCATTAGCAACAGCAATCAGCCTAACAAAGAAATGGCTTGGGCAATGGCACATGCTTCTACTGCGCCGATTCCATTGCGGCAACAACCGGGCTGTGAGCGATTACCCGCTAGCTTGGAAACTGCGATTATGCGCTGTTTAAAGAAGCCTGCCGCCGAGCGATTTGCTTCTGTCTCTGAGTTAAGTCGTGCCTTAACAGGTGTTCTGCACGCACCCCGAACAGAGCCTGGAACCGTTTCGTTGGCGATCGCCCCTGATGAGCCAACGGTACATAACCCAATTATGTCGCCCTCAGTGCCTCAAGATCCGACGATATCTCGTCCCCTGGTGCCAGAGGTAGAGCTGCCTGATTTTACGATCGCTCAAGCTCCAGCCTCGCCAGAATTTACCCCTGCTAATGCCCTTCTGGATCAGATAGATCAGACGATTGCCCAATCGCCCTCTCAACAGATTGCTGAAGGCACTATCGTCCAACGCAAAGCCTCCTCATCGCTAATCCCAGATGCCACGATCGCGCAATCGTCTAACTCGGCATCTCCTGACGCAACCCGCTTCCAAACGCCTGCAAAGCCAGCCGATCGCACCATTTTTCAAGATCCAGCCGCTAGAGCACGTTTAGATGCCACGCTGCTGCAAATTCCTGTGCGATCGCCTGCAATTGATCAAACCCTGGTTCAACCGCCTCTTGTTCAGCCGCCTGGGCCCTCAGCACCCACCGTAATCACCTCGCCGCCTGCTCCGATCGCGCCAACTCCTGAAAAGCGGCGATCGTGGAATCATCTACTGTTGCCACTGGGTCTTGGATTTGTATTAGGAATGGTGTTGATGTTGGGCGCGTACTTGATTTGGCGATCGCAGTCTCAAAAGCAAGGAACATCAAGTAATGGGGTCTTTACGCTTCTGCAACAGCAGCGTGATGGCTAGATAAACGACAGTATGCAGCAGTAGCACACCCCAATTCAACAACAAATTATCCGCAGTTGCAGTATATGCCTCCTTCGGATCAGTTCCCGGCGGCCACCCCAACGCATTCACATTTGCCAATGTCGCATAAGCCCCGACTGACCACCGACTTAACATTAACCATGAGCCAACTTTGGTTACTCCGTTTAACTCAAACAGCACACCCGAAAGAATAATTTGTGGCAGCAAAATTAACGGTAACGCACTGTTGGCTTGTGCTGCATTTTTAACAAACGCCGAGATCGCCAGACCCAAACCAATATTCGCTAGTAAAGTTAAAAAT
The DNA here is from genome assembly GCA_038204505.1 of Elainellales cyanobacterium. GTDB lineage: Bacteria > Cyanobacteriota > Cyanobacteriia > Elainellales > Elainellaceae > Timaviella. The sequence continues at coordinate 5,490 of JBBRCV010000012.1, forward strand.
GTGGTCACGGTCACACCCATCCACCAGTGCACTGTCAGTCCAGCAATATCATAGGTTTGAGCTGGGGCAGTGAAACAGGGCAAGATGACGGCGATCGCCAAAAGGGTTTGTAAAATCGCCAACCCAGCTAAGACCACCACTTTAGATCCCAAGTACGGCAACAGTCGCAAGTTGACCAACCGCTCCCGCAAATAAATCGGCATCTCGCGCACCACCTCTTGCAACGAACTCGATAGCCCCACCCAAATGGCAGCACAGGTAAAGACAAACAGCACTTGTAACGCCAGAGGTGCTGCGGGTGGACTGTCTCCAGTTAAAGCCGCTTTCCCTACCGTAAATGCCATCAAGCCGATGCCTATAGGTGCAGTCAATAATGACAGTGCGAGATTCACCGAATCTCGTTTAACGAGTTGGAAATAACGTTGACTGAGTAACCAAAATTGGCGGGGAGAAAATGGACTGGTCAGGGGCTGAGGTTTCTCAGAAGGAGAGGAGGGCAGAGCGGGACTACGAGTGCTGGTTGCTTGCGCCGGACTTATGCTCATGCGTTGGGTGATGGCTTGCTGGTAGAGGGGCGATCGCAAAAACGCTGCTTGCCACTTGCCAACCGTCTCCATCCCTTGCTCTAGTTCATTATAAATATCTGCAAAATCATTTCCCGATAATCCAAAAAAGGACATGGCTTGATCGGGTGTACCGTAGTAGCAAAGTTTACCACCTCTGCCCATAAATGCCACGCGATCGCACAACCGAATATTCCCCGTTGCATGGGTAACCAACACCACCGTCCGTCCCGCATCTGCCAGTTTACGCAACAAAAGCATCATCTTTTTGTCTAAGCCTGGATCAAGTCCCGATGTCGGCTCATCCAAAAAGAACAGTTTAGGATTGGCTAATAGTTCTACGCCAATACTGACCCGCTTCCGCTGTCCGCCGCTAAGCGTGTGCACCTGATTATCCTGACAGTGTTCTATTTCAATTTCACTCAGCGTCTTTTTAATGACACTGTTGATTTCATTTGTACTGAAATCACTCGGTAAGCGCAGTCGAGCGGCGTAGGTTAAAACTTCAGTAACAGTAAGTTCCCGATGGATGATGTCATCCTGGGGCACATAGCCGATCTGAGTCCGGTAAAGGTTGTAGTGCGCCCGCAGCGGATTACCGTTAAGATAGACTAAACCCTGAGTAGCAGCATCCAAGCCCAGCAAGGTTTTCATTAAGGTAGATTTACCCGCACCGCTGCCCCCAACTAGTGCCACTAACTGTCCTGGCTCAATGGGCAAAGATACTTGATCTAAAATGCAGCGGGGCTTGCCCTTAACTTTAACTATGCGGGTTAGATTGCAAGCATCTAAGCGCAAATTGCCCGTCAAATTGTGCAACCGCAGAGTATTTCCCTGATACCCTACAGCATACGGTCCCACCTGAATTACATCTCCGTCGTGCAGCACCGCTTGCTCGACTCGATAACCCGCAATAAACAGTCCATTGGTACTGCCTAAATTACGAATTTGATAGCCTTGCGCGATCGGCTCAACCACCGCATGACGACGAGACACCAGCGGCGAAGGCAAGACAAATTCATTGGCATCATCCCGCCCTAGATAAATCGGCTGTTGCCCTAAGTTCAGCGTTTGACTAGACGTGACCGAATCCGCACCCAGGGGATTTTGGTAGCTCATGACGACCTGATCAAGAGGGTTCGCCCCAATAGTCAACTGCATTCCATGGCGTAACAATAATCCCGCCTGAAGATCAATACGCGTGTTGTTGTAAAGAACGCCGTTGGTGCTGGGTTGGTTCCGCCCATCGCCATCAAAAATGCGATAGTCTACACCTACTTTTTTAATCGTGGCATGAAGTCCTGATACTACTAACCAATGAGGAGATACCACATATTGACAGGTTGAATTTCGTCCTAATGTCAGGATATCGCCCACTAATCGGAAGGTTTTAAGTTCGTTGTGAAACAGTAGCTCTAAGGTAGGGCTGGCTATTTCTGTGGAGTCAAAATGTCCAATCATGGGTACAGGCATTAACGAGTGGGCACAACATCGCAATCTTCTTCTATATCCCCCGTATCGACCCGTGAACTACTGCAATATTTCAGAGCCGCTTGTCGAAAAGCTTCCCGGAAGGAGGCTTCTGGATTGTTAAACTGGATGGCAGTAAGCGGGCGATCGCTCACCCAACGGGCAAGCGTCGTAGCATCTGGCGGCTGAGTCTGAAACGTTAACGGTCGCAGTAATTCACTCAATTGTTTTGCTAAATCCGCCTGACGCACCAAATAATCAACCTGAATGCCTTGATTAGAGCGATCGCCCTCCCCCCTACCATGAATCCCAATCACTTGCCCCTGGTTGTTAAAAACAGGACCTCCACTCATTCCTATAGCAGTTGCACTCGTGTAAAACAATCCATATCCTCCGTCTGGATTAGGCGGTTGCACGGTCACAATTTCACCGGGAGAAAATCGCTGATTCATGGGTTGATTCGGAGGCGATTCGGGCCAGCCTGAGACAAACGTAGCTGATCCCTGTGTAACTGGCGTGTTCAAATTGACCCCAACGAGTGGATAATTGCGATCGCTCTCAAAGGTAACAATCGCTAAATCAAATCCCCGAATGCTATTCGTCAGTTGTTCTCCCAATCGTTGAATAACATAGTCATTGTCACGTTTCGTGACAACATGAATTTCGCCATCATAAGTGCGGATGCCGTAAGCCGTATTATCAAAGCGAACCACATGGAGATTGGTAACAACGTAATAGATGTTCCTAGATCTTGCCACAATCACTCCCGATCCTGGGTTAAAGGCGGTGCCTGTTTCAACTTCTCCTGCTTGCAGATCTTGGGCAATTACCACGGTAGTCCGCTCGGCGATCGCTTCAATGTATTTAGGCTGCATGGAGCGATCGCTGGCAGAACTAGATGTCTGACTGAGGGGCGATCGCGGTTCGTCAGCAAAGGCGGTATCTCCAGCCCAGCCCAGCATTAACCCCAGTGCCAGACCGCTCGTAATTGCCCCGATTAAGCGTGGTGCAATTTTTTTCATAGTCGGATTAAATCCCTTGATCTTCTATAGGCGGCGCAGTGTTAGCAGGTGGTGCAATGTTAGTAGGCGTAGGTGCAGGAGTCTGTTGATTGGGTTGACTTAATTGAGTCTCTACTGCCTCACCCAAGGGCGCGTAATATTGCAGGGGGGATTGCTGGAGAGGACTTCCTGATCCCTGAATGCCGAACGTCACCATGCGGTGTAAAATTTCCCGCTCTTGACCCCGATCTTGGGGACGGAGGGTTAGCAACAGATTGTGGCTATTACAAGCCTCTGTTGTGCTATTAACGTAGCAAATGACCGGAGAACCATTCACACGTCCGTAAGTGAGTTTCATGTTCTTGAGCTTGCCTTCCGGGGTGTTCGCCACTGCGCTAGTCAGGCGATCGCTCACAATGTTGCAGCGTTCTTCAGGGCTAAAACCACCTAGCGTGCTCGTCCAAGTAACCATGGGAGAGGTGACGCGATCGCCACGACGAGCCACTGTGGCAAACCCAGCGGGTTCATATCGGAGGCATTCAAACACCGTTGCCGCAGCGGTTGTGGGAGCAGTTGGGTTAGCGGGAGTGGCGGTTGGACTAGGTGGAGTCGTGGGAGTACTTTGTGTTTGGGAATGAGCCATTGGGGCAGTGAATGCCGTTACCAGCAACATCATTGTCATCCAAGATTTTGAGAAGAGTGAAGTAGTCATAAAAAAAATCCTTAATTATCTAGCGAGCGATGGAACTAAATGTGACCTGTGAACATAGGCTAGATGCACCTGTTAATGTCTTTATCTTTCGGATGGAAAACTCAAAACTATGCAGAAAATATCTCTTTGATCCACTGATATATCGTCTCCGACTTTATCGATCGACCGGACGACCGATAGAGAGGGTGGCAGGTCTCCTCAATCTGGAGTTGAAGCTTCTTTGATTAGCAGGGATATCTGTCTCTGGAATTTGGATCATCAGCACCTGATTGGGATTATTCACATTTGTAATTTCGATGCTGCCTGTCGCCCGATCGCCCCGCTGGCTGTACCCTGCCCGATACCGACCGTTTGTAAATCCAGGAATACCATTTACTGTAAGCGTCACATCTCCTGTTTGGGGGTTACCGTCATCTGGATTAGCCTGGTTGATACGCACCCGTTGTCTATTGGCGGCAACAAACGTTCCTTGAAGAAAATTAGCGCTATTTGAATTCCGATTCACAATTGTTAACGTTCCTGGTAACTGATCTGGGTTAGCAGAAATAACAGGATCGGTATTGAGTGTATCTGGATCAAATCGAGAGTTGATCGAATTGCTAGCGCCATCTAGTGCAGCTTCTGGAAAATCTGTAAACCCATAGCGTAAACGACGTTCTTCTTCAAAAAAAGTGGCTCTTAACCGCAAACATTGACCGCGCACAAGGCGGCGGCGACATCTCTGAGTCGTGGCGGTGACTGCTGGCGGCGGCAAAGGTGTGACGGTGGAGTCGTTGGGAACCTGCTGAGGCTGCTGCTGAGGAGGCTGCTGAGCTTGGGCGGGAAGGATGTATCCCCACGATAAGGTGGCGATCGCCACTCCACTCATTAACCGTAATATCCAATCTACATTCATACCCCTAGCTCCTAAAACATCTCACTCCTAAAACCGCAGACCTAAAGCCACAGACCTAAAACCGCAGAGAAGTACGCACTGCTCCCACATAAATTGTATTATTATCCTCAAAGTTACCGGGATGCGTCACCATAAAAACTCCAGGCGTAATCGAAAGATAATCATTCACTCTAAACCGATAAAAAAGCTCGGCATGGAAGGAGGAAACACCATCAGTCACTAACCCCGTAGAACCCTGAAAACCCCTCGCCTCCACCAAACTCAACGGCTGCCCAAATATAATCCCCAACAGATCGCCCTGCTGCCGATTAAAAGGATCTCTGATCCCCAAAGAAGCTGCATAAGTAGTACTGACCGCTCCACCATTAGTCTGAGATGCGTAGGTCAGCGCCGCGCCCGCCCAGGTCGAAAGCGTTACTTTAGGAGAAATTTCCCATTGCAAAGTCGTGTTTAGGGCATGAATTTGAGCAGGCTCATCAATAAATCCTGATGCATCAGCAATGCGGCTACCTGTAAAGGTATTTAACCGACCATCGGGGCTGTGACCTGTAATATAGGATAGCCCCAACTGTAAATGATTAGTCGGCAATATTAAGAGCTGACCGCCCAAGACATAACCACCCTTGCCAAACAAAAATCCTGACTGAGAATTGCCTGCATCGCCAGTTCCATAAGCTGCTTGGAACCGTAAACGACGGTTAAGGAAAAAATCTACTCCAACTCCGCTATCTGGATTGCCAATTCTTAACAGAGGACTAAGCTGCCCAAACCGAGAGAGTGATCCCTGGCTATCGCTGAAGAAGGGTGAGTTAGAGGTTAAGACACTACTGAGGCTGAATCCGACGGGTTGAACGGTGAAGACTGCGCGATCATTTAATGCGGTAAAGCGATACTCTAAGTCACCTAATGACAGTTGATTTTGCGTATCTTGTTGAAATGAAAGCAGTGCCCCCTGGCTATTAAATGCCGATGGGCTAGCAAATCCGCCTTCGCCACCGCCAAAGTTTCCAGCTTGCAACTCCAGCCGCAGTCGATCTTTGCCATTGAACGACGTAACTAACTGCAAATTGGTGGAATAACCAAATACCGTATTGACATTGCCATCCCCCGGTGGACCGCCGCCAAATCCATCCGCTAATCCAAAAATCACCTCACCTCCCAGAATGGTGGTAGTAGAAAATGCATGTGACTCTAAAGTTGCGGTTCGAGCTTCTAAGGCATCAACTCGACCGCGAAGGCTGGCAAGTTCGGGGGCAAAGTCGGTTTGTAAGCGATTGATAATGTCTAAGTCTGCACGGGTGGCATGATTGCTAGTTGCATCATTTAGTTGGGCATTAATGCGATCGAGACAGGCACTCAAACCCGCTGCAAATTCATAGCGGCTGAGGCTACGATTTCCCTGAAAGGTGCGATCGGGATAGCCTACAATACAGCCATATTGCTCGACCAAAGATTGCAGCGCTTGATATGCCCAGTCAGTCGGCTGCACATCGGTAAGCTGAGTCACCAGTGGCAGTTGCGTTATGCCAGAATCAGCCGCAGGTGCGGGAGAAGTCTCGGAGTCACTGGTGGGCAGACGCTCTGGCTCAGAATCAGCCGCAGGTGGGGGAGAAGCCTCAGAGTCACTGGTAGGCAGACGCTCTGGATCAGTCGCTTCGGGCTGGGGATCTACGGCAAGGTCAGTAGGGGGAAATTGGGTATGGGATAGTTCGGGCAGAGCGGCGGTGGATAAATCAGAGGTGGATAGATTAGAGGTAGATAAATCTGATCTAAAGGCGATCGCTGCTTCTTTAGAATTGCTAAATTGCACCAATGATTGAGCAGGAGTGACTGCTATCTGCAACGATTCAGGAGGGTTGATAGCTAATGTTTGTAGTCCCGTCTCTGGAACGTCGTTTTGAACCAAAGCTTTGGCACTCGGTTCCGGGGAAGTAGGTTGAGCGATCGCGCTTGCCCAAGCACTATCCGGTAAACTAAGTGCACAAAAACCAACGCATAGCAAAGCACCTCTTGACACCACTTGAATTACTCCTACACACCAGAGAACAGTGAAAGCTTAAAAACAGTGAAAGCTTAAAAACAAATGCACAACGCTGAGATTTAATAGGAGCTGCTTTTCCTAAAAACCTCAATCAAATGATTTAGTTGAAAATACTAGTCTTCGGCATTAGTATCCGGACGGTTGCTGGAAAAATATTTCTACGCCAACTAAAATGATGGTCAGAGGTTAGATATAGGCAATGTAGCTGAGTTTATTAAATGTTTAGAGCAACTTAGATGTTGAAACTGCTGAATCGAGGAGTGCTGTCTCATCATCAGTAGGAACTAAATGCCCATAAAAAACTAGAGGTATTGCACAAGAATATCATTGGTCTATATCAACTCTGAAAGTTTTGTAATAATTCTCATAAGTTTTTAAATACCGCCCGTATTCCCCGGCGCAGGCGGTGCGTTGCCCGGATGATCTTCCCACGGGGTAGAAGGAGGAGCAGGCTCTGGCACGCTGGGAGGTGGAACCGTGTCTTCCCACGGAGTAGAAGGAGAAGCAGGCTCTGGCACGCTAGAAGGGGGGTCAACAGGAGCAGGGTCAACAGGAGCAGGGTCAACAGGAACAGGCGTGATCGGATCGGTACGGGGTTCTGGAATGGTTGGGCGATCGTTGTTTGTACCAGAATTCGTACCAGGATCTGCACCAGGATTTTTGCCAGTTGGCGAAGCAGGAGAGGTTGTAGGTACTGTTGGCGATCGCTCAATCGTTTTAGTTGGCGATGGGATTGGGGTTGGTTTTAGGGATGGAGATGGAGACGGCGATGGGGACGATTCTGAGGAGGGTTTTGAACCCGACTGCTGAAACCATAAGAAAGCTCCAAAGACACTGACGGCAAGAACAAATCCGGCGATCGCCACCCAAACCGCCATGCGACGCGGCGAGGAAGATGACGCTGCTGCACGATTCACCTGCGTAGGGATTGGCACAGGACGAGCTAGGGGAATGGGAAGAGGTGTGGCAACCTTCGTAGGAAGCTGAGCAATAGGGATAAGAACAGGAACTGCTTCAGCCGGATGAGGAATAGACTGAAGCGCTTGAGACAGCGCTTGAGACAGCGCTTGAACAGTAGGAAAGCGATCGCCAGGCTGCTTTTCTAAACAGCGCATCACCACTGCTTCTAATTCTTCAGAGAACGACTCACAACCAGGTTGCTGCCGTAACGGGATCGGCGGACGGGAAGCATGTGCCACTGCCCACGACATTTGACTCATCTCTCTGGCAATCTCTCCAAAACCAAAGGGATCGGTGCCACTCAATAATTCGTAAAGAATCACGCCTAAGCTATAAATATCCGATCGCCCATCCAAATCTTGCCGCACTTCTACTTGCTCTGGGGAGGCATAGTGAAACGTGCCGATAAACATTTGAGTCAGGTGAGTATTCGCTTGTTGCTCAGTCTGAATCTTGGCAATGCCAAAGTCGAGAATCTTGACTATTTCTCCAAGATAAGTTTTGACAACGAAAATATTTTCGGGTTTTAGATCACGATGGACTACTTTAATGCGATCGCCTTTGCTCGGTAAATTTACGCCTCCGTGGGCAAGTTCTAGCCCTTCACAGACCTGCGTCACAATGTTGATCGTCCGCTGTACAGGTAGCCGTTTTAATTGCCGCAAAAGTTGTCCGAGCGTCTGTCCTTGCAGATATTCCATGACATAGAAGGGATATCCTTCATCAGTGATGCCGTAGTCACTCACCTGTACCACATGCTCGCCTTTAAGGGCTGCACACAGAGCAACTTCATGTTCAAACCGTCGATGTAATTCTGGTGCGCCGACCCAATCACCCTTGAGAATTTTTAGCGCAACGGGCTGTCCTAAGCGAGTATCTGTAGCTAAAAACACATCTCCCATACTGCCGCCGCCAATGCTGTGTCGAATGCAATAGCGCTGCTGATCGCCAATAGAGCGACCGATCCAAGAATCTGATATCGACAAGGAATCCATAGGTTTAATGGAAGACGGCAAATCTCTTCTTGATCTTAGTCTGTCTGGTTAAGGTGTGAAAGAGGGCTGTGTCGAAACTTCATCAATAGATAGGTAAATCTCTGTAATGGGAGTTGCCCAGCTTAAAACTGCCACCTTTTGACAGTCGTCCTTACTTCCGGAATTTGCAGACTGCTCATATTCCCCCTTCAATAGCAGGAGGCGCAGGCTGGGCTGGAGCTGCTGGGCTAGGAGATGGACTCGGTAAGGGACTGGGAGATGAACTGGGAGATGGAGGTGTAATCACAGTAACAACGAATTTCTTAAGTAATGTCTGAGGAGTCGGTTTTGATTCATCTGTGACCGTGATCGTAACACTCATAGGCTGAGCAAGACCTAATGAATAAGAGCCTAATTGTGGGTCAACGTTACCACCTGGATCAATCACGACTTTCAGGTTCCCTTCACCGCCTTCTATCTGCCAAGTTAGCTCTAGTGGCTCATCCTTTTTAACGTTAATAATGGCACTACTGTCCCCATTGAGTGCTGCCTGCAATCGCATCTGTGGTGCAGTCAGTGTAACGGTAGTAGGACTGGGGAATTCGGCGATCGCCACTCCCTTCGTATTCGTGCCTTGAAGTGAAAAGCTGTACTGCCCAGATGAAAGTCCCGCGATCGGTACATTGGCACAGGTCAAAGTTTTATTCTCCTGTTTACACAAGTCCTTGAATTCTGCAATCACCTGGTTGTTTTGAAATATCGGAATCGTTGTAGCTTTACCCTCTTTATCTTTTGCTACCACATTTAAGGTTTGCAACTGCCCAACGTTCTCAATTGCCCAGCTCAACTCCACAGCTTCCCCAACTTTGTAGTCAGCTCTGTTGGGTTGAAACTGCGTCACTTTAGGATCAGGTTTGGCAACAATTTCCACCTCAGTCTTACTAGGCGTTAAGGGATTTCCAGAACGGCTCGTAGCAATTAGCTCAAAAGAATACTTGCCCGCTGCCTGGGCGCTGGTGCTAAAATTGCACTTTAATTCTTCAGATTCAGATAATGATTCGCAGTTGAGAGATTTCGGCGGATTTAAAGGCTTGCCCTGCTGGAATTCAAAAGTTTCTGGAGCGACGGGAGGCTGACCCTGAGTTTTCAGTACAATGCTTTTGACCTGGCTAGGGTTGCGAATTGTCCAACTGAGTTTCACCGGATCGCCTTCAGTATGGCTCGTTCCTATAGGTTCAAAGATCACCTCTAACGGCGAGGGTTTAAAGAACAAGAGCCAAATTAATAGACCGATGCTGCCTAACACGCCCAACACTGCTAACAGCAGTAGCAAAAACTGCCACCAAGGACGTGACCTCCAAGTTAACGCTCCTTGCGGTAAACGAGCAGGCAATTGATACCCCTGCATATCCTGCATATCCACTTGGAAATTAATCACCTGTCCGCCGCCCAAAAACGGTCGTCGCCACTTACGAATAGGCGTGACGTACAGCATGACTTGTGCTTCTCGACTGGGTGGTAAGCGCACTTGTGCTGGGTCGTAGACATAGGTACAAAGCTTCTCTTCATCGCGATCGCTAGCCGTAAAACTAAGCTGACGGATCACGTTCCCAGTATTGTTCAACTTGAGACAGTATTGCCCAGCGCTGTGACTGACTCGACCCACGATCGTTTCCATCTCAACATTCAGCGTTTCCACCCGTTGAATATCAATATAGATTAAATCCAGGAGAACGAGGTCAGGTTGATTATCAGAATGGAGTCGAAACGTGGGTGAATAAATGCCCGCCAGCGTATCGAGAGGCAGATGCAATTCCAGTTGAATTTCGCCTTGGGTGTGGGGATTTAGCTCTAGAAAACTGGCTTCAGTCGTTAGCCCCAGAGCCTCTAGGGATGAACTTCGGTAGCGGATCGTATACCAATCCTCATCTAAATCTAGACAGGTCAACCGAAATTTATCCACCCAGTTAGAACGATTATCTGCCCGCACTTGGAACGAGAGACGCTGACCTGGAGACAAACGAGCCGGACGCTGAGTATTGGTGGCAGGATTCAAGAAAAACGAGGGATCGTTCATCCGAATCACGGTCTGTTCTCGCAGCAGAACGCGCACCTGCTGGGGATAGGAAATAGGCGTATCTTCAGGATAATGCTCTGGGGCATCTACCACGATCGCATAATCGTAGGTTCCAGCTTCCGCCCCATGAGGCAGAATAAACTCAAACACTAACTCACTGCTCTGCGAGGGATCAAGCGCAATCCGTTGACGGTCAACAGCACACCACTGACTAGGAATTTGGTCGGTGTCATCTAAATAAACATCAATGACTGCTCCTTGAGTGCCCAAATTCTGCACGACCACCGAGAGTTTTAAGCTATCACCGGGCATCCCTGACATCAGATCAGGCGGATTAAGGATGGCTGCCACCGGACGATATACGTTGTACATCCTATTGCTCCCCTCCTGGTTTACCTTGACTCATTCGCTGTAAGTTCACACGCTGATCATCACCACCGCTGACTAGTAGGAGTGATTGTTCCGTTTCAATTAAATCTATGGTATTGATTTTACTTCGACTGGTGAACAGCACTTCAGGGACAAGGGATTCACCGGGAGCGTTGAGCGTCCATCGCTTCACCTGTTTGTCGTCTCCAGCACTAATCAACTGTTTGCCGTCATGACTAAACCGTACCGCCCGAATCTGCGCTTTTGACGCTTGCCAGCGATCGCCAGGTTCACAGTTCAAACTTGTTTCTATCTTCACTGGTGTTTCAGGATCTACCCCAGAATCTTTAACAGATGATGTATTTGTCCCACATTGATCTAAATCCCATAGCTTCAAATTGCCATCAGAATCCGCAGTCACAAAAATATGACTCTCTGGCTTAAAATCTACATCCCAAACTATGGAATCCAGTCCTTTTTGCGCCATTAGCAAAGCGGCGGGTCGCTCCATCGATTGCATATCCCATACCGCTAATGTATTTCTTGAGCCTGCACTGACTAAGTAACGACCGTCAGGACTAATTGCCAGGGCATACACACTATAATTACGTTCTGGACTCAGTTCGAGAACGGGTACCGATTCTGTTAAGAAAGCTTCGCCTTGCCGTTGCCAAACTCGGATCTTGCCGCTGCCATGTCCGCTCAATAATTGTTGTGCATCTGGCGTAAACACCAGGTCAAAAACGCGATCGCCCGTCCCATCATCGGGCAGTTCTTGTAACTGCTTTTGGGTCAACAAATGCCAAATCTGAATCACCCCATTGCTTAATCCAGCCGCAACGCGATCGTTCATGCGGGGAGAAAATGCCAGTGCCCACACAGGCTCATTGGTAAAAGCAAGAACACCTTTAGACTGAAAGGGTTTACAAGAAGCATTCTGTTCAAAGTGCGCTGTCAATGAGCCTTCAGGAGAAAGGCGATCGCCATTAACGCGCCATCGCCGAATCGTGCAGTCATCCGACCCGCTGACTAGAGATAGATCATCACTAAACCGGACTGCTTTGACAAAATCGGTATGTCCAATTGGATTCGGACGAAATAGAAAAGAGAACAAGGTTATCAAAAGCGCTAACAACGCCAGCACTATCCAGACTGGAATAATGGGGCGAATGAGAAGTTTCACAGGTTGGCGATCGGGATCAACGTCAACAGAGCCATTCCCTGAAGAAGATTCGCCATTCAACCGTGCCATCATTTGCAACGGAAAGTTCTTCGGCAAGCCTACCCAAGGACGTTGTGTATGGATTTCCAAGGGTAGCTTTACCGTTGACCCCAGCCCCAGTTCTGCATCCACAGGTGGCATATATGTCCACTGTTGTCCTGCTCCCGACCCTTGCACATCTACGTTCACTTGTTGGGCTACGTTGCTAAGATTTTCTAATTCTGCCCAAAAAGTTGTAGCCTGAGTTTTCCAATCGGGGAGCCATACCTGGAGCGGCACAGATTGCTGAGGCGGAGTCACGCCAAACTTAATAAAGCCAATGGGCAAAATTTCTAGAATTCCTTCAACCTGCCCTACTGGAATGCTGCGGCTAAATGCTTCAATCCGAAAGCCATAAGCTCGACTCTGCGCCAGCGCCACCGACGGCGGCTGACAGGGAAACACAATACATTCATCAGCTTGAGGATTGAGCAACACTCGCCGCTCTGCTCCACTAGAAAGCCAGCTTGGAGTCAACCCAGAGAGACGCAGCAGCACATCTATGGGTTGATAGCCCAGATTACGCACTTGCACCATCAAATCTACTGGGTTGCGCGGGTAAGCTTGAACGTGGCTAGGCAACAAATTTAGACCGACGGGAATCACAGCGTCATCCGCCTCTACGATCAAGCGGACTACACCTCGCGCTTCTCCTGCCAACTGCGGCGAAATAACGCGAACCGTCAAGTTAATTAATCCACTGAAATGAGGAATTGGGGAATGGGTAATGCAGACTTGAAACAGCGTTTCATCTCCCGGCGGTTTCGCCACCGACACTTCAGGATCAAGGCGATACCAATCGGCATTGGGATGTGCCCCCGCTGCGGTGATATCGAGTTGAAACTGCGCCTGTTGATCGCTGTCGTTGCGTACCTGTACCTCAAATAAACACGGTGATCCATCTGCCCGATAATGGACAGTTTGCGTCGCTAGATTAATGGTAATGGGACATTTATTCATACAGCCCTGTGAAGCCTTGTGGGATTACCACTGTCCAGATGCATCTTCCTGTTGCAAGCCTGTCAACTGTCGTCGTCTCCAGGCATAGTGCAATAAATTAATTCCTAATTCCTGCGCTGTCCGAATCATAATCCGTGATAAATTTAATTCCTGATCGGGACCCCAGGATGTTGCTAAATCTCCGGTTACTAGAAGAATACCGCCACCAACAGAAATCTGAATGGGTTGTTGATGGGAAAGGGGTAACGCTGCAAACAAAAAAGGGCGCGTTCTAAGGGGATGATTTCGTAGTGAGGTAAGAGGCTGAAGAGGCGTACCCAATTGCTGCGCTAGCTGCTGGATAGAATCTCGGAGTTCGGTGGCTTCAGCGGCGATATCTACCAGCAAAACGCCACCTTGATCGAGATAGGCTTTAAGGGCATTCAGTTCGGGCAGACTCAGCTCTAGCTTTTGCTTACCTGTCAGGTACAGCACATCATAATGCTGAAGGCGATCGCTCCCCTCTGCAAACGTAACTTGTCCCAGTTCATCCGCACCTTTTAGCGAAGGATACAGCACATCGACGGCTTGCAACAGATAGGTTAAGTTGAAAAAATTACGGCTACAGTCGGGATCTTCGCGGTTCACCTGAGCTAAGCGCACGAGTGCCTGGGGACGGCTTTGGGCAGGAACGCGATAGCGCAAATCTAACTGATTATAGCCTGGGAAAAATACGTCCTCTGGCTGAGTTAGCGTTCCTGTTCCCGTTTGTAGCAACATGCGGCACAGTTCAACTTCTAGTGAACCTGGTGGACGAGTAATTTCTTCTAAACGATAGGTTTCTTGAATCATTTCGCCCGTGAGCGATCGCTGTAATTCTTCAGGATCACGGTAGCTAGTCACTAAGTAAATAGTCAGTGGCTCCGTCCCTTTTATTTCTGTCTCAATGTGGTAATTAAAGGCGCGCGGAATCACGATCACATTACCGTGTAGATCGATCGCCAAACCAGGCTGCACTTGCAACCAACGCTGATCGCGATCGCGGGCTTTACTCTGAGACGGAGCCGGGATCACTCGTACTCCTAAACCACACACAATACCGGGTTGATTAATCGACTGATAGTGAGCATTTTGACGCTGGCGATGATACTCATGGGCACGCTTCCAGCGATCGGCGTTAATCATCAGCCCATCGTAAGCGTTGAGACGCTCTAACGGTTCAATTGACGGAGGAGGGAATGGGTGAGTCATAGGACACGTATTTTAATGGACAGATTTAAGGAACAGATTCAATGAACAGATCATAGGTACAGAAAGCAGGTCTTTCTTGGTCAATAATTTTACGAACTAGGGACTCAGCGATCGCCCCTTGAGGATGCTCTGTGTCAAAGCGAATACGAACATAAAAATGATAGGCTTGTCCACCTCCTAACACCGCTCCTTCACCCAAGATCGCATCACTGAGAATAAATGCTGCTCCGAACGGCTCCGTAATACTAATATGTTTGTCAGACTCTAGCGCCACGTCATCATCTAAAGGCAAGCCCGTAAACCAGTGAAGATACAGGCGTAGTCCTTTCCGTGTTCCTCGCCAGCGATACAGTTCAACTGCTCTCCGAATGACTCGCCGCTGCTGTTTTACCTCCCACATTGGCTCATGTTGCCAGCCCACCCAATGCGCCAGAAACGGCAGCAATGCCTCCGGTGCAGTCAAGGGATCTAAATGTGCCCACATGACATCTAGACTCTGAACGATGGGTTCAAAAGCTTGCTCAAATATTTTCAAAAACCGCCCAATAAAATCTACTTCCCGATAAATGATCGGTAAGAAAATGGGATAGAGGCTGCGGGGTCGGACGTAAAGATTAAACTTAGCGCATTGAATTTGCTCGGAGTCCATTCCAACATCAGTTTGTGCCGTAACTTGCACCTGATATTTAAGCTTAAGCTGGGTGGCGATCGCTGGGTGAAGCGCTGACTGATCTTCAAAAAACTGGAGGGGAATTTGAAAGTAAAGTGGCACACTCATTTTAGATTGGGGCAGAATTTCATACCCTTCTGTAGCATATTGGCACCACTCTAAGGGGAAATCTCCCGCCACGCTGAAATTGAGACGGAGCGATCGCCTGCCCTTATTTTCAAGCTGCACCACCATCTGATTCGGCTCTCCTGGATAGACCACCAATGGTCGCTCAGATTGCCCGACAGATTCCGTTGCCAAATTAGGAACTAGAACGGCTGAAAGCTCATCCTGTGGCAGCGCTTCCGCAATCTGCATGGGGGTCAGATTAACGATTTTGAGAGACAGCGTAGAACCCGTTTGAACCATGATGATTACCCTCCTGATGAACTGAGAAAACTAACAACATGACTAGAGCGCAGATCGCTGTCTGCCCATGAGCAAATCAGTCCAAGCGTACCCGGATCAATAAAAGGTTCCGGCGTACTCGATCGCTCCCAGTCATTACCGCGACGATGCAGGGCAAACATGACAATTGGACCAATGTAACGAACTCCTTCCATCCGTTGCAGCAGCGCCACCAGATCAGATTGATACAACGGACGACCAAATGTCCAACCTTGTCCCTCCATCCCTCCAGTAATCGGATTGAGGAAACTGTAGAGGGCAACGCGCACCCGTGAGGCGATCGCTTCTCGCGCCTGGGGATTGTCGTAAGCAGGCTCTAGCGCCAGTTGGGTTTGCACAGATACTCCCACATAGGTCGGTTCTGCTAATTGCACCTGAATGCCTAACAATCGTCGCTCATCCAAATAATTCATCATCTGCTGTCGCAAATCCAAATTAAGCTGGAACTGTGAAGGCTCAATTCCTCGCCCTTGCTGAATGCTGTCGATATTGGGTAACGGCACTACCAGTAGCTGCACCAGTCCAGCACTGCCACTTTCTGCCGGAGTTAAGCAGCGCACCCGTGCCACTGCGCCAGATTGCTGTGCCAAGGTTTCAAAGTCTTCTGCGGTAACAGCGCGATCGCGGGTTCGCAACATGCGGGGGGCACGCAATACCGCTTGCGACAGGGATTCTTCATCTGCCCCATTACAGGCAGGTTGATAGTTCGTTACTCGCTCCACGTAAGGTACTGCTGCCTGCATAAACCGTAACGTCTGCGGTTGAACATTGCCCCTTCTTCCTCCTCCTGTGCGATACCGCATCATCGTGATGGTCGAACCTGCGGGTGGAATTGCGCCATATTGATGCTCCATGCCTTCCGTAGTTCGTTCATCTAGCAACTGTCCACCTTCCTGAGTCCGTGCCCGCATTTGGGTACGCGATCGCAGACTATTGGGTTCCCGAATCAGAGGTCCAAACTGGATTGTTCCCGTCAATGAATCCAAAGTGTAGTGCAGAGAGTCGGGGGCAGAATCGGCGAAATCGGATACTTCCTGCCAGCGTCGAGGTAAGCTATTGGGCGGCTCAATTTGAATGTATTCATCCGATCGCCGTTCCAACACGGGTATGCCCTGTAGCTGAAAAACTTGCCCTGGATTACCGTCACTAATTCCCAACTGCTCAGCTTCTACCAAATCACATTGACTTGCCGGAACAGTCCCCCCGATCGCACACACCGCTAAGCCCGTAATCCGAGGCGCACTCCGATATCCGGGCTGTTGCCCTTGAGGATCGATGAAGACACAGCGCAGCCAGCGTCCGCTATAGGTGGTGAAATTGGCGATCGCCCAAACCTGCGGTAAATGCAAAATGACATCAGCACCTTGCGCCGGATTGCCGCCCTGTTGTTCTAATTCATGGAAGCTAAAACCACGAGTGCGATCGTCTAATTCCTGCAATAGCACAGGCTGCCAGTCTTCACCATTCCAAGCTTCCCAGCGACGCGGGGGTAAGTGCGGATCAATTCCTGTGGGCGTTCCGGCTGCGCCCTTAAAGGTGATCGCTAAGACATTGCCTTCTAGATGATCATCGGGTTCAAATACTAGGTAAAAACAGTTCCCTGGTTCCGGTTGTTCATCAAACAAAGGCTGGTCTCGTCCGCCCCATTCTCCAGCTTCACGCGTCCATTCATTAATCACGGGATCGCGGAGTCGCTGTGGCGTGTGTTCGGCAGTGCGATCGGTAAGGAAATATCGGAGGCGGGGTACACCAATATATAGGGGGCGATCGACGCTAAAAATCACTGCCTCTTGCTGTTCAGTGCGAGCGGTCGCCACTTCAACTCCCATCGGAATGGTATAGGCTTCTGCCAGTGAAGTAGACAGATAAAAGGTCAATTCAGTTTGGGCAGGTTTGGGCGGTTGGAGGCGGATGCCGAGTAGCTCTAAAAACGCCACGTAATTTTTGCGAGGAACCTGGTTAAACCGCATCAAAGTTTGATCAGTTAACCAAGCAAATAGCTCAATCATCGTGATCCCTGGATCACTGAGGTTGTGATCCGTCCATTCTGGACAGTAGCGCGGAATGCGTAACGTGCATTCATCGACTAAATCATCGAAGCTGCGATCGTCTAGATTGGAAGTTGGTAATTTGGGCAAGAAATCGAATTCCACAAGCTTACTCCGCAGCGGCTAGGTAAAAGGGATAAACCAAACTCAGAAGATCGGGACTGTCTTTGAGGTAGTAGCGAATGGTGATGTATACTCTGCCTCTGATCGGGTCAGCTTCGGTACTGACCTCTTCTAAAATAATGCGCGGTTCCCAGGCTTCTAGCGCCTCTTGGACATGCATCCGAATCATAAATAACGTATGGGTGTTGAGTGGCGCAAATGTCAGTTCTGATAAGCGCGATCCAAAGGTAGGACGATAGACCCGTTCCCCAATACTCGTTCGTAAGATAATCCAAATGGACTCACTGACTTTTTGCGCCTGAGCAGTGGTTTGAATGCCTCCCTGTACACTAGTTTGCAGCGGAAAACCCCAACCTCGTCCAAGGTAGCTGCGATCGCGGGAATTGTCATAATCCGTTGTGTACATGCGTCTCTCTCCTGTTCCACCTAAAGCGATCTACCGACTCAAATTATCCGCCCACTAAAACTGTCATCTCACCCATCACAATGCTGTTTACACAAGTAGTCTCTTGAATAATGTCACCAATACGACAAGTCGACAGCCCATTAATTAACACGGTCTGACTGCCATTGATCACCACTCCCACGCCATCGGGTACTACCAGTTTGACAATGGGGCAAGTATGCAGATCTGCCATAAAACTACCCATTAATGCCGCCGCATCTGCCGCCGCATCTGCAACGGTTTTATTAAAGTTTGTCACAGCCGCCGCAGACGCAGGCGTTCCGGCTGCCGCTGTTACCGCTGCTGATGCTTTGGCAATTTTCTCTGCCCCTTCAGCAATCTTCTGAGCTAACTGCACTGCCTGCGCGGCTGTAATGCCACGCCACGCCGGACGTTTGCCAATCCAAACATTCATGCTGCCTGGACCAACGCTGAGCGGGCTACCATGTGCCGTCATATCTAAAATTCTGGCTGCGGGTCTTCCCATTTGTGTCCTTGCCTAATTTAAATGAATCATTGCGCCTTGAACAGTAATGATGCCGTTCGCTTTAATATCAATGTTCCCCTGCGCTTCGATAGATAAATTCAGAGTCGATTGAATGCTGATTGATTGCCCTCGATCGTCCATCTTTAATTTATGTCCGCCGTTGGTTTCAATTTCAATATGGCGATCGCTATCATTTACCTTAATCTTGTGCCCTCCTGCGGTTTCAATATAAACACCCGTCTTACTTCCTCCTTTATCTTCATCAACAAATTGCAGCTTGTGCCCCTTGCGCGTTTTAATGGTTCGCAATCGCACTTTGCCTCCCTGAATTGAATCGTCTACTGGCTCTGGAGGCTTATCCTTGCCATTCCAAACGCCTCCAATCACGTAAGGACGATGAATGTCTCCATGTTCAAATCCAACCAGCACCTCATCATCCACTTCCGGTAAACAATCAAATCCCCGTCCTGTTCCCGCTCCAATGCTGACGACTCTTGCCCAGTTGCTCTCGTGCTCCTCTGTCAGCGTTGGCAATCGTACCTTAACGCGCCCCCAAGCCTTTGGATCTTTGTTATTGGTGACAATGCCGACCATTAAGGTTTGTCCAGGCTGTAAATGGACAGGCGGTGTCAGCATCGACAACATCCCCCCATCCCGCAAGCCTCGGATACTAAAATCGGTATTATAAATCTTCTCGTGGTAAGTATGGCGAGCGTCGGTCACATAGTATTTACCATTGTAAATACCCATACCAGTGCCATTATCCATATCTTCCAATTTAACGACTCGTCCCGGACGCACTTCAGGATTACCGTTTCCATCCATTTTAGCATCGGCATAAACAAATTCACCGCCCAGTTCATTACAGAGTGCCTGCGCTATTTTTTTAGCTTCGTCTGCTTTAAAGACTGGATGGTCAACCACCATCATCTTAGGTTTGGATACTTTGAATTTGTCTGCGGTTTGACTACCCTTACCATTTTTGGTGTCAGTAATGAGTTTTTCTGAACTAGCGCGTTCAACAATGGTGCGTTTATTCTCATAGTCCCAGCCACGCACCTCCACTTCGCTCACCTGTTGAGCGCTAGTGACCCGAACGTTGAAACTGCTAATATCCCGAAGCCATTTCAAAGACAGTTCTTCGCCTCGCTTCTCAGGGTTAGAAAAATACAGTGTGCCACCTTGAATAAAGAGTTCAAACCCATAACGTGCCGCTAGTTCGCGTAGGAATTCCATATTGGTTTGGTTTTCTTGAAACACATATTCCCGTGGTTCACCTGTGTTGCTACACTGAGCTTTAAGTCCTGATTCTTTAGCAATTCGTTCTACTATGTCACTGTCTTTCATATTTTGAAACGATCGACTATAACGCCCTCGGTGCAAGCGATGAGAAAAATCGTAGCCCCGGATCATTAAATGGGATTCTGACTTCTCGGTAAAGTTAGCATCGATCGCCGTAATTTCACCATCAATCACATAGCCTTTTTTCTGATCATCAAAGTTGGTATCAAGTGTTGTGCTGTTGCCAAAACCGATGCGGACAGATTTACCAATTTCTAAGTATTTCTGATGTCGCCAAGCTTTGTTATTTTGGTCGGCAGGAATGTAGTTATTGTGCAGCACCAACGTAAACATGGCGGGTAAATGCAGGCTTTCTTCGACCACAATTTTTAAGATGTCTTTCTTTAGCTCTGGCGGAGCATCTGTGCCGTCAATTTGCAGCAGGGGTTCAGAAACATATTGGGAAGCAGCAGGGGGCATAATTCCATCTCACTCATTACATTTTTCAGCTTAGAAATCAGACGGGTTAGAGGGCTTAGGCGAAGACGAAGGTTGTCCGCTCCCCTTCTGCCGAGCCTGCCGAGAGTCAGATCCAGAACGGGCTGCCCCTTTAGATTTAGACTCGCTTGTACCGGGTGGGTTTTCCATATCCACTTCTTGCAGAGAAATATCAACTAGTGCGCGAACAGGTGTTCCGTCGGGCAAAAACATATCTAGCTTATAGCTGAGGCTGGTCATTACACAGGGGAAACTGCTTTTGCCACCCCACAGCAAAATATAGACGGGCGGACGTTTGTTTTGACCATCGGGTGCTTCAACTCCTTTTTTTAACTTTTTAATATATTTATCAACTACTGACTTGCCTTCTTCATAGGTATCAAATACCAGTTGATTCAACGTCAGCTTATAGGGATCAACGCCTGAAAAGTTGACCTTGGGTAAGGCGCTTTTTTTGCCCCTGCCTCCTTGTTCACTTTGCCATTTCACGGTTCGGGCGAACGCAAGCTGAGTGGGATTAAACATTAGCTCAATGGCTTCGGCGGTTTCCCCGGTGAAAGGCTGTAAGGATGCTTTTTGAAGTGCTGAATCTGTCATGCTATCGACCTTAATTTATCAACTTTAATGAATTTTTACTTGATCTCACCAGGGCGATCGCCCACTATAAACACCGCTCCGCTCTCGTTCAATTTCTAATCGACGACATAATCGCTGATAAATCTCCTGCGCTAGGGTTTCAATATCTCCGGTAGCTTCTGCCTCTTTTCCGGTCGATTGCGGATTTTCAATTGTTTCAGTCACGCTTGGATCAGCCATGCTTGGACTCGCAGGAGCCATCACTTCTCTTCCTTCTGCAAACCCCTGCTCGGCTTGGCGATGAATGATCTGTACGGGCTGGAGCATCTCTGAAAAATAGTTCTGCTCTGGCACGAACGATGGATGTGAATCACTGCTAGACAGCAAATCTTCTACGCTTGTCCAAGTCGAAGGCGTAGAGAAATGAGAGGATGAGGAACGTGATGACGCGGATGGAGGAGCCTTAGAACGAAAGATTCGAGGGGGTGCGGCGTAAGTAGGAGCTGGAGTGGAGGAGCTAAAGTCGTCAAATATTCCAGATTGGAGCGATCGCCATTCCGACTGCCGTTCTGACTGCTGTCCCCCTAAAGTTTCCATTCCCAATAAATTAGGAACTCCTCGCTGGCGTTGAATCCCTGTCGGTTTGAGCGAAATCTGAGGAATGTCTTCTGATAATGTCGAAATTTCCGGCTCACCATTTTGATTAATCTGCCGCAATAAGGGCAGATGCTTTTGAGCATCTCTGGCGTTGATGACAAATTCCCCAGGGGTTAGCATGACAGGAACCGTGTCGGAAGGGGCGATCGCTTTGCCCGGTTGAGCCGTAGCAGTGACTTCTCCACCCACAGCAAAGCCTTGGGGAGGCAAATCTGCTGCAACGAATTCTGGAGGGGCATTAATCGATGAGCTTGAGTTGAGAGCTACGTTCTGGCGATCGTTCAACAGTGGAGTAGAACGGTTAGTGATTTTTGGGGATTTTGGGGATTTTGGGGATTTTGGGGATTGCTCTGGGCGATCGGGCTCAAGCTGTTTGTGTTCAGGCTGCTCGATTACGTCTGTAAACGGTTCTAGTAAATCATTAGCAATATCGCTATCAATACTGTTATACACATTTGCTAAACTCTCAGAGGATCTTTTCAAAGATTCAGAGCGTCTTACACTCGCTCCAAAACTCCCCAGTTCTTGCGAGCTTTCTAATTGAAGTCCCTCACTATTGGAGAAGCTAGGGGATGGCATTCTGCGAACAGCTTCACTCGCCGGTAGCACTCTTAGCGTTTCAGACGGTTCCTCAGCTAAAGGCTCAAACTCTGTTGATAAGGAATTTTGGTCAAGTTCAGTGTTCCAATCATCACCTGCGACAGGTTGCAAGAACGAAGCAGGAGGTTGTGACAGATCTTCAGCTCGTTGAATGTCTGTACTATCAATTCCTTCACTCAAATTGTTCTCTTCAGTTGGGGAAATTAAATCAGAAGAGGATAATTTTGGTGTATTCTTTTGGGTCGTGTTACGCTGACGAGTGGAATGCGGTTTTTGAGAAGTTTTCGTTACCGATGGCATCTCCGAATCAGGAATTAAATCCGCTTGTATGATTTGTCTTTCTCTATCTTGATGACGGTTTTTAGATAGTTTGGGCGCAGTGAAATTCACATCCTCTGTCTCGGTAACTTTTACATCCTCCGCAGCCCACGGGGATGCCTCTGAAGCCAGTTCTAGATCCTGTGAGAGGATCTCAGCTTTCTTGCTCTCTTCCAAGCCCTCTGCCTTAATAGGAGAGTGCTTCGGACCTTTCTTACTGTGAGGCTTTAACGATTGGGATGCTCCCGAATTCTGAAGATTAATTTCTCGATCGCCTTGCTCAAAATCGCCTCCTTCAGAAGATGTTTGAAACGTCTCAGAACGGTTAATAATTGTCCCTAAATGACCTTTTTTATAATGCTCCAATTTCCTCACTACTGGGGGGATTTCGGGCAGTTCTTTTGGCGATTCAAACACTCTCTCAGTCTCCTGAAGAGGTTGCAGACTTTCTGAACTTAGAACTTCGTCAACATCAGTCGCTTTTCCATCAGCGCTAGCAGCCCTAGCGTCAAACTCAGTCTCTTGAATTTCTAAAGTTTTTAATTCTAATGCAGGCGCAGAAAAGGGCACTCTTGTCTCGCTATTCTCATGCTGATCCTCCAACTGTAATTCAGATTCTATGGGGACTTGTAAATCTCGATTTGGCTGAGATTTTGGAGCCTTATTGGTTGCACGGGAGAAGGGTAAAGGCTCTAGTGATGGAGTGACTTTTTTAGAAGTGTCTTTTTTAGAAGGCTTTGCTTTTGACTTAGACTTTTCCCCTTCGGCTTGAACTAGCAATTCTCCGATAGAGTGGCTTTTCTCGTTCCTCGGCTCTATTCGTGAATGTTCAACCTGATTTATTCGTGAATGCTCAGCTTGAGAATTTTCCTGATATCTCTCGATCGCAGGCAGAGTTTGGATATGCTTAACAGAAGGCTCTGACTCCTCTGAGAAAGTAGCAGAATGTCCTTCAGACTCTTGAAATAAAGACGGCTCTGACACTTCCCAATCTGGGAAAAACGAAGTGGGCAAAAATGCGATCGACGGTACCCGATGCACCCGCAACTGAAACTGCGCCGCCGTCACTAGCGGCGTGATCAGGGGACGCAAAAAACGAGATATCCCCATGCCGCCATTTCCCAACAGCGGAGCCTGAATTCCAAGTGGAGCCTGAAGAACTTGCATTTCTTAAACTACTCGTCTCATAAACTGAACCATTCAGAAACTTAGAAAAAACCTTTACCGTCTCGTCCTTTCAATTCGCCCCCTTCCCCAGATGACTTGCCGACCTTCAAGCCTTCATAAGCTAGCGTTAATTCTTCGATCGCCGCTGCATTCCCATTAGCTTGCAGAGCCGGAGTTTTCCAAGTCACCGGAACTGCTCCAATCAGCGTCCAACTTTGCATAATTGAGCCTGCCTGGTTGAACACCAAAATGTTCACGTTCCGCCGACTTTTCTTACCCTGAAAAATTTGGCTTGCCCACTTCCAAAACTCTACATCATCTGTCAATCCTCGCTTGAGGGTGACATCAGCGAACTCAGCATGACCTAAACGCACCCGCTGTTGGTCATTTAAGCCACCTTCAAAATAAACTTCTTTTTTAATTTGGACGCTTAACCCTGTGCATTCACTGAAAGATGCCGCGATGGTTTTACTGTCGGTCATTTCAACGTAAAACCGATTCGTCGTAACATACTGGGAAACTCGTTTATCAATCTCAGTGCTCATGCCCACCCCCTGCCGCAGGCATAGCTTTTAAGTTGTTCCTGCTGATGACGCAAATTTTCTTGCATCAAAGTATAAACTCGTTCCGTCAACTGCTCTAGCTGTTGCGGGTTAGTGAGAACCTGTTTAACTGAAGGACTTTTAGCGGGTTGAGATGAAGCTTCTGTCATGGCTAGGTAAAATTCAAGGGGCTGTGTAAAATACACGCTGTGCAAAGTACAAGATATAGCCGCATATTACAGATTGAATTATAGATTTGTCTCGTTTTTTAAGAGCAGCTTAATTAGACCTTTGTCTAGTATCGCCAAAATGGAAATAAGCAGTACACTAATGACTGGATTGGTTTTACCCGTCTGGTTTTACCCGTCAATGAGAGGCGAGTGACATGAAGGATCGCGTTCGGATACGTCGTCGTTCATCCGTGTATCTACCTTCGACATCGCCTTCGCTGCGTTCCGGCGATTCATCCCTTTTTGCCCCGCCTGCTATTCTGTCTAAAAAGCAGGCAGAATCAAACCATTTATCACCTTTGCTTCATAAAGGGCACGACTTAAGTCGAGTGGTTATTTCACCTCTGCAAGTCCAGCGGTCTTCTCAAATTTCCATCAGTCAACCAGACGATGCTTGGGAGTTAGAAGCCGATCGCGTTGCTGATCAGGTGATGCGAATGCCGCACTCAGCCCAGGATGTGGGAATGCAGTCCGCCTCAGTTAGCCCACCTCAAATTAGTCGTCAATGTGCAGCTTGTGAACAGGAAGAAGAGATTACCCGCAAAGCCGATTCAGCCGAAAACTCAGATAGAAATGATGGCGCGATCGCCCAAGTAAATCGGGCTGTAACATCTGGGGGACAACCCTTAGATCAACCCACCCGACACTTCATGGAGTCTCGCTTTGGACATGACTTTAGTCAAGTAAAAATTCATACTCATAGCCAAGCAGCAGACTCAGCAAAAACCATTAATGCTCGTGCGTATACTTTAGGTCAAGATGTTGTATTTAACACGAGTGAGTACGCGCCTGACACTGAATCTGGCAAACATTTGTTAGCCCATGAGTTAACCCATGTGGTGCAGCAATCTGGTTCTGTGCAACGTCAAGTGATGCGTGAAGAAGGGGCGATCGCAGAACCAGCAACTTCTTCTCCAGCAGATACGCTGGTAACTTTAGATGGCGAAATTACACCTGCACCTGCTGACATTGATACGACAGGTTTGGATGTTGATGTCGCCGCCCTGTTCCCGGCGGCGGAATCTGAATCTGACTCGACAGAACTTACTTCAATGAAAGGGGTTAACAAGGCGATCGCCAATATCTCTGCTGCCCTCCAAGCCAGTTGTTCCCCCGATCGCGGTCTCACTTGGGCAGATTTCAAAGGCTCTCCTAGCGGCAGTTTTTCGGCAGAGACTGCTTACAAGCTACAGATTCAAGCGGTTAACGGTGTCTCGCTCATTACCGCCACTTTTAATCCACAAGCCTCATGGGTCAAACCTATGTTTGGTAAGCCGACTGATCCTAAAGCTACGGGTTGTGAAAAATCCGTTAATAGTTGCCAAGGTTGGTTTGCCAAAAATCCTAAAGGCACTTGGGGACCACTGACCAAAAATACCAGTTCTTGCTCTGCTTCTATGCCCTATAATTCATCGGTTACCGCGCAGCAATCCTCCGATTGTTCTAGCCAAATTGGAGCCGAGTGCAGCCGAGTGGCACAGATGGAGTCCGATCGCCTGTTGAAGCATGAGCAGACTCATTTTGATATTGGCTGTGCGATCGCCCGTAAAGGGACGATGGCAATTTTATCGGCAGCACCAGGAACGCATCAACAGATTTTGAATGCGGTGAAGAAAGCATCTACTGAACAAAATAAGAAGTACGATAACGCCACTAATCATGGGTGTAATGCTAGTTCTCAAGCCAGTTGGGAAGCGGATGTCAAAGCAGGGTTGCAGTCGGTAAAGATTCCTTAATGATTAGCGAGTTACTGAATTTTGGAGAAATGGAATGAGCGATCGCATTCAATTAAAAAGACCTTCCCATACGAGTGATACGCAGTCATCCCAATCAATCTTTACGCCTGTTACGCCTAGTTCTATTCCCACAAATCAACCGACCCAAGCGCCACCGTTGGGGCATGATTTTAGCCGCATATCTATACAGCCTAAGCTGACGGTGAGCCAGCCAGATGATCCCTATGAGCGAGAGGCGGATCGGGTGGCAGATGAGGTGATGCGGATGGATGATCCAGGAGTATCAGGAGATGGGGTGATGCGATCGCTTCAAGATACTATTCATCGTCAGTGTGATGCTTGTGAGGACGAGGAGGAAGTTCAAGCTAAGTTAGTGGATAGCATTGTGCAGAGGAAACCGCTGGTCATGCGATCGCCTGATAAAGAATTCCCAGCAAGTGGCAAAGTTGAAAGTCAGTTAAGTAACAGTCAGGGTGGCGGGAGTCCGCTATCTGGCGAAACCCGCGCCTTTATGGAACCTCGTTTTGGTGTTGATTTTAGACAGGTGCGGGTGCATAACGATTCGCAGGCAGCAGAATCAGCTCAAGCTATTCATGCTAAAGCCTACACATCAGGGCACGATATTGTATTTGCATCTGGGCAGTATGCGCCCGAATCTGATGCGGGAAAGCAATTGTTAGCCCATGAATTAACTCATGTTGTTCAACAGTCTCAGATTGAAGTTTCACCTGTAATTCAGCGTGATGCAGAGACCGCTACATCTACTCCTAGCACACCGTCCACGGCTTCTGATTCTCCTCCCAATCCAGATGGGACAACGGCACCAACTGCATCACTATTCATTGTGGAAGATGCCATTGAGCAGCTTGAACCGGGACAAATGCATAAGAGCGAATTTCTAGGAGAATTGCGTCCTGCGGTGAATGCAGTTGCTGAAGAGGCAGTTTCTGACCAGCTAATGGGAGTATTTATACTACCCATGATCCGGACAGAGCTTGAACAGCAACTCAGCTTTTATAGCACCCAGGACGCACGATCGCTCGATCAAGCTATTCGTCTTTACTCCCCTAAAGCCACTCAAGCCAGAGATTACATTCCTGTCGTTTGTGGTCAGGTTCGTCAAGCGATCGCCCAACGCCTCTCACAAGCAACAACAGCATCCACTGAGCCGACAGATGACGCAAAATCCCCTGCTTCAGAGAGTGAAACGGCATCTGCAATGCCTGATGAATCGGCTCCTGATGTGATGCTAAAGAGCCGTGATGAGATAACTCGTTCAGTGGATCACCCTGAGGCGTTGCAAGCCGATCTTGGCGAAGGGCGATCGCTCGATAGCGAAGTTCAATCAAGAATGGGTTCGGCGTTTGGACAAAGCTTTTCAGAGGTGCGTCTGCACACTGATCCAATAGCAGCAAAACTGGCAGGCGATTTGAATGCAAGAGCCTTTGCGGTAGGGACGCACGTTGCCTTTGCACCGGGTGAGTATCAGCCAGGAACCCTCATTGGAGATGCCCTGATTGCTCATGAGTTGGCACACGTCGTTCAACAGCAGGGCGCACCAGCGGGCTTGTCGCAAAAAGGACAGGAAGAGAGTTCTGCGCTAGAGGCGGATGCTGATCTGTCGGCGATCGGGGCAGTCTCACGCCTCTGGTTTGGGTTCACTGGCGCGATCGGGAATGTGGCAAAACAGGCAGTCCCTCGTCTGCGATCGGGGTTAGGCTTACAGCGGTGTAGCGGTTGTAGTACTACCCCTGCCCGAATTCCCGATCAACATGCAGAGACGACTGTGCCCGATGCAGCCCGATTAGCGGCATTGCGTAGAGAACTTAACCCCGGTTCAACGACAACGGTTGGCGGTGTATCCGTCGCGGTTCCTTGGGATGGTGCTAGCACAGGCGGTGCCATTACAGCCGCAGCCAAAGCAGCACGAGCAGTCTTGAAACGCGACTTGACTCAGGCGATGACCAGTAACCTCGATTCCGAAATGCCAGAGATCCGACGAGTTGCCACTGCCAGACATCTTCCTATGACTGAGTTTGAAGGAGCCGGTCGTGCTGCTAAACAGGTAACAGATGCCCACTTTGGTTCCTGGGCTACCGCCGCTGCTCTAACTCCGGCTCAGGCAGGGAATCGAACCCGTTTCCAGTTTCAGGCATCAGGACCCAATCCAACGCTACTTAATGCCCATGACCCAGCACAGCGAACACTTGCAGGACTTCCTGTTAATCCATCAGACTTAGCTGGTTGGATTGCCAACACTCATGGTAGCGCGATACAGCAAGTCCATCACTTTAATCAATCAACTCCGGGCGAACAGCAGGACTTCTTCGTGGACAAAATTTTGACTCCTTTTGTCAACAGTCGCCGTGCTGATTTAGAGAAGTTTGACCTGTACGGGTTTGCAATGACGGGCGATCGCATTGTGGTCGGCTCAAATGTGATGCTGAACATGCCTGATGCTCCCGGTGATGGCGGTGAACCTTCTCCAGCAGAGCGAGCGGCGAAATGGGGAGTTTGGAAAACGCTGGTACACGAGTATCTTCATACGCTTGCCCATCCTGTTTTTAAAGAGGTGGAAAATGCAGGACAGGTGGATAGTCGCATTATGATGGAAGGATTTTGTGAACTGTTTACGAAGGAGGTGCTCTCAGCAGAATTACTCACTGCCCCTAAAAACGTTGCGCTACGAACCGCGATCGAAGGCGGCAGCTACTCTCCTCCCACTCCTGACATTGTGGGTTCTTATGACCCTGGCAGTTATGCAGACTACCTACGTCATGCTGAGAATATCCGCGACACCGTGATTGGGGGTGCAGGCGGAATAAACGCAGTTAAAGCCGCTTATTTTCAAGGTCACGTCGAATTCTTAGGGCTAGACCCGCATGGCAACTGGGTCACCCCCGCTGCTCCAGGTAGTGCCAATTTAATTAGCGTTCCTGCAGGAATTACAACGCTAGCAGCACTCGCAACCGCAACTGGTGCAACGGAAGCAGAGATCCGTGCAGCTAACCCCGGTCTAACTCCAGCCGCACCTCTGCCCGCATCGCTAAATCTACCCGGTTGTCGAGAACATCTTGTGGTTGAAGCTACAAATCAGAGGGGTACGAAAGTTTTTGCGCGACAGATGGAAACGAAGGCGCAGATCGCAACTCAAAACGGTGTAACCGGGGCGGATCTAGACCGAGCCAATCCATCTGTAAACTGGACAACCCTGACAGCGGGGCAGCATATTCTAATTCCCTGGCACTAGACGATGAAACGCCTGCTTTACCTGACTCTAGTTGTGCTGATTGCGATCGGAACCGCCGCTTGTACCCAATCTAAAGCGACTCTAAACGAGGTGTCTGTCATGCCTAATGAAGTGAATGCTAGTCCTACTGCTGAAGATTGTATAGGTGCTTTGCACCAGCTTGCTACAGGCGATTTAATAGATTGGCAGGGATTAAGCTCAAACTGCGTCCGGAGTGATGCTGAAACTGCATTCGGGGAAACGGGAGACGCGCCCGATGGAATTGGCTTGTTAGCAGGTTCCCCAAATGCTTTTCGAGATTATCCTGCAACTCCGTTTGCTCCCTACGGCATCATGGTTTGGTATGTCGAGGATACGATCGCCGTTATTCAAATTAATTCACCTGTTTTTTCTAAATCTCCAGAGCAAATCCTGGGTTCCCCAGAAGGCACAACGATATCTAAATTACAAGCACTCAGCAGCCAATGGATTTATGCTAGTCGAGGATTAACGCTTCATTTTAACGATCACACTAAAACAGTATTCCGCTTATACGCTTATTTTCCAACAACGGTTGATGATTTTTTGCATTCGCCACTGAGTCAGGTTGAGACTCGACGCATTCCGCTTCGCTAGTCCCTAATGCATTCTACAAAGGCAGGAATCTGGATGATATCGCCCTATTCGCAAAGCAGCATCTTTGAAAATGTATTGAGCGATCGCCTCGATCGCCTCCTTCAACCAGAAGTGCATTGTCTGGGGAAATTAAGGTCTGCCTTTCATGTTTTTAGCGCGATCGGGCTACTTATTGCTGTTGTTCTGGTGATGAGTCTAACTTATGTTTTAGACTTATCGCTCTCGGTTATAGCTGGCATCATTGCCACTGCCATCTTCACCTTCTTCCTGCTGGCATTCACAATTAAGATTATTACGGGCAATGAACAACTCGTTTTATATCAGCAGCTCATTGGCGTTATTGGGGCGATCATCCTCTTCCTTGTAACTTTACAGCAGCCCGTTTTACCGTACCTGGATGTTGCCATTCTGGGGTTAGGCACATTCGTGATGTGTGGTCGAGTCGGTTGTTTTAATGTGGGATGTTGTCATGGGCGACCGAGTACTTGGGGCGTTTGTTATGGCAAACAACATGTAGATTTAGGATTTACGCCCTATCTAGTGGGCGTTCGGTTATTTCCGATTCAGATTATTGAAGCTCTCTGGCTCTCGATTATTGTTTTGACTGGTACTATACTGATGCTCAAAGTGCATTCACCCGGAGATATCCTGGCAGTGTTTACGGTTCTCTACACTGTAGGACGATTCTGCTTTGAGTTTTGGCGAGGTGATCCAGAGCGTTCCTATTTCTGGCAATTTTCAGAAGCGCAATGGCTCTCTTTTCTGATACTGGGAGCAATCGCCGCTGCCGAATTTACAGGTCTACTTCAATTTTACGTCTGGCAAATTAGTGTGTTTGGCTTTCTCAGCGCTGCTCTGTTCATCGACCTTGTTAAACAGCTTCATGATCAAGTAAAATCCAATCAAGCTAAACCTTACCAGATCCTTCGTCCCCATCATATTCAAGAAGTGACAAAAGCGATCGATGTTGCATCTCCGACCCGACCCTCTTCTCCTCTCTATCCTGTAATTGGCTGTACATCACTGGGATTACAAATATCGACCAGTCAATATACTCATAACTCCACTCAACAGCCTGACTCTGCTCAACAGGCTGTCTGCTTATGTCACTACTCCCTCTCTGACACAACCTATAGCCTGACCCAAGCGGGAGCTAAAACTCTGGCAAATCTGATTTTGCAATTAAAGCATCCCCAAAGCCCAAATGCTTTAATTGCAGGAAATCAGGGAGTCTTTCACCTACTGATTTATCCTACTCTGACGGCAGGTACTTCTCCTGCTAGCCTTGAACCAAAAGTGCGATCGCTCCTGCCATGGATGGGTTGAGACAACAAAACCTAACCTCCTACTAGAAATTACTTTTTGAACTATCAATAACCCTGGGAGTGATCAAAATGAGCGATCGCATTCAATTAAAAAGACCTTCCCATACGAGTGATACACAGTCGTCTCAATCGATCTTCACGCCCGTTAAGCCCAGTTTTATACCTACAACTCAACCGACACAAGCACCGCTGTTGGGTCATGATTTTAGCCGCATATCTATACAGCCTAAGCTGACGGTGAGCCAGCCAGATGATCTCTATGAGCGGGAGGCGGATCGGGTGGCGGATGAGGTGATGCGGATGGATGATCCGATGATGTCGGAAAACGGGGTGATGCGATCGCCCCAGGACACAATCCATCGTCAATGTGCTGCGTGTGAGCAGGAAGATGAAGACTTAATGCGGAAAGAAAACGGGTCGAAGCAGATCGACGATAAAGCAACCGCCCAGGTAAATCAGGTGGTGCGATCGGGAGGGGAACCGCTAGATCGGGTAACCCGTAACTTTATGGAACCACGGTTTGAATTTGACTTTAGTCAAGTCAAAATTCACCGCGATTCACAAGCGGCGGAATCTGCTCAATCCATCCAGGCTCATGCCTATACAGTCGGACAGAACATTATATTTGCACCGGGAAAATACGCCCCCGATACAGATTCTGGAAAACAATTACTGGCGCATGAGCTAACCCATGTGGTGCAGCAAACAGGCAGTATTCAAACAAAAGAAAGCCTCCAGCGATCGACACCCGATGATGAACAATCCGCAACTTCCGCACCACCAGAATCTAGTGTCGGAATTGAACCTTTTGATGTCAGAATCCCCTTCTCGGCTCTTGAACCCATTGAAATTCCAGCCAAAAGTTTGCATGAAACTGAACCGGGAGATTATCCACTGCCAGATGATTCAACCTCTGCAATGGCAAAGCTCGTAGATGGAGCGCTGTTCGTCCAGCGAGATGATAACGACAAGCCACACCCCAGCGCTGATGCCCAAAATCAGAATACTCTAGGGCTATCATCGACCCCTCCCCCAGCACCTTGGTCACTTCAGGGAACGCTTATTTACCGAAATATTAATATCAGGCAACTCAAGAACACCAAAATAGATTTTGGACATGAGCCGAACATCAGCCTCACCCTAGATTCTCAAGGTGGTTTTTCAGTTCAGGAAGCGATGACCCTGATCAATTGGCACTGGACACCACCGTGGAACAAAGAGCTTGAAGTTGGCTTGCAGGCAGCGGCAACGCAGTCTCTATTGCCTAAAATGTCCTCAGCTTACGGCGGTAGCGTTCAGGCAGAGCAGCATATCATTCCATGGTTTAGCATCACGCTCAACATTAGCGGCACCTGGACACCGCCGCAACGTGAAAAGGGAATGTTTTCTGCTAGCACTGGATTGGGTGCGTTAATTCATTTTGACGGGTTTTAGGTCAGGTTCGCGGATGTACGATTTAAACTTTAGGAATTAACCAAGCCCGATTAATTCTTGATTCCTGTCCAATACGATCGCTGATTTTATGGGGCAATTGCGGTTAAGAAAGAGAGGGGGCAATCGTCGGTATTAGGTTCAAGGTGCGTCGCACTCAATTATTTCTAGAGGTGTGGAATGAGTGAACATACAAGGTTAAAGCCGAAATCAGCTCTGTCGCCAACAGACTCCTTTCAGCCTGCGACCGCCCCTCTCAGTTCTAGTTTTGGTTCCCAAACTGTCAACGCCACAGTTAATACATCTGTTAACACAATTGTCCCCGCAGCAGCCGAATTAGCTTCGCCAGAGCAGTCACCAGAACAATCTATTCCAGCTTTAGATAAAGTTCCAATGGGACATGACCTCAGTCGATTTTCGATCTACCCCAAACTCACGGTTAGCCAGCCGAATGATCCGGCAGAACGAGAAGCCGATCGCGTGGCGGATGCAGTGATGCGAGTGCCAGAGGCTAGAAGTCATCCATCCCAGTCCCTTCAGCCAAAGTTGCTGGGTCACGATTTCAGCAAGATTTCCATCTTCCCCAAACATCAGCCCACCGATCCATCCACCTCAACTCTTCCACAACCCATACAGCGCCAGTGTGATGCCTGTGAAGACGAGGAAGATGAACATTTGATGCGGAAAGAGAATTCTGCGATCGTTCAACGGGATGAGACCGACAGTTCGCCGTCCGTCCCTGGCTTTCAGCTTACGCCGCCGTCCCTGCTACAACCTCCTGATCCTGCTTCACGCTACAACATGGGTCTAAAGTTGCATCTCGATCCACAGATGCAAGCGATCGCAATGCAACATGCCCAACAGCAACTCGATCCATCCGCACTGAAACCCACACTGGCTCAGCTTAGCCTGGGAACTTTACCGACCATCAGCCCCAGTCCTTCTAGCGCCAGTGGAGGAGCAACTTCCCCAGTTCCCAATCCAATCCCGTCTCCAACAACCGCTCCAACGTCTCCGGCGGTGTCTTCAGACAAAGAACCTGAGCCATCCCGCTCGGCTACAGCTACCGATTTTATGAAAGCCGTTTTAAAGGTTCCAGAAATTGACAGTGGGCTGACGACGTTGCAAACTCGCGTGGGCGATCGCATCACCCAAGATTGGCAACGGTTAAGCACAGGTGAACAAACTGGGGTCGTTAGCACTACAGTTTTAATTGGCGCTGGCGCATTGGCAGGTGTACTCTCTGATCCAGCGGCTCGACGATTGGCACTGGATCAACTGAATGGACAGATGCTACCTGTACCTGGAGTAAACTGGTTGCATTTGGAGATTAATACGGGCGGCGATAACCTGATGTTAGGAATGCACGTCGATATCGGACGATTGTTGCCTCCTAGTTTGGGCTTTGGTGCATCTTCTCCGACGGCGATCGGCAGTCCTCCCCAACCTGAACCCGCTGTTCCGGGTCAGCGCATGATTCAGCGTGTCGGCTCATCTGAAGGCAGCGTCCAGGAAGATATTGGGCAGCGTATTCAGTCAGCATCCGGCGGCGGTGGCAAATTAGATGAAGGCGTTCAGCAGCATTTAGAACAAAATTTAGGTGCAGACCTATCGAGTGTACGGATTCATACGGATGGTGAAGCCGATCGCCTTTCTAAGTCGGTGAATGCGATCGCCTTTACAACTGGACAAGATATCTTTTTTAGTTCGGGGAGCTATAATCCCAATTCATCAGAAGGCAAGCATTTGATTGCCCATGAAGTTGTGCATACGGTGCAGCAATCAAGTGGCGCTGTTGCAGGTACATCTACAGGAAGTGGAGTTTCCATCAGCGATCCGTCAGATGCGTTTGAGCAGCAAGCAGAGCAGGTAGCCGACCATTTGAGGAGGATGCCAGACGCTTCTACTCAGCAACGTTTCCAACAGAGAGCAATGCCGGAAAGGGAGGAGCCTGTGCAAACCAAGTTATCAGTACAGCGTACAAACGCTAATAACTTGGAAACTGGTAATGTGCTTCAACGATGGACAAATCCTGTGTTGTCTCTAAAGAGCGACAAAGAACTACTTGAGGACGCGTTAAATCACAATGATACGGCTGCACTCAAACAGGTTACCGACTTCAGTTCCATTAGCGGGGATGTCAACAAGGTTCTTCAGCTAATTGACTTGTTGAATAGTGAGGGCAGCGTGTGGGGACGTGATGCTCGGGCAATGAAGTTGCTGTGGTTGTCTCTTGGTACATCTTTCAAGGATGTGGCTGGCAAAGACGGGGGGGGTAGATGGAGGTTGAGCCTCTCCAAGGTTTCCTCTTTAAGTGATGACTTGCCTGCAGCCAAGCTTATTAAGGAGCAGTTTGAAAGAGATGTTAAGGCAGCTGCTAAGAGCTATCTTCAAAAAAACGATACGAAAGTACGGGATGAAATGAAACGTCTTGGTTTGTCTAAAACAGAAGCTGAAACTGCCCAACCTCCCGCAAAAGAGCAAATAGATGCTATGCAAAAAGTACAGGACATGGCATCTGCTGTAGCTGATTTGCAAAAGGCTCGAGATGCTCTATCCCAAATCATAGTTGGCAGAAGAAATGCGTCGCCCTCGAACGAACAGGATGAACTTAACTGCGGTATTCAGCACTACAACAATCAAGATGGTATTGATGAGGATGACCAAAGCAAATATGAAAAATCGCAAAAGTTTTATAACGAATACGGTGGCGGTGACGACCCAATACCTGCGTTAAAACATGAGTGTAAAGTGCCTGCAACATTTGATCCGAATAAAGAGCCAGATTATCCTTTCAAAGAAGGGGAGAAGGGACAAAAGTGGGAAGAAGTTAAAAAAGTTCATCAAAACCTCAGCAACGACATTGCCGATATTGCCAATCAATCTCCAGCAATTTATGCATTAATCGGTCAAGGTGGGCAGAATCCTGCGGCTGAAGCAGCCACCGCTAGTCCAGAAAAGGCTCGGGACATAGTTGCTAAAGCTATGCGAGAGGTGCTTAATAATATTGAAAAAACGGGTCCAAAGCTCGATAGTGGCGATCTGGACTATAAAGATTTAACACCAATTCATGCACAACTCTTTAGCGGGATGAAAGCTGAGTCTGGTACACCGTGGAGCGATGTTTTACCTCAGACGATCGCCAAAGATATTGTGAAAGGTCATGAGGCTACGCAAGCATTAATTAAATTAGGCTTGCAGACCTTAGCAGCAATGGCATTTTTGGTAGCTGAAGTTGCCTCTGCGGGTACAGCAACATTCTTTATTGCTGCTGCCGTGTCAGTAGGAGCAGCCGGAGCCGATGTAGCAATAAGCGCAGAGAAATATGAGGATCTAGCAAAAGCTTCTAAAACTAACGTTAGCGATAAAACCTCTATCGTTTCACAAGGTCAAGTTGACGCAGCTCAGTTAGATCTTGAACTAGCCGCTGTTGCTGCGCTACTGATTGCTGCTGGTCTAACCGGTAAGGTCGTCGAGGGTATACAAAGCATAAGAAGAGCGCAACGAATAGCCTCACTACGTAAACTAATGGGTGAAGCTCGCTATGTTGAATATGCTGAGGCAATTGAGGCAATTAAGGCAAATCATCCTGAGCTAGCAGGCATACCCACTGAGGACCTTATCGCAATCCGTGGCTACACCGCTGAAGACTATGCAGAACTAAATGCAGCACTCCGTAGCGGAGACCCTGCAGAAGTTGCGCGATTTCAAGCACAAATCCAGCGTGCTGTCTCAGGGCTACAACAACTTCCACCATTCCGAGGACAAGTAAACAGGGCTGTATCTTTGACTCCTGAAATGGCTGCTCCCTATCAACCTGGTGCAGTTGTAACAGAGCCAGCGTTTACAAGCGCATCCATACCAGGTGGCACTTATCAACGCGGCGGTAACGTAGCGATGAGCATAGAGTCAACTACTGGTCGAAACGTTAGCTCAATTGCTCGGCATGTTAGTGAAGGTGAGGTAATATTTTCACCAGGCACCCGCTTCCGTGTTATTTCTGTTGAAGCTAACGGTCATGTCATCCGTATGGTCGATTTAGGACAATAATATGAGCACTGGCTTGTAGTGCGCTCTCGGATAGTGCGATCGTTCACCCATAGGTTAAGTTGAAGTATAAAATCCAACATCTGTATGGGTTACGCTGTCGCTAACCCATCCTTCCATCAACTGCCGATCTCGGAGTGCGAACGCTCACCCCTACATAAACCCCACTCATCCCACAGATAAGTCATTAAGAGCGATCGTCCACCCCAAAGCCGGAGAAAACGATGATAAATCATAATTTTTGTTGAAACAATACGGATTATCCCCTTACCCTGTTGAACTAGTGAAGAATTAAGTCATCTACTTAGGTCTAGATAGTTAGTTCAGAACAACACTGCTCTAGCGATGTCTGTCACTCCAAGTAGTTTCCCATTTCCGAGAAAGCCAGGGTGAATCGAGCGACTGAAATCAAGCCCCCTTACCCCTCAATTAATCAAGGAAGTAAAACAATGAAGTTCAAACATTTTCAAGCTGTAGCATTGGCAGCAGTTATGAGCAGTAGTTTTGCCCCCGCGATCGCCCAATCCACTCCCCAAATTACGCCTCAACCTCGTGGGTCAACCACGTTTTTCTGTGGAAAAAGCGATGATAATCCCGCCACCTTAGTCAGAGTGGGCGATCGGACATTGCAGTCGCCGCTCATAGTCTGGACTAGCACCGCTTTTGGTAATGATTACTCTCCCCAACAGCGTTGTCAGACTGTTTCAGAGCGGATAACAAACGCAGTAGAGCAAAACAATGGCAGGCTTCAAAATCTTCGGTTAGCCATTGGCAAGGTTAATGCTCAAACCGTTATTTGCTACACCAATGGGGCTGGAGAATGTACTGCCGACAATTTGTTATTCACACTCAAACCTGAAAATGCTAGAAACCCGCAGGTCGTCCTGGCTCGTTTATATAACTTTGGGCGCACGGGTCGAGGGGATGCCGTTTATGAATTCGGTGGAGTAAACTCAACTCCTACAGAAGAAGTACTTGACCCAGATGTTTCTTCCGTCAGTTTGGAAGAAGCGATTGATCGGGCGCTTGCAGCAGAAGCAGATGCAGCTTCACCTCAGTCGTCTCCAGAAAGTCAGCCGTCTCCAGAAAGTCAGCCGTCCCCAGCGAGTGGAATTTAGGTGAACATCAATGCACCTAATCCGTAAACAGCAACTGCGATCGCCACAATGGATCAATTTTCTGCTGATGTTCTTGTTGATGATTGGGGCTGTGAGCGGGCTGTTCATTGCTCCAGGAAAAACGCAGGACATTACCTCGCTCCAAGCTCAGCAAATTAGCGTCCGAATTCTGACTGACCAGGGTTCAGGTTCAGGGGTACTAATCGATCATCAGAAACAGGTTTATACAATTCTGACCAACGCTCATGTTGTGTCTGGGAGCGATAGCTTAGAATCGACGATCCTGACGGCTGATGGTCAAACTTATACAGGACATTGGTTAGATCAGATTCCGGTGATCTCTAATGATCTAGCGCTGGTAGAGTTCACCAGTTCGCGCAATTATGCGATCGCCTCCTTCAGTGATCTCGTCAGCGATCCAAATCATCTCCAAGTTGGAGAGCCTCTTTATGCCGTGGGTTTTCCTAGCTGGCAAGTGCTGAGTCCTACCCAATTGGCGAACACAAAAGATCAAGGATTTCAAGCCTTTCAATTGACCGCAGGCACTCTAGAGATGCTTCTCCCGAAACCGTTAGAGCAAGGTTATCAACTGGGTTACACTAATGAAATTGTATCGGGCATGAGTGGCGGTGCAGTGCTCGATCGCCAGGGGAAGTTAGTGGGGATTAATGGCAAGCTGAAGTATCCCCTTCAGGGCATT
>JBBRCV010000013.1:0-44185 GCA_038204505.1 Elainellales cyanobacterium
TACCTTTGGGCAACTTTACAGAGGAATCTAGATGTCTCGATATAGAGGTCCCCGCCTCAGAATTGTGCGGCGCTTAGGCGAATTGCCTGGCTTATCCCGCAAAACTCCGAGACGGGCATACCCACCCGGTCAACATGGTCAAGCTCGTAAGAAGCGTTCTGAGTACGCAGTTCGACTTGAAGAAAAGCAAAAGCTACGGTTTAACTATGGCGTTACTGAGCGTCAATTGCTCCGCTACGTTCGTAAGGCTCGGCGGGCAGCAGGTTCTACAGGGCAGGTGTTGTTGCAGCTCTTAGAAATGCGGCTAGATAACACGGTGTTTCGGATGGGCATGGGTCCAACGATCCCCGGTGCGCGTCAGCTAGTAAACCACGGTCACGTCACGGTAAACGGCAGAGTTGTAGATATTGCCAGTTGCCAGTGTAAACCCGGCGATGTGATTGGAGTGCGCGATAGCGATCGCTCTCGTCAACTCGTCGAAGCGAATTTGCTCTTCCCTGGACTGGCGAACTTGCCTAGCCATTTAGAGTTTGACAAAGCCAAGAAAATCGGCAAAGTCAACAGCGTGGTTGAACGCGAATGTATTGCGCTACAAGTGAACGAACTGCTGGTCGTTGAGTTCTACTCACGTCAAGCCTAGAGACTGATAGCGACGAACACCGTGCGGCTGCGGTGCGCTGTCGAATAGTTTTTGCAAGCTCCCCGAACCTGTCAGTCGGGGAGCTTGTTTGGCGTTTGGGGAGATAGTCAAAGTCGCTACAATATAAAAAAATGCCGCTCAACCCCCATCATTTGAGGACTTCACGATGAAAGCTCCTACTTTTCCTCCAAATGCCCAAGCGCTATACGAAACAGATTATCTGCAATGGATAGAAGCCACTGTGCAAAGAATTCAGAGTCAAGACTATGCGGCGGTAGATTGGGAGAATTTGGTTGAGGAAATTGAGGACATGGGGAGGCGAGAGCGACAGAGTTTAGAAAGTAATTTTATTGTGCTAGTGATTCATTTACTCAAGTGGCAATTTCAACCCCAACAACGGAGCGGCAGTTGGCAAGGCAGTATCATTGAGCATCGCCGCCGAGTTAACAAGGCGTTGAAAGGTTCTCCTAGCCTCAATTCCTATCTTGTGGATCTTGAGGCTGAATGCTATAAGGAAGCTGTCGAGCAAGCCATAGCCGAGACAGGCTTGCCGTTAGAAGCATTTCCACTAGATTGTTCTTACGAATTGGCAGATATGCTGAAGGCTGGTTTTCTTCCCTCATAACAAAATTTTCTTTCAATGCTATCCACCGATCTGCGACATCGTGCGGCTATAAGATCCTGTGGTTCCAGCATCTCGCATTTTGTAGTTGATGTCGGGCTTTGCAGTCAGTAATTCTTGCACTTCTGCCCGAATTTGTGGGAGCGGAACGCCTGAACGTAGAGCAGTCTTTAGGTCTAGCTGTCCGGTTTCGTTGAGGAGGCAGGGGCGCAGCCAGCCATCGGCAGAGAGGCGCATTCGGTTACAGCGATCGCAAAAGCATTCCGACATTTGGCTAATAAAGCCCAGTGTGCCCTTAGCTCCCGGAATTTGAAACACGTCGGCAGGTCCGTTCCCTGTCACCTGCCCCTCAGTTAAACCCCAGCGCTCCCGAATCCGTTGGCGCAATATCTCGGAATCGACCCAGCCTTTTTCGCCAAATAGTCCCGCATTACCAATGGGCATAAATTCAATGAACCGAACGTGCCACTGGCGATCGATACTCAATGCCGCCAAATCCAAAACTTCGTGGTCGTTCACGCCGGGAATCACCACCACGTTAAGCTTGAGCGGATCGAAACCGACTCGGTGCGCTGCTTGGATGCCGTCCCAAACTTGCTGCCAGCGCGATCGCATCACGCCTCCAGCGGTAGGTCGCTTGCCAACAATGCGATCGAAGGTTTCGGGTTCTAAAGAGTCGAGGCTGATGTTAATGCGGCGTAATCCAGCGGTATAGAGATCTTCCGCCATGCCTGCCAAGAGGAAAGCATTAGTCGTCATTGATAAATCTTGGGTTTGAGGTAAGGTGGCGATCGCCCGAACAATATCCACCACGCCCGGTCGAATCAACGGCTCTCCACCTGTTAGCCGGAACCGGGTAAATCCTACCGGAATAAAGACCTCTCGCAGCAGCAGCAGTAGCTCCGCCTGAGTCAACAACTCTTGTTTTTTGACAAACTCCAGTTCTTCTCCCTCTGGCATACAGTACTGGCATCGAAAATTGCAGCGATCGATCAGGCTAATACGTAAATAATCAACGATGGGAGGCATTGGCGGCTCTACGGCAAGATTCACGGCAGGGTTCATAGCAGTCATTGAACGTAACCGTCCTTTAAGATCTAGAACAATGGGTTAGTCTCCATCCTATCGGGAAGGTCAAATTGCTGGCAGGAAAGTTAAACGGGTGCTCACCTTTTCCCCAGGTTTGCTAATCTAGGTAAAACTCACGAGATTGCTGTCTTACCACCTTGCGCTTGGAATGCCCCCGATAACGCCCTTTGGCTTCACTATTGAATTTTCCAAGGCTTAAGGCGTTTTTCTAAGCGATGAGGCAAGAGTTTTAGATCGTCGTCATGCTCACAGTTGCCTTCTGCTAAACCTTTGAGCCATCAGATGCGTTTAGCAGTCATATCGTTGAAAGCTCGGTTTTGTTAGTTGAAAGCTCAGTTTTTATAGTTAAAAGCCAAATAATTTAATAGCTCTTTTTAATTGATTCATACTTCAGCTTCTACCCCCACACTTTAGGACTTATTACAGGATTTAATCGTGACCCTTCAAACTGAACAACCCCCCCAGGTGTCATCTGTAAATCAGCTCGATCGCCAGATGGTCGCTATTTTAGATTTCGGCTCTCAATACTCTGAACTGATTGCCCGCCGCATTCGTGAAACCCAGGTTTACTCTGAGGTGCTGTCTTATCGCACAACGGCTGAACAGCTCAAGCAATTGAACCTTAAGGGCATTATTCTTTCAGGTGGACCCAGCTCTGTGTACGACGAAGGTGCGCCCCAGTGTGACCCAGGAATTTGGGATTTGGGCATTCCCATTTTGGGCGTGTGCTACGGAATGCAACTGATGGTGCGGCAGTTAGGTGGCATTGTTGAACGAGCCAGCCTCGCTGAGTATGGTAAGGCATTTTTGTATATTGATGATCCCACCGATTTGCTGACTAATGTCGAAGATGGCACCACCATGTGGATGAGCCACGGCGATTCGGTGACTCGCTTACCTCAAGGCTTTGAACTGCTGGCGCATACTGACAATACTTCCTGTGCCGCGATCGCCAATCATGATCGCAAGCTTTACGGCGTGCAGTTCCACCCTGAAGTGGTGCACTCGTTGGGCGGGATGGCGCTAATTCGCAACTTTGTTTACCACATCTGCATCTGCGACCCTACCTGGACGACTGCTGCTTTTGTCGAAAATGCGGTTCGAGAAATTCGCGCCAAGGTAGGCGATAAGCGAGTGCTGCTGGCGTTGTCGGGTGGGGTTGATTCCTCGACTCTGGCATTCTTGCTGCATCGGGCGATCGGCGATCAGCTTACCTGTATGTTTATTGACCAGGGCTGTATGCGGAAGCTAGAGCCAGAGCGATTGGTCAAGTTATTCCACGAGCAATTTCATATTGATGTGCAGTATGTTCACGCTCGTGAGCGCTTTTTGGCAGCGATCGCCGGAGTCACTGATCCTGAAGAAAAACGGAAGCGGATTGGTCACGAATTTATCCAGGTGTTTGAAGCAGAATCCAAGCGGTTAGGACCTTTCGATTATCTGGCACAGGGAACGCTGTATCCTGACGTGATTGAATCTGCTGATACCAATGTCGATCCTAAAACGGGCGAACGCGTCGCCGTCAAAATTAAGAGCCATCACAACGTCGGTGGGTTGCCCAAAGACCTGCGCTTTAAGCTAGTAGAACCTTTGCGGAAGCTGTTTAAAGACGAAGTGCGGAAGGTGGGGCGATCGATTGGTTTGCCCGAAGAAATTGTCAATCGTCATCCTTTCCCCGGTCCCGGATTAGCCATTCGGATTTTGGGAGAAGTGACCGACGATCGCCTGGATATTTTGCGCGATGCCGATTTGATTGTGCGGCAAGAGATTAACCGCAGCGGCTTGTACCATGATGTGTGGCAGGCGTTTGCGGTGTTGCTGCCCGTTCGTAGCGTTGGCGTGATGGGAGATCAGCGGACTTATGCTTATCCAATTGTGCTACGTATCGTATCGAGCGAAGACGGCATGACGGCAGACTGGTCGAGGGTTCCCTACGATTTGTTAGAGGTGATCTCGAATCGTATTGTCAACGAGGTGCGAGGCGTTAATCGGGTGGTGTACGACATTACCTCAAAGCCGCCTGGAACCATTGAGTGGGAATAGTTCTAGTGGTTTGTCTAGCTTCAAACGGTGGGTTCACGAAATCAATTCAAAATTAGAAATTCAAAATTAGAAATTCAAAATGGACTGCTCTGGGATAATCATCATTTTGAACTTTGAATTTTGAACCTATCAAATTAAGCTAGACAAACCACTAGCTACCTTGTCTAATTTGCCATCAGGTGATCTTAAGTATTGTCTGGTGGCGAGGGCTGGATTGGGCTGGATATGAACCGCAGCCGAATGGCGATCGCCGTAATGTTGTCATGTCCGTTGTATTGATTTGCCAATTCAATCAAATGGCTGACTCCAATATCTAAACTCATTTGCCCCGACAGCATTGGGGTCAGATGGCTTTCCCAGTAAGTTTCTAGCAAATCATTATCGGTGAGACCATCGGAACAAAGCAACAGCAGCATATCTTCATTGAGTTCTAGAAAGCTGATGTCGGGTTTAATGCCGTTTTCATCTCGCGGTCCCAGTGCCTGGGTAAGCTGATAAGCGTCGGGACGGGCATAGGCGATCGCCTCTTGGATGCCGCGCTGAATTTCTCGTTGCCCCACTTCATGATCTACCGTGATTTGCTCTAAGCCGTTCCGGGCACTGAAGCGATAGATGCGACTGTCGCCTACGTGAGCGATCGCCAGCTTATTATTTTGCAGCAATGCCATTGCCAAAGTTGTGCCCATCCGCCCGCTGCCAGAACTAGCGCGCTCTTGGTTGAGGTCAAAAATGGCGCGGTTTGCCTGACCAATGGCTTCTCGAATCTGATCTTCGCTGGGCAATTGGTCTTGCCAATTTTCGGCAAAGTAGGTTTCCAGCGTTTTTACTGCCAGCGCACTAGCAACTTCGCCCCCAGCATGACCGCCCATGCCATCGCAAAGAATGTAAAGTCCCTGAAGTCGCAAGGTTTTGCTCTGGGGACTTTCAATTCTTTTAACGTCCGATTGCAAGCTGAAGTAGTCTTCATTGTGGTTGCGTTGAGTGCCGATGTCGGTTGACCCTGCATCCTCAAAACCAATGAGTTGCATGGGCAGTGCCACGGGTGAATAATCGCCAATGCTGCGCGTTAGTTCTTGGCTGTCGTCGAGGTCTTCGTCCCAATCGGGAAGGGCATCCAAGTTTATGAGCGCTGGTGGGATTGTGGATAGCTCTAAGCTGGGTGCATCAGAATCTTTGGCTGCTGCTTCGATGGCTGTAAGGCGCGATCGCAGTTCTGCAATAGATGCCACAGCCCCAAACTGCACGTCATGGAAAAGCTGTGCTATGTCACCCCGCTGAGTTCGTTGCGATTGAGAAAATAGCGTCTGCCAGGTTTCACCTAAATCTGTCAGTTCAACAGGCTGAGCC
The DNA here is from genome assembly GCA_038204505.1 of Elainellales cyanobacterium. Classification (GTDB taxonomy): domain Bacteria; phylum Cyanobacteriota; class Cyanobacteriia; order Elainellales; family Elainellaceae; genus Timaviella. The sequence goes on from JBBRCV010000013.1 coordinate 5,742, forward strand.
GCGTCATCTTCATAGAGGCGTTGGAGGCACAGAATCCCGTCGTCATCAATCCGCAGATTATCTAGCTCTAGAAGGCTGCGGCGGCAGTTCTGGTGCTCAAGAGCGACCCAGAGTTCGATCATTTCATCTAGCCAACCAATGATTTCGACTAACAATGCTTGTCCACCCCAAACTGAAAGAAGCGAGGGGAAGGGCGATCGATCTTCAAGCAACACCACGCTGAGTCCCTCCTGCGCCCAAGCATCATGAATTTTGGGCAGCGGTAGGAAAGGATACTGTTTTCGGAGTTCTAAGTAAGGCTGAGCGGCAGCGGGAATTGATCTCGTTTGTTCGGGTGTAGGAGCGCTGGGATCGCCAATTTGTTGATGATAGAACTCGTCTAAAAGGGTCGGCTGAAGCGGCTGAGAATCAATGACGATCGCTTCGATTTGGGCACTGGGAGCGGTGGTAGACAGGTCGGTGGTAGACAGATCTGTGTTGGGCAGGTCAGGCGTGGGCAGGTCGGCGATCAGTTGATAGCGGTGTTGCTCGTCGAGAAATTGCTGTCCAGCTAGTTGACTTACTGCTCCTGAAAGCAGGGCATATCGGTTAACGGTTGTAGAACTGGGTGTTGTAAGACTGGGTACAGAAATCACATCCAGATTTTCTGAGTCAGGATCAGGGTTGGAGTTAGGTAAAGGGCTGGTGGGTGAGAGATCCTCAGCCAAAGCCCCACCGCAATTTTGACAAAACCGATTATCGTCCGGGTTGATAAACTGACAATGGGGACAAGCCTGCATTTGAAAAAATCCTCTCCCAACAGATGACCTTCAAGGCTTTCAATCTTACCGCTTAGTTTCTTCTGATGCTATGGGTTTAGAAGGGCAGTACAACGCGTTGAAATAGCCTACTTTAAAAAAGCCTAATAGCTCTTTCAGAGTACCCCAGATTATTCGGCAACGACCAAGCAGAGTTTGATATTGCAGGAAAATGGAGGTTTATGCCTAATTTTGTGGAATGGACTTTTAGAAATCAGGTTTTTGCTTGGGGAAAGCAAACTTATTTAATGGGGATTTTGAATGTAACACCAGACAGCTTTAGTGATGGCGGACAGTTTGACACTTTGGATGCGGCGATCGCCCAAGCTCATTACCTCGTTGAATCTGGCGCACATATTTTGGATGTCGGTGGACAGTCAACCCGCCCCCAAGCTGAAGAAATTTCTTTAACGACTGAACTGGAACGGGTGGTGCCTGTGATTCGGGCGCTGCGAGAAAACGGGTTGAGTACGCCCATTTCGGTAGATACGACAAAGGCAGCAGTGGCACGGGCAGCGGTGGCAGCGGGGGCTGATTGGGTTAATGATATTTCTGGGGCGATCGCTGACCCTGAAATGCTGAGGGCGATCGCCGATTTAAACGTTCCGGTTGTCCTCATGCACATGCGGGGAACGCCCCAGACCATGCAAGGGTTAACAGAATATCAAGATTTGATGGGCGAGATTTACGAGTTTTTGGCGCGTCGGGTAGAAGCGGCGATCGCGCTGGGCATTCCCTCGCGCCATATCATGCTTGATCCAGGAATCGGCTTTGCCAAAAGTTATGACCAAAATCTAGAAATTCTGCGGCAACTTTCTAAGCTGCGATCGCTAGGGTTTCCTTTACTGGTCGGGACTTCCCGCAAAGGCTTTATTGGGCATATTTTGAATCAGCCTAACGCTCAAGAGCGGGTTTGGGGAACGGCGGCGACCTGCTGTGCGGCGATCGCTCAGGGTGCAGACGTGCTGCGGGTTCATGATGTTAAAGAAATGCGGGATGTCTGTTTAGTTGCCGATGCAGTTTGGCGGAATTAGTGGCGGAACTAGTTGTCGTTTCCACCATGGTCGCCTTCTCCAGGAGTGATGCGTCGGTGGACAGCTTCAGCTTGAATTAGCTCTGACACGCCTTCAGTCAAGGCTTTAGGGTCCATGAAGACAATTTTAGAGTTGTTGCTTTCACCTAACTTGAGGCTGGCATCGACGTAGTTTTGGGCAACCAGGTATTTGAGAATGTGCTGGCTGTTGGGATTGTCACGGAGGGCTTGGGCAATGAGTTGAACCGATCCGGCGATCGCCTCGGCTTCTTCAATTGCCGCTTGTCTTTTCCCAGCAGATTGCTCCTCTAAGGCACGGCGATCACTAATAGCTGAGCGTTCTTTTTCTAGCGCCAGCTTGATGCTTTCGGGAGCCTCAATATCTTGAATTTCGACGCGAGTAATTTTTACGCCCCAAGGCTCAGTGGCTTCATCCAGGCTTTCTAATAACGACCGAATAATTTTGCTTCTAGAGGAATTCGTTTCTTCTAGAAGCATCGTGCCCACCACAGACCGCAAGGTGGTGACGACTAAATTACTAATAGCGTCTTCAATATTTTGAATTTCGTAGTAAGCCTGCTGCAACTCTAAAATTTTCCAAAAAATGACAGCATCCACTTTGACTCGAATGTTGTCTCTAGTGGTGGCATCGTTAGGAGGAATGTCGAGGATTCGCTCTTTGATCGATCCTTCGGTGACCACTTCATCAATAAACGGAATAATCCCAAAGTTAAGCCCTGGCTTCAGCTTGCGGTGATATCGCCCTAAGCGCTCGACTAAGGCTTCGTTGCCCTCATTAATCCGTTTGGTTGACCCAACTGTTGCGCCCAGAATGGTCAAAATGGCAGCAAATGTCCAAACAAGTGAACCCATACGTTTTGATCCCTTCTGATGCGGCGAGGTAAGAAATGCGGCGAAGTAAGAATTTAATGCCGTGCAGCAGTCTCAATATATCGCTCTAAATGAATTTCGGCACAGGTTGGCTTGGTGAACTCAAACCCTGAGCTACGATCAGCTTGATTAGCGATCGGTAGGTTCTTCCAAAAAGCGAGTAGGCATGACAATTAAGGTTAAGCCTTGCCGCGCCACGACCTGCACCACTTCTCCAGGCGTAATGGCAATATCTGAAATTTGGCAGCGGGCTCTCCAAAGCGAACCTTCGTACATCACTAGCCCAATGCCGCCTTTAGTAATGACTTCTGAAACCGTGGCTTCTGAGTCGGGCGACAGGTCGAGAGCCTGCTTGGGAACCATGCCTCGCAGAACAATGATGAGACAGACGGACAAAACGCCCCAAATCACCAGCTCGATGCTGAAAGACTTGACTGTGATGGCAGCGATCGCTGTAATCACAGCGGCAATGCCAAGCGAGGCAATCACGGGTTCTCCCGCAACCATGCTGCTGCCCAAAAAAAGAAACCCTGTCAGCAACCAGGCGTATGCCCGTTGCTCGAATAAAAATCTTACTAAATCCACATTAGCCACAGTCGGTTCTGCCCTTGCATATTGAAGACTCTTTATATCTTAAATTTAGCGGCAAGACAGATTTATGGAGGTCAAGTATCATTGCGCCCTGATCTTTTGCGCGACTTTTTTTTGCGCTTGCGGCGAAATTGTCGGAAGGGATGCCCTATTAGCGGGAAATCTCCTGGCAGAATAAACATCACTAAGGGGAGGCTGTGATTCAACAAGCATTCTAGGTTTTCAGTACATAGCTCAGCCCGTCGGGAGGGAAGCGTGCTGGCGACCAACTGCTCCATGGGCAGCGCCGCCACTCTCAGCCAGTTGGAAAAGTTGGGGGGCAAATCTGAATTCAGCCGAAGCTTCAAAGTGTCTGTGGAAAATGACTGAGCATAGGCAGGCTTGAGAAAGGGGACATACTCTTTTGCTTCTGGAGTCATTTGTTTAATGAAGGCGAGGCTGACTCCTTTGAGTAAATTTCGCAGCGGCTCTGTGGCTTCTGGCGATCGCTCTCTAACGAAAATGCTTTGGGTCAAACTCTGGTTCAGGTTGCTGGGATCACCAACGCTGAGGTGGGTGCCCCCGATCGCGGTCAGGAGATATTTTGAGGTTTGCAACTGGGTAAAGGGCAGAAACTGCTGACTGACTGCTGGCGTAATGGCATCATCGGTACTAGCCAGCATGAGGATTGGGATTTGTACCTGCGCTAAGCCAGTTTCGTCAAACAATCGTCCAATCACGGGATTAAGAATAATGGCTTGCTTAATCCGCTTGTCCTGTAAATCGAGGGGCGTATCGGGTAAGTCGGCGGCGTTGCATTGCAGCAAATCGGCGGGGGAGAAGACGACTGGGTTAGGATCGTCACAAAAGGCTCGGAGGTGCTTGAGGTTGAGCTTTGCGCCTGCGAGTGCCAAAGCTGTATAGCCCCCCAGGGAATGACCAATCACTGTCACTTCTTTAGTGTTGAACTTGCCTCGTAGGTGGGCAGAAAATTGATTGAGCTGACTAAGGCGATCGAGAATAAACGACACATCTTTGGGGCGATCGACAAATTCGGAGGCAGGCAATAGGTTGTTCCCCGTTGCCGATTGCACCGATTGCACCGATTGATTAATGTCGCTGCTGGTTAGCCAAGCTACGTTGCTGCCAGGATGCTCTAATGCCACCACGGTCAGCCCGTGGGAAGCTAAATGCTCAGCCAGATAGGTAAGGAAGCGGCGGTCTGCTCCAAATCCATGGGATAAAACGATTAAGGGTCCTTTAGTTTCGTCATTGCTCCAGTAAACATCTACAGGAATAGTGCGATCGCGCTTATAGTCGCGCATGGCGATCGTTTGGTGCTGTACCCAGTCATCGCCAATCTGAGTTGGATCTAGCTCTGTAGTCAGGGGCTTTCCCTGCACTGTTAGATCTCGATCTAACATCGAGCTAAGGGTTTGACTTTGCCAGTAAGGCAAGTTTATTTGCGAAGCGAGGGTAATGACTGAGGCAGCGTCAATAGTCACTGTCTTTGCCGGGAAGGATTCTAAGAATCCTAGTAAACTCATCTGGTCAGGTTGCTTTGCTGCCAAACTTAGCGCCTGTTGAAGCTGCGTTGCGTCGCTGTCGGGAATTGCCACTTGCAGGGTATTTAGAAAGCGTTCGCCTGCCGATGAATGCAGCAGATCTTCCACAATTTTGTCGCCTACATTAGGGTCGATCTTGAGACGAGTGCTGAGAGCTTGCCGCACATCGGTCGTCATCAACGGCGCTAGAAGCTGGAGCGAGTCAGGAATTTTCCCAGTCAATGCAAATTTTTGTAAATCGGCGATCGCCACTGACTGCTGCAAAGGTCCCAATCGCACCACAATTTGTTCGGCGGCTCGTCCGGGTGCTGCAATACCCAAGGTGATGGCAATCCCACACGCCAGCCCTCGGATTAGCCTCTTAATTCCTGTGACCTGTGGATAACCCCGCCCGAAAGCTTGGGAAGAGTCGTGAGCATAAGGGTTAGGGGAAGGATCATTCACTGGTACTTCTCTAAGGAACAATCACACGAAACGGCGCTATCTTCTCTTCTAAGCTTTCTAATCTTTTAATTAGGCTAATCTTTGGATCAGGCTAATCTTTGGATCAGGCTATTACTAATTTAAGCCATGAGGTAGATGTAAAGCGGCAATGATGCTGATGATCGTGAATTGGATTCCATCTTGATCAACTTTATCAGTTGTTTTCCATCTCTGCGATCGCCCGTGCCGCATCCTCTAATCTTGCTTGTCGTTGTCCTTGGGCGCGTGCTCGTCCGCAAATTAAACTGATGGGAGTATCCAGTAATACATCTATAAAGTGAGTAGCACTGGGATGGATTAACTTATTCTTAGCAGCGATCGGCGCCTCTTTCAGTAGCCAACGACTCCAACGGTATAAATAATCCTGCCGACTTATATCTTTTGTCAGGCTAATGCCATGTAGTTCATGGAGATATCGATTCGATCGCCCATATCTTTGCCATTGGCTACACAGTTCCGTCAGGGTCGAACGATGGTGATGCTGCACAATGGCTCCTTCTGCAAACTTGAGTTGCCAACGATTGTTCTGATGGCTGTCTTGATGGTTGTCCTGATGACTGTCTTGATCAGTGGCTTGCTGAAGAACCCGCCAGCAGATATCAGCGTCGCCCCCTGTCGTCAGGTGAGGACGAAATAACCCAACTTGTTCAAATATCTGTCGCCGCACGGCTAGGTTTGCCGTTTGTCCATAGGCGCAAAAAGGGTGTGCGAGGGTGTGCTTTTGGGAAAGCGTTTCGTGGCGATCGGCGTATCGCTCCAGCAAAGTATGACCCGGAAGCGCCAAAATTTCTCCAGCAACAATGCCTACCGTCGGATCAACAAAGGGTTGAACTAATTGAGTGAGCCAGTCACGATGTGGACGACAATCGGCATCAGTGAACGCAATGATGTTACCTTTTGCCGCCCGAATGCCAGTATTGCGAGCGGCGTATGAGCTTTGGATTTGGGTTTCGCTGAGAGCCTGGACTTGCGGGTTTGATTGCAGAATAGCGAGGGTGCGATCGCGGCTACCGTTATCCACCAATAAATATTCTGCTAGATGGGTAGGATAGGTTTGCGATCGTAAGCATTCCAACAGCGCTGGCAGGTCATCCTCGCCGTTATAAATGGGAATTACAACAGAAACATAGGGCTGAAATATTGGGTTAGATGTCTCAGCGATAGGGGTGATCATTTGAGAGAGAAATTAAGATCTAGCCTCCAGTCTTCCCATATCCCCTTACCTACCCTCCCTTTGCTAAATGCTATAAACTTGCAAGTAGTTTAAGTGTCCCGTCGTGCTTTGCAGAAATCCCATGAACGATAATCCAGAGAACGTTAAAGATAAATTCTTCAACCCTCAGAGCAGCTATCGGGGAGAATTTACCCCAGAGAGTTTGGCATTTAACGCTAATCTCCAAGAGTTTGCCAATCGTATCTCCATCATCTGTAGCTTAGAAACGGGCGGACGCATGAATACAGAGGATGCCTACAAAGAGATTAAACAACTTTGGAAACAGCTTAAGAAATCGAAGGCTGAGCTATTGGACTCGCCTCATCCGCCAAAACCAGAATTACCGCCAGAGTAATCCCCAATGTCGAACCTGCCCACCGTTTCACCGACTGCAACCCTGTTGATTTCCTGCCCAGACCAGCGGGGACTAGTGGCAAAATTTGCGAGCTTTATTTACTCCAATGGTGGCAATATTGTTCACGCTGATCAGCATACTGACTTTTCGGCAGGGTTGTTTTTAACTCGAATTGAGTGGCAAATTGAAGGATTTAACTTGCCCCGCGAAGTCATTGCACCTGCTTTTCGGGCGATCGCCCAGCCCCTTAACGCCCAATGGCAGCTTCACTTCTCTGATGCACAACCCCGGATTGCGGTCTGGGTCAGCCGCCAGGATCATTGCCTGTTCGACCTGATGTGGCGACAGCGGGCAGGTGAGTTTGCCGCCGAAATTCCTCTCATTTTGAGTAATCATCCCCACTTGCAAAGCACCGCCGAGCAATTTGGTATTGCCTACCATCACATTCCTATCACACCCGACAACAAAGCCGAACAAGAAGCTAAGCAGCTTGATTTGCTAAAAAATTACAACATTGATCTAGTTGTGCTGGCAAAGTATATGCAAATCCTTAGCCCCACTTTTGTTGCCCAGTTTCTCCATATTATTAATATTCATCACTCGTTCCTCCCTGCTTTTGCAGGAGCCAATCCTTACCAACGAGCCTACGAACGGGGTGTAAAAATTATTGGGGCAACGGCGCATTACGTCACGAAAGACTTAGATGAAGGTCCGATTATTGAGCAGGATGTAGTACGGGTGAGTCACCGTGATCAAGTGCCGGATCTGATTCGCAAAGGCAAAGATTTAGAGCGGATGGTATTAGCAAGAGCGGTTCGGTTGCATCTTCAGAACCGAGTGCTGGTTTATGATAATCGGACGGTGGTATTTGAGTAGATAAATTAAATTCATTAAGGAGAGTCCATGTCGCAGCCACAGCCACCTATCCGCGTCTGTATCATTTTGGGTACTCGTCCTGAAGCGATTAAGCTGGCACCCGTGATCCAGCAGTTTCGCAAAAACCCGTTGTTCGATACGCAGGTCGTGTTGACCGGGCAGCACAAGGAAATGGTGGCGCAGGTGATGCAGCTATTTAACCTACAAGCCGATCGCGACTTAGCAATTATGCAGCATGGGCAAACCTTAACAGATATTACCTGCCGAAGTTTACGGGGATTAGAGACGCTGTTTCAAGAGCTAAAGCCGCAGATGGTATTGGTGCAAGGCGATACGACTACGGCACTGGCAGCCGCGATCGCCGCCTTTTACCAGCAAATCCCAGTGGGGCACGTCGAAGCCGGACTCCGTACCGATGACATCTACAACCCGTTCCCCGAAGAAGCTAACCGCCGCCTCATTTCCCAAATCACCCGTCTCCACTTTGCCCCCACTAGCCTTTCGGTCGAGCATCTGGAGCGATCGGGCGTAGTCGGCAAAATCTACAACACAGGCAACACCGTCATTGATGCGCTGCTCAGCGTGGCGGCTCGTCAGCTCGACTGCCCTATTTCTGGCTTAGATTGGAGCCAATACCGCGTTATTCTTTCCACCGTCCACCGCCGCGAAAACTGGGGCGAACCCCTCAAAGACATTGCTCAAGGCTTTCTTTGGATATTAGAAAAATTTCCCGATGCAGCCCTAATTCTGCCACTGCACCGCAACCCGACTGTGCGCGAACCCCTCACCGCCATTCTGGGTGACCATCCCAGAGTATTTTTGACCGAACCGCTTGACTATGGTGAGCTGGTGAGCGCCATGCAGCGCTGTTATTTAGTGCTGACCGATTCGGGTGGATTGCAAGAAGAAGCGCCTAGTCTCGGCAAGCCCGTCTTAGTGCTGCGCGAAACGACGGAGCGCCCAGAAGCAATCATGGCGGGTACGGCAAAGCTGATTGGCACGAACTCAGACAATATCTTCAAAGAAGCGGCTGATTTGTTAGGAAATCCGGAGTCGTATCGAAGAATGGCGAACGCGGTCAACCCGTTTGGAGATGGGCATTCGTCGGAGCATATTGTCAAAATCGTTGAGGAGTATTTTGGGCTTTGATCACACTTCCCTAGATAAATTAGGGGAAGTGTCAGGTCTAAGGTGTTGGAGAGGGTGAAGCCTCTGGAGAGGGTGTTGAAGAGGGTGAAGGCTCTGGAGATGCCGGAGGTATGGTGGAAGCGGGTGGGGGAGATGCTTCTGGAGATGCTGAAGGACTTTCCACAGGCGAAGGACTGGGGGGCGACTCCTTCCATTCTTCCAACGGGCGATTGACCGCATTCTCGAAATTAGGCGAAGCCAGAAATACTTTGATGTCACCCGAAAGAGCCGGGGGCGGATCAACTAAAGCATAAATGAAGCTGCGGTTAAAGTCGTAGCCGCCTAGCAACAGCCTGTGTGCTTCTTTGTTATTCAGCACTACATCAATGGTGGCGAGAGGTTGGTGGAAGCCAAAAGATTCTCGATCGCCAGCCAGGGCAGTGAAGGTGCGATCGCTCTTACCTGCCAACAAATCCAGCAAGTAAGCGATCGAAGCATCACTGGCAGCAATCTTATCGGGTTCAATCATTTGCCATTTGCCACTTTGATCGCGTTCAAACTTGAGCGATCGCAACTGCGTCTTTAGCGTCAATGACTGCACCTGCTTCTCCTCGAAAGCAAATAGCTTCTGCCCCGGCTGGGTTGCAGTCTGCTCTGGCGGACGTTGATTACCCGCCACCATCACCACGCCACCTATCAGCAGCGCCGCCAACACCAAAAACAAAGTTGCAGGTTTAATTTTCATTTATCTTCTTCTCCACCAAATCACGGCTCCCGCCCCAAAGCCCAGCGCAGGCAGCAACACCATCGAAATCAACGCCACGCTAATCTGTTGCTCTAGTGACATGACAATGCGGCGATTCTTCATTTCCCTGGGACGAATTGCTAGCACCTGATCGTCGCCTTGGCTCAGCCAACTGACAGCATTGAGGAAAATATTGCCGTTTAGCTGCTGCTCAAATAATCCATCCGTCGCAAAGCGAGAGTTGCCAATGACGACAAGGCGAGACTGAGGTTTTGCCTCTGAACCTGTGGTGGCATTACCCTCAGTTGCCTGACGACTAAATGCTACACCGATCGCGTAAGGTGGATCTGGATCACCGGGATCGGCTTTAACGCTGCCTGTGGCTTTGTCTAACTTCTGCGCTTGGGTGCGATTGCTAGTGAACAAAAACGGCACCGTTTCTATGCCTGAAACAGGAATAGTCGCCAATGGTCGCGCCAAGGGATAAAACGAAATACCGTTGCCTAGTCCCTTACTAATGGGATGGTCGCCGTATTGATTAACAATCGTCACCGCTGCCCCCAGACCCGAAGCCTGCCCCGCCGGATCAACCACAATGCGATCGCTCAACTGCACGCCCCACGCTTCCAACAGCTTGCCCACTTTCGGATCGGTTTCCGGATCAATCATCAACAGCAGCCCACCTCGGCGCTTCAAATAATCCTCTAAAATCGTCGCTTCTTTCTCTAGCAGCGCCCGCTCCGAACCTGCCACGACTACCACCGAAGCATCATCTGGGATTTTAGAATTTTCAATTAAATTCAGCGTTTCATGAGCAAAGTTTTCTTCGCCTAGACGGGCGATCGCTTGTGACATGCCATCTTGCCCCGCCTCCAGCACTCGCTCACCGTGCCCTTGTACAAAGTAAACTTTCTGCTGCTTCGCGTCGGTAATCTTTAATAGTCCACTCGTCAATTGCCGTTCTGACAACCGTTGCTGTGGATTAACGGTCTGCACCAAACGCCGCGCACTACCCGTTTCTAAATACACTTCCCCAATCGACTTAACGCCTAGCCGTTGAGCAATCCCTGGCTTTGCTTGGGGGTCAACAAACTCATAGCTCACCTGACTATTCTGTCGCTGATAGTTTTCTAAAAGCTCCCGATCTGCCGGGTTTGGAGCCGTATCGAACACCCAAATTTTGACGGGCTGCTTCAACGTCTGCACCACCTGTTGCGTTTGAGGTGCCAGGGTAAAGATGCGAGTTTCGGTCAAATCAATCGGGCTAAAATAGCGAACTGCCAAAAGGTTCACCATCCCTAAAATCACCAGCACCGACACTGTAGACAGGATCGCGTTTGTCCCAACCTGCGCCGATCGCTCACTCCAAAAAGGCTGACGCGATCGCCCTCCCGACAGTAACCACCAGCCCAACATCACGAGTCCGGCAATGATTAACGCCAACGGCACTGCCCCCCAACTGCCATTGACCACGCCCACCACTAGCCCAGCAGAGATCAGCACAGGACTCAGCCAGAAAAGATATTTCAGCAATTTCCAATCAGGGGCAGAAAGTTTCATAGCAAAGTTGGGGGAAAAGTTGGAGAAATAGGAAAAAAATTAAGACCGCTGAAACCGAAACGCCTCAATTGCCTGAGCTGTTAAAAACAATCCCAAAACAATATAGGTAATGAAAACCACAATGCTACTAGGGTCTAAAACGCCTTGAACTAAATTCGTATAGTTCTTGACTAACGAGAAATGCCCTAACGCACCGCCCAACGCTCCACCAATCCCTGTTGCTACTAAATCAACCACCCACAGCAATAGGATCAGCGCAAAGGTGAGAATCGCTGCCAGAATGGTGCTGTCAGTCAACGAGGAAATGAACATACCTAACGACAACACGGCTGCCGCCAGCAAAATTAATCCTGCGTGTCCTAGTAAAAGAACGGCTGGCTGAATCGGTGGATCGGAAGCAGAGAGAGCGATCGCTTGATACACCAGCAACGGTAAAATCAGCGTTAAAAAGAACGTCACTACGCCTAATAATTTACCCAGCGCCACCGCCCAATTTGTAATCGGAGACGTTGCCAATAATTCCAACGTGCCGCGCTTTCTTTCCTCGGCGTACAGCCCCATCGACAGCATTGGTAAAATGAACAATGAGAGAGAACCTAATACGCCTAAATACACGCTCAAAAACTGATACGGTACATCTATAGGTTCAGTAATTCCCTGTGCATCTCGATTAGCAACCTGAGTAATTAAACCATCGGGCCCTAAAAGAATTGCAATAAAAAAGAATCCACTCAACAGCCAAAAAACACCCGCAATGACATAGGCAAACGGCGAAGAAAAATAGCTCTGGAGTTCTTTCCGGTAAATCGCCATAACGTTGTTAAAGACGGTTTTCATTGCCGCTATGCTCCTTCTACTGGTTGATCTGTGGGCTGATCTGGAGAAGAATCTGTGGGCTGCGACCCTTGCGGTATCTGCGAAGCAGCACGCCCCCCTTCCTCTTCCTCTTCAATCTCTGCACCTTCCGTCAAAGGCTGTTCTTCCGTAGTCAACTCCAAAAACACATCCTCCAGACTGACCTGAATTCGCTTCATTTCATAAAGCCCTAAACCCATTCCCACGACCGCCGCCGAAATCTCTCGTCCTGGATCAGTTCCTGCTTCCAAGGCAACCTGCACCCGATAACGACTTCTGGGCAGATCGTTCCTGGTCATCATCTCAGCAGTTTTAACACCGGGAATATTCCGAAGCCTCGGCTGAAGAATATCAAAATCGCCATTGATCTCCAGCTCATACGCTGAGCCACTCCTGAGTTGTGCCATCAGTTGATCGGGAGTGTTAGTCGCCACCACTCTGCCCCGGTTAATGATTGCCACTCGGCTACAGGTCATACTAACTTCGGGCAAAATGTGGGTAGACAGAATAATGGTGTGTTCCCCAGCCAAACTTTTAATCAAGTTGCGTACATCAATAATTTGTCGTGGATCAAGCCCAACGGTCGGCTCATCCAAAATAATGGCGGGTGGATCATGAACGATCGCCTGGGCAATGCCAACCCGCTGCCGAAATCCTTTAGAGAGCTTGCGAATTAACACCTTCTGTTTCTCTTGCAAGTTGCAACGCTGGATGGCTAGCTTGACACGAGTCGGGCGATCGCCTGCTGACACGCCTTTAATTCGCGCCACAAAATGCAAAAATCCTTCCACCGTCATATCAGGATACAGCGGCGGCGTTTCCGGCAAATAGCCAATGCGCCGCCGTACCTCCATAGAATCTTCATGCACATCAAACCCAGCAATTTTGGCGACCCCGCTAGTAGCAGGCAAATACCCCGTCAAAATTCGCATCGTTGTTGTTTTGCCCGCGCCATTTGGACCTAGAAATCCTAAAATTTCCCCCTTTTCTACCTCAAAAGTCACGTCTTGAATGGCAGGGGTATCGCCATAGATTTTGCTGAGTTGCTCAACTTCAATCATTTTTGGGGCAGGGATAGGGGGGGCACCGATCGAGAAAGTCGCAGATTCGAGAAAGTCACAGATTGAGAAACAGCATTTATTGTAAGTTACAGAAGCGAATTGTACTCAAAATGACATTCCTTTGTTGGTGTAATGACAGTTTGCTGCAACCTTATTGCTGAAAGTAAAAAACCCAGAGCAAAAAAGAGTCCCTAGCTTTAGCCAGGAACTCCATCAGGTGCATCTACTTGCTACTACATCCGCAGGCAATTAGGGGCGGTCAGGACGAATTGCACTTAAAAATTCTCCATTCGGAGCGATATACCGAAACTGATTTTCTAATTGCACCCAAGCCCAGCCTTCAGAAAAAGAGCCAGCCTTTTGAAACTGTGGTTCAATTACCGATTCGCCCATTTTGTTGATAAATCCCATCTTTCCAGCGACTTGAACCGCCGCTAACCCTTCCGAAAAATCCGATGCAAACTCGAACTGAGGCGCGATCGCCATCTCTCCCGCACTATTTGTATAGCCCCACATCGTTCCCACCAAAACCACCGCCAATCCTTCCGAAAAATCCGACGCAAAATCAAACTTAGGCGCGATCGCCATCTCTCCCGACTGTCGAATATATCCCCACTGGCTCTCTTGCCTCACCCGCGCCACCGTCTCCGAAAAGCTGAACGCCCCATCAAACTGCGGCGCGATCGCCACCTTACCTGTGCGATCGACGTAGCCCCATTTCCCCTCAGCCCGAATCACCGCCAACGATTCTGAAAAACTCCAGGCATCGACAAACTTTGGCGCGATCGCCCGTTTTCCTAAAGCATCTATGTACCCATACTGCTCGTCAATCTTGACGGCGGCTAACCCCTCAGCAAAATCGCTTGCCAAAACAAACTGCGGCTCAATCACCCATTCCCCATCCAGGTTGATATAACCGTAGCGATTCCCATTCCGCACCACTGCTAGCCCACCCGAAAAACGATTCACTCCTGGATATTGCGGGTCGATCACCACAGCACCTGTGCGATCGAGGTAGCCGTAATAGTCGTTGACACGGGCGATCGCTCTTCCTTCAGAAAAAGGCGAAACGCCGTCAAAGCTAGGATCTACAGCAATCACTGTTTTGCCAGCCAGGTCAATGTAGAAGTAGCGATCGGCAGTTTGAACCACCGCTAATCCTTCGGAGAAATCTGATGCGCGATCGAATTGCAAGATTGAAGAAGCCATTGTGGAGAAAGAGATAAAGCTCGTCCACAGCTTATAGAAGAATAGGGGCGATCGCCACCCATCAGCCACCCAATAAAAAGGGCGCAGACTAACTGCACCCTCAACGAACTTTCAACCAGTCGCCACCCTCTGCGTCAAGCGCTTGCTACCATCAACGTCCTCAGCGTTTTCAGCCCCCGCTTTACCCGCCGAGAAACCGTCACTGCACTGATCCCCAAACGCTCTGCCGTTTCCTTTTGAGTCAGGTCATACAGAAAAACAAACTCTAAAACCTCACGAGTCCGATTTTCTAGTTGAACCAACGCTTGATGCAGACGAATCTGATCTTCTTGCGCCAACTGAAAGCTTTGGTAGTGATTATCGGGAACCAGGTCGCCCAGGGAGGTCGATCGCTCATCTTCGTCACGCATGGGTGCATCAAGGCTGAGAGGAGCGCGATTGCGGTATGCCAATTTAATGTCCTGCCATTCCATCACCGAAATCGCCAATGCCTGAGATACTTCCAAGTCAGTAGGCGGACGGTGCAACTCGACTTGGAGCTGGCGAGTAATGTTAGCGGCTTGGTGCTGTAAGGCTTGCCAGCGGCGCGGAATGCGGACAGGTGAACCCTTGTCGCGCAGGTAATGTTGAATTTCGCCCCGAATATAAGGAATGGCGAAAGAGCTGAAGGCGTTGCCCCTAGCCATGTCAAAGCGTTCGATCGCCCGGATTAGCCCTAAGCTGCCCACCTGAAGTAAATCTTCATAGGTTTCGGTGCATTGATTAACCCAGTGATGAGCTTCTTTTCTCACCAGCCCAAAGTTAAGCTCAACCAACTGATTGCGGATGGCGGCGCAGGGAGCTTTGTAGTACTCCCGAAGCAACTGTAAACTTTCACTTTTGAGTTCGTTCGCGACTATGGTAAGCATTACGAGGTTCAGGTAGATGAGGTAAGTTGGGCTATCAAGACTCATCGAGGTGGCTGTTATGAAAACCGATGTCCGGTGATTCGCTCAGCAAACTTCTAGATTTGATGACAACTTTAGGCTGACCCTCAGACCTGAACCACGGCGTTTTTACTGAACCTGTGGCGATCGCTCAAAGTTACTCTGGGTCTAATTTTTAGCCAAAAAAAAGCTCAAAAACGAGTCCATCAAGGCACTCAAAATTTTGAACCTGTTTGGGCGAACCATTGTTTTTACGTAGAGAAGATATTTCCCAACGGCTTTTTTACCCTCATGTTAAGAAGTATGTAGGGGAATCCCTGACAATTGCCTCAGTTAGCTCTCTAGCGCTTCCTTGACTCCTCCCACAAAAACTCCTTCCACAAAAAAAGAGAGGTGATTCACCTCTCCCTCTTTAATTTAATAATTCAAAAATCGTCTCAGCAACTGATCTAAACCTGATCTAAACCTGAGCAGGTTCTACTCTGGCATAGAACAAGCCAATGATTTTCACATCTACAGGGGCTTTACCACCCATGTCGGTGTCGGAGGGCTGAATGCTCTCGAACGTACCCGCAATTTCGCCCGTCGCTGCATTGATTTTGGCGACCTGAAGTGAAATTTCACCTTTGCCTAAGTCAAAGCTCTTGATATTTTCTCTGAGCAACTCTTCATTGTCGGCATGGGCAGGCATTGCTACAGCGTTGTCGTAGCCCGCAGTTAAACCCCGCCCTTTAGGATCGAGGAAGTTAGAGGTTCGGTAAGAGGGAACCCTGAACTCGCCCACGAAGTCGGTGGAAGTGGTGATGCTGTCGGCACTGCCTTCAGCCTTGGCGACTAAGCCTTTGATGGTGAAGAGAAACGGATGCATTTCTCCACCCGGCATTTTGACAGTAGTAGCTTGGAAGTCAAATCCGTCTTTTTCTTCAAATACCAAACTGCCATCAGTATCAGCCGAGAGTTTGCCAGATACTTGGTCGATAGAAGAGGTCAACCGGGTCAGAGGCTTGCCTGCAATGAAGGACGCGCCTTGACGTTTGTTGGTAGATTCTCCTTTGACGAAGTAATTAGTTGGCTCTAAGCATAAGCCAGTGATGGTGTACTCTGAGCCGCGATCGATGGGGATGGTTCCCCGTCTCGCCTCGGTAATTTGAGGACAGTTGTTTGCCAGACCCGTGTTGCGAATCTGGTCGTAGGTCAATTCTTCAACGCTCGATGCGGATGCAGGACCTTCACTGCAAGCAGTCAGAAATCCTAGGCAAAGCGCTAGGAGTGCAGCGATTACGGCACGATACCTCATAGTCAACCTCTAATATCTAATGTGAAAACCCAACCAGTGTGATCTTAAAAATTTAGATTCCTGGGGAATTTGATTTTGCCAGTTAGCGAACCAGTTGGCGAACCAGTTGGCAGGTATGAATACCTTCGTATCTGATTTTACAGGAGGTTGATACCTTTATAGAGGGATTAGAGGCATTAGAATGTGTACTGGAAAAAGGTCTGAGCATGGGCGAGAAGGAGACGAGATTGGAGCATTTGCAGAATGACTTGGGGGCGATCGCTACAACGGTTAAAAAAACTGCACAAGAGTGCCAGGGCAACAATTTGAAGTTACTGGCTTTGCTAAGGCTTTTAGAGTCGCTGCATCAAGAAATCCGGGAGGGGTTGTTTCAAGACTCTTTGCCCGACAATCGACAGGCGCTCTACGCTCTGCTGAAGGATATTGAAAATAATGGCGGCTGGCCCCATATTTACCGAATGCGGTTGCAGGATTTTTTATGCAATTTACTCCCGGAGGAAGAGCATCTTTAAGTCCTGCGGCTTTCTATGCTAATGACGATCGCGACAACGAGCAGTAAGGGCAACAACCAGTCGCCCCAGCGCCCGTAAAGGGTTTGGGTTTGGCGGCGGTAAACAGTGTGGGCATGGGTTTCGTAGGTTCTAAAGCCAGAGAGCCACTGGGTTTTGCCGTGGGGATCAACAATGCCGGAAAAGCCTGTGTTGGTGGCGCGGACTGCCCAGCGATCGCTCTCTACTGCCCGCATCACGTCTTGAGCGTGGTGTTGGGACATCATAGTGGCGTTGTATGGATCATTGTTGGATGCGGTAATAATGAATTGCCCCCCCGCTGCCGCCTGGTTGCGAAAGATCCAGGAGAACGCAGACTCGTAGCAGATAGCGGCGATCGCTCTGCCAAAGGGCGTGTCGAAGTGCTGGCTAGCTGCTCCGGGCAGCATGGAGGAGCCAACGGGTGAGAGGCGATCGATGAATTTGCCCAAAAATGACTCGAAGGGAATGTACTCGCCGAGGGGCACGAGTTTGATTTTGTCGTAACGACCCGTGATGGCTCCAGTTCCAGCAACAGAGAATAAGGTTTGGGTAATTCTGCCAGCGCGCGTTCCAACTGTGCCGACTACGGCGGGAACGCCTCTCTCAAGAATGGCTTGGTAGAGGGCATTTTGCCTTTGCCCCGGTCTGCCCAGCCAGAGCCAGGGAAGTGCCCCTTCAGGAGTTATGACGATATCAACCCCTTGGTTTACCAAGGTTTGATAGCCTTGAGTGTAGCGATCGAGGGAAAGTTGCGTCCCTTCCTCAAAGAGTTTGATGCGGGTAGGAATGTTGCCTTGAACAATCCCGACTTTCAGAGCCGCTGCTGGAGATTCGATCAGGGGCTGACTGTAGAGTCCGAATCCAATCAGGTGGAGCGCCACAAAGAGGACAATAGGGGAGGCGAATAGCCAGAATCGTTGCTTACCGCTTTGGCGACGATGGAGCCAAGCTTCGGCGATCAGTCCATTAACGGCAACGATCGCCCCTGTAACGGTAGTGGGACCAGAAATTTGTCCCAGGTGCAGAATTGCTAAATTATGAGGACTTTGGGTGAATGCCAGCGAAGTCCAATCGAGGGGTCCGCAGTTCCATAAAATGCTGACGGCACACCACAGTGCTGTTCCCAGTAGAACACGGGTGAGCGGAGAAGAAGGTGCTCGCCTCAATACAAAGCTAAATAATCCAGCCCAAGTGACTCCAAGCGCTGCTCCCCAAAGCGTGATGAACACCCAACAAAAGCCAGTGACCGCTACACTCGTTCCCCAAGATAACCCCATCCAAGTCAATGGATGTAGCCCCCGAATCCAAGCAAAAGCTAGCCCGTGATATGCCACTCCCCAAACGAAAGGAAGCCATAGATTAACTTTGCCTATTCTGCCGCCTGTCCCGCCGACCACTAGCACCCACAGCGGAGCTAATGCAATCCATGCTAATCCCCACAGATTAGTTGGAGCAGGCGTTAAACCCATCGCCACTCCGCTGGCAAGGGCAATACAGAGAGGCAGCAGGGGCAGTGATTTAAGAGGTATTTTATAGAAAGCGGTCTTCAAAGAAAGCGGTTGACTCACAAGAATTCGGAAGGGGATGGGTGGATTTTGGCACGATCGCAGTAAGCTGGTTCAGGATCAGGCAGGATCAGGACAGAGGGGCAAGCATGAAGCTGAAAAAACTGACGCGCTGCTTCGCAGATACCGCAAGGGTCGCCACCCTTATTATTATCCTGGGTGGTACAAGCTGTCGGAAAGGTCGGGCGATCGAAGCGCCTACGCCCATCTCCATTCGTCGCCAAACCCAAGCGGCAGCGGCTCAAACCCCCGTTAAAGCCGAAATTTTCCCTGATAAAGTCATTAGCCAACTTCGGCAGAAGCTCAATCGCAGCGTCTCAAAAGATCTGCCAGGAGTTGTATTGTATGTTGCCACGTCTGATGGGGTGTGGATGGATGGGGCAGGGTGGGCGGATCTGGAGAAGAAACGGATTCAGCCGACCGATCGCTTTCGCATTGCCAGTTTGACCAAAATGTTTGTAGCAGTCGTGTGTTTGCAGTTGGTGGAAGACGGGGAGTTAAATTTGGACGATGCGATCGCCGGTTGGTTGCCGAAAGAAGTGGGCGATCGGATTTCTAACAGTAAGCAAATTACCATTCGCCAACTGCTTAATCACACCAGCGGCTTACCCGACCCTTACAGCAAGGCTTTCAAGCAAGCAGTCATAGCCAACCCGACGCACAAATGGCAAGCCAAAGAAGTTCTAGAATACGCTGAAGGCAGAGGTGCGGCAGCGCCAAGAGGCTCGTTTTTCTACTCCAACGCTAATTATCTTTTGCTAGAGCTAATTGTCGAAAAGGCGACGGGCAACTCCCTCGCCACCGAGATTCGACACCGCATCACAGAGCCGCTGGAGTTGAATGACACCTTTATGGAGGCGCGGGAACCCATTCCCGGCGGCTTTGTTCAAGGCTATCAAGATTGGAATGGTGATGGCACTCCTGAAAATGTCACGAAGCCGCTTCTTAACGATGGGCTGGGGTTGGGCGATGGGGGATTGGTTTCGAGTGCGCCTGACTTAGCTAGGTTCATGCGATCGCTTTTCAGCAACGGGGTGCTGCTGCGCTCTGAAACGCTAAACCAAATGATGACGCTGGTAGAACGAGACACACGGGGCGGATACGGGTTGGGCATCACCTACACGCCAACGCTTTGGGGCGAAGCTTGGGGACACACAGGCAAAACGACGGGCTTTATGTCAGAAATCCTGTATTTTCCTGCCCACGATTTGATTATTGTGGCTTGGACGAATAGTGGTGACAGTCAGCAAGGCAACCCATCTGACCTAATTCAGGAGAGCTTGCAAATAATTTTGGGCGAACCTGAGCGCTAGAGCTGACGACAGATACCAAAAACGGACGTGTATCCATGCAGAAAAGTCGTGTTACCGACAGGTCCAATCTCGCCATTACAGAAGAAGCCACTTAGAGGAACGTTGAGATAGCGGGTAAATAGGCGAGAGTCGAAGTTAGGGCGGTTGTACAGTCCTTCGCCTCGTCCCAGGCAGGCAAACATTAGCGCTCCGGCGGGCGATGAAGACTGATCCTGGTTTTGATAACGCTCTAATAACATGGTCAGGTCGTCTTCTGAAGCTTCAGCGTCTCGTAGATGAAACTGAATGCGTTGACCCGGGCGAACGCGATCGCCAATCGCCATTGCTCCCGACCGAGGATCTACACCCAGGACGTTGCGGATCAAGAAATCTCCCTGCTCTAGGGTTTGCTTGAAAGCACTTTGGGCAATGCCGATAGAGAGCGATCGCTGCGCCAATGCCCGGTCTTCTTCGTCTAGATCCTCAAAAATCCCTTGCAAAATTTCTAAAGGCGTGTGGGTTTTGCCATAAGCGGACTCTTCCAGCTTCAGCAAAATGTTCCGCTCCCCTTCCACCACCTGATAGGGTTGTCCGATCGGGCGACAGCCTTGCGCCACAATGGTTTCCATCACTAAATTGCCGCTGAGTGCCACACCCACCATGCCATCACGGTACTGCTTGAAGTCGCAAAACAAGCTGCTGTGACTGCCAGACGAGCCTGCGTCTGCCAACCCGCCTACCTTAGCCGCTCCTGCGTAAGCAAAATCCAAGCCTTGCAGCAACTCATTGGTTCCCGAAGACATGGGATCGCTTAGCAGAATGAAATGGGGCTGATCTTGCGGCGGCACACCGATCAGCTCGACCCAATCATCAGGCGAACTATCAGCATCGGGTAAAACGTCTGTCGAAATATGAAATGTCTGCACCTTAACATCAGGCAAGTGCGCCAAGGTCAGGCTGAGGGCAGCGCCATCTTCCACTTCCTGAACGTTTCCTTTGCCATCTACGCCCACAATGCCACTGCCACAGCAGCCAATTAAGGCAGGCAGGCTCAGCTTTTCTTGTAATAGCGGCATCAGGCGAGAATATTCGCTGGCAAAAGCAGATGAGATGAATACCAGTCCTAAGTCTGCGGGCACCTGAAGCAGCTTTTGAGCTTGTTCCACAACATCTTCCACCGCTGCCTCTAGGGAGGCGCGGGTTGATAGGGCGTTGACCCACTTCATTGGCTGTGTCATGGATTCCACTCACAAATTGATAGTCTTATTATCCGCTGTGCTGGATAGGAAGGAGCAGTTCCCCTTGTCTAATCCTAATTAATTCAAACCATAGGTTCTATTAATCCAAACCATAGGCTATCTGAGCAGCAGAGAACGCCAAATCTTAAGAAAAAGGTTGCAATCCACTCCGATTATCAGATCTCGTGTCGTAGTAGAGAAGTAGAACAATTTGACAAGCTCTCTAGGAAAAGTCAATACAGATCTGGATGCGCTAACCTAGAGTCAGTGGCTGTGTACATTACGAGCTGAGGCAAGACACCTATGAGTAACGACATTCAAGCAAAAATTGATCAAGAACGCCAAGCAGCACGTGAAGCTTGCGAAACCAGTGGTTCTGGCTCTGCCGAGTGCGCGGTGGCTTGGGACACGGTTGAAGAACTGCAAGCAGAAGCGGCTCACCAAAAGCAAAAGGTTTCTAAGAATTCCTTGCAAGAGTACTGCGATGATAATCCCGATGCCCTAGAGTGCCGAGTTTACGATAACTAAGCGAATCAGGAGAAGTGCATCATTTATAGCGGGGTGTCCAACGGGACATCCCGTTCTTGCGATCGCCACCATTCTTGCTCTAAAAACTTGCCCCACTGCACCGCCAAATCTAAATCAGTAAAAGGTATCTCAACAGGTTTCTCAACGTTTAGGAGATGGAAGGCGATCGCCACCTGACGAGCTTTTACAGGCGGACTTTCTAAGTCTACGGTTTGGTTATCTGCTACCATGTCAATAGACTGAACCTGCTGGCGGGAAAAGGTTTGGAGGTTAAGAATGCCCTTCCGAGTCGGCTTGCCCCAGGTTAAATTATCTCCCTTTTGCCCCAACACCGAGTAGATATCAAACTTAGCGCGATCGAATTGTTCTGCCCAACCTCGGTAAACTTCTAGCTTTTGGTATTCGTTCCAACCTGCCCAAGCAAGTCCAATAAAAACGGCAAGGAGAGGAAGCCAAAGAAGTCCGCGTGTCATAAGAGATGGGGAAAGGAAGAAAGTGCTTTTGATCTAACTTCAGCATCGCTTGCTTTTGCACTATTTATAACGAGTTAATAACGAGATCATTCCTAAGAGAGGCACCCGTGACAAAGAATATGTAGTAGAAACTATTTGTTACGAAAATCTGGGGATTAAAAAATCCCCCTCCCCCGGATAGAAATAATACGTTATTGTCTTTAATGGAAGTCTTTAATGGAAAAGTTGCAAGGCTGATCCTCTCGATGTGAGCGATCGCATCCTAAAACATGTACAGATTCGAGGTGTAAAGCGTGGTTGCCACTCCAGAAAAAATTCAGCAAAATCAAGGTTCAGGAACTCATGAGGGCGATCGCGTCGCGGTTTTGCTCATGGGCTATGGCGAAGTTGAAAGCTACGAAGACTTTGCCAACTACAACGAGCAGGCATTAAACCTTCTCACCGCCAAATTTGCGCCCGTGCCCACCTGGATTTATCCTCCCCTGGCAAAACTGCTGGCAATCTTCGACCTCCACGAGTGGAGCCACCAGCACGACCATTTTATTTCGCCCCATAACGCCATTTTTGAAAGACAGCGGGCGGGTATCGAAAAATGTCTTCAAGAACGCTGGGGCAATCAAGTTCAAGTCTTCAAAGCCTTTAACTTTTGTGCGCCTTTCCTACCCGAACAGGTGTTGACCGAGATTAAGGCAAAAGGCTTCGACAAACTGCTAATCTATCCCCTGCTGGTCGTCGATTCTATCTTCACCAGTGGCATTGCCGTCGAGCAAGTTAATCATGGACTATCGCATTTGTCCGATGGTGCAGAGCATTGGGTAAAAGGACAGCGATACATTCCTTCTTTCTACAATGAGCCTGCCTACATTGACCTGATGGCGCGGCTAGTTGAAGAGAAAATTGCCAAAGAATTGGCTGTAGCGCACTTGCCTTCGCAAACTGGCATTGTATTGATGAATCACGGTTGCCCTCACAAAGCAAAAGGCTTTACCTCTGGCATTGATGAAAGTCAGGCGCTATACGAGCGTGTCAGAGAGCGCTTAATCAACCGCTACCCCTTGATTTCAGTGGGCTGGCTGAACCATCAAACGCCGCTGATTGAGTGGACGCAGCCTAACGCAGATTTGGCAGCCAGAAACTTAATGGCAGTGGGCGCAACGGCTCTTGTGTTCATGCCGATCGGGTTTGCTACAGAAAACCACGAAACTTTGCTAGATGTAGATCACATCATCCATGGGCTGCGTCGTCAGCGTCCTGACGTGACCTACGTACAAATGGCTTGTGTGAATGACCATCCTGAGTTTTTACAAATGGTAGCAGACTGGGCAGAAGACCAGATTTCGGCACTGCTATCGGAGCAAGCTTTGTCGGTGAATCCATCGTTAGCTAAAGTTCAGGCTGAAGCAAGTCATGATCACGGGCATCACAGCCACGATCATCATAGTCACGAGCCTCATAATCACAATCACGACCATCCTCATTCTCACTAACGAAACCCTTTAGCGTTAGATTCCTGATCTAGCGCTGTGAGGTGGAGTATTGTCAGATGGATCGTTAAACGTATAGTCAAAGAAAAAGGGAGAGAATCGATGTTCTCTCCCTTTTTCTTTGATTGTGATGTATCGCTGTGCCCGTTTGCTTGGTCTTTGAGTCGGCGGCGTAGTGCCTGTCTTTGCTTTTTGAGTTGCCTTTGCCGAGCGCTGCCGCCTCGTCCTTTGTCGTTTCGTCCTTCGTTGCGAGGAGATTCCCACCGCTTTAATCGTTGTGCCATTGTGACTTTCCTCTGGGAGGTTCTACTATATGCTATCCCAGCTACTAGGCAAATAGGGAAGAGAAGACCTATCTCACTCCTATGTTTTGTTTTGATTTTTTGTTTTGATTTAAAAATGGGCGGGGAGAGACTCGAACTCTCATATCTTTCGATGCCACATTTTGAGTGTGGTGCGTCTACCAATTCCGCCATCCGCCCTTGGACTCGGTTTCCATATTATAGAGCATCGAGCATTTTTTGTTTCAGGTGTTTGTCGATGAATCCTATGTCAATGAATTCTAATTGACGCTTACCAGTTTCGCCAGCCGCCTTTGCCTTCATCTTGATGAGAGAAGAGCGATCTCCTCTCTAAAAGGGACTGATATTCCTGAGTCGTTGCCCAGCGATCGATTTCTCTAGCTCTGAGCACTGGCACTGGATGACTGAGTTGAGCCGTCTGAAATTGTCTGATCATTTTGCCCAGGTCGCTGGTGCTCATATCTTCGTAAGAGCGGGCTTGGGCTAGGAACGCATCCAGGTTTAGTTGGGGGGCAAGGGTGGGCGAACCGCCACTGAGCTTCATCAGGACTGAAGCAACGACTCTAGGGTTTTGAGCGACTAGGAGGGCGGCGCGATCGCAGGTAAATTCGGCACAGCGCACCCATTCCATGAGCTGCTCCTGTAGGTTTTGGGTCAATATATTCCCTCCAGGCACTAACTGCCCTGCCAACACTACCAAATTCGCCAAAGTCAAGTAGACACTGTGTTCGCACTTGAGATGCCCTAGTTCGTGGGCAAGCACTGCCTGAGTTTCTTCAGGGGTGAGCAGTTCAATTAAGGAAGTGTGGATGACAATGAAGGGCTGCTTGCCTCGCATGGCAAAGGTGTAGGCATTAGGGGCAGGATTTTGCCGCACGTAAAGCTGCGGTGGCTCCAAGTCTAAAATCTTGCACGCTTCTAGCAAAAGCTTGTGTAAGTCTGGCAACTGCTGATCGCTAACCAAAACGCTGGAGGCAATGTTTTCTAAGTAAAAGAACTGCTCGGCTACAGAACCTAACACATTCCGCAACAGCACATCTAGCCCCAGCAATTGCTTCATAGCCTGCGTTGCCTGAAGATCTAACGGATGCCGAAACTGGTCAGATTTTAGACCCACGAGAAGCGTTTTGGGTAAGGACATGGGAGTACTAATTTTGAATTTTGGGCTAGGAAATCTTCAGCGTACTTCCTCTATTGTACAGACCAATTCTTTACAGGTGGAGCGGGTCATCTACGAACCCTGGGCAAAATCTCTTCAGCCCGATCGCCTCAACTCTTTCAGAATCACCCGCCCAAAGCAAAAAAAGGGCGCGATCGCCCCTCTTTAACTCCCTACTCAAATTTCTATTTTCTACTCAAATCTCTATGGCAAAACTAACGATGGTTGGATGGCGATCGCCTGATTTGCGTCCTCTTCAGAGCCAACCTGTACGCGCTGAATCCTCGCGCCCAAGCCCTTCAGCTTACCTTCTAAATTATCGTAGCCCCGATCCATGTGATGCAGTCCTCGAATAGTGGTCATGCCCTCAGCCGCTAACCCTGCTAGCACCAACGCTGCCGAAGCTCGCAAATCCGTAGCCATGACTGGCGCACCCGATAGGAAGGGTACGCCTCGAATAATGGCGTGGTTGCCCTTCACCCGAATATCTGCTCCCATTCGATTGAGTTCTGGTACGTGACCCAGGCGATTTTCAAACAGAGTTTCGGTGATCACGCTGTTGCCCTCACTCAGAGTCATCAAGGTCATTAGAGGAGCCTGGACATCGGTGGGGAAGCCCGGATAGGGCAGGGTTGTAATGTCCGTGGCGCGGTAGTTTAGCCCCGGTACAACTCGGAGGCGATCGGGCGCATCTTCGATAATGCCTACGCCAATCTCACGCAACTTAGCAATGACAGCGGTCAGGTGCTCTGGAATGACCGAGGTGAGGATAATTTCAGACCGAGTGACTGCGCCTGCAATCAGGTACGTGCCTGCTTCAATGCGATCGGAAATGATGTTGAAATCTGTGGCATGGAGGCTAGTCACCCCAGAAATTACAATCGTATTAGTACCAGCACCCCGAATGTTTGCGCCCATCGATCGACAGAAGTTTGCTAAATCGACGACTTCTGGCTCTTGAGCGGCGTTCTCAATAATGGTTTCGCCCTCGGCTAGAGTTGCAGCCATCATTAGGGTTTCGGTTGCCCCAACGCTAGGCATATCTAGATAAATTTTGGCTCCCTGTAACCGCCTTTTGCCGCCCTTAATATAGGCATGAACAGTCCCATGCTCAATGTGAACATCTGCACCCAGCGCCTGTAGCCCTCGAACATGCAAATCAACCGGACGAGCCCCGATCGCACATCCCCCTGGCAGTGGCACTCGTGCTACACCCAGCCTTGCCAACAACGGACCGATTACAAAAAAGCTGGCTCGAAGCTGACTGACCAAATCATAGGGTGCTTTAGAATGCCCAATGTGACGAGTGTTAACTTCCAAAACATCGCCCTGCTGCTTAAGCTGAACGCCCAGGGCAGAAAGAATCTCGCCCATGCGGTCGACATCAGCCAGGGAGGGAACATTGCTGAGGCGACAATCTTCACTACAAAGGAGAGTGCCTGCCATGATCGCCAATGCCGAATTTTTGGCACCGCTGATTTTGACTTCTCCTTTTAAGGGATTTTTCCCCCAGATTTGTAAGACCGTTTCGCCTACGGCTGGCTGAGAATCGGAAGTTAACAGGCTGGTTAATGAGCTGGTAGAGGGAGTGATAGCGTTGACCTCCTGGACGGGTATGGGCTGTTGTTGTCTGATAAATGAACCGTTGAACTGACTTTACAGTTGCTTCAAATTTGGTTTGATTGTACCGGAAAGATCCACAATGTCCAGCCAGTATTACGGAAGGATTTTGACTTTTTTATCGATTCAGATGAAAATTCCTATGACTGAGCAATCAATAAGCGATAAATATATTAGGGCGATTGGTTGACGAATTGTACCGCTTGGCAGGATGATTGGAAGTCGCAGTCTTCAAAAGATAAGCTCTTGAAAAGCTGTGAAATGCGGAACTGGCGGAATTGGTAGACGCGCTAGATTCAGGTTCTAGTGCTCGCAAGGGCTTCCGGGTTCAAGTCCCGGGTTCCGCATCGTGCTAGTAAAAGGTTAGTCAAATTAACGAAATGGAAGCTCAGTGCATTCTCTGAAGTGCGCTGGGCTTTTATTAAGTGGGCAACTGTTGAGGCTGAACTGAAATAATAGGTATTACTGATTGAGTGAATGATTTTTTTAACAAAAGTTAAATCGAATCGCTCCCTTGATGTCTTTAATGTCTTTAGGAATGTCTTTAGGAGATTGCCATCAATTAAAATCCCTTTGTGGGGCAGGCATCTTGCCTGCATTGAAACCTGCATTGAAAGCAGTATGCAGGCAAGATGCCTGCCCCCCGGGTATATTCTGATTCGGAAATCTCCGTACTTAATTTTGAATAGCCTCCTATGCTGACTAGTCTGCAAAATCCCTTAGTTAAGCAGCTCCGAAAACTTCAGCAGGCGAAGGAACGGCGATCGCATCAGATGTTTTTGCTAGAAGGAACGCATTTGTTACAGGAAGCTTGCGTGGTCGGCTACCCACTGGCGATCGTTTGTCATACTCCTGATTGGCAGGAAAGATATCCGCAACTTTGGGAGCAAGCGATCGCCCTTTCGCCCAGAGTTGAACTCGTTAGCCCAGAAGTGCTTCAAGCGATCGCCACCACTCAGCATCCTGATGGCGTTGTCGCTACTGCCTGCCGCAATATTCCTACTGCGCTCCCAATCCCCAGCCTGGGCATTGCCCTACAAACCCTCCAAGACCCCGGTAACCTGGGCACTGTCATTCGGACTGCCGCCGCTGCTGGAGCTGATGGCTTGTGGCTGAGCGCCGATAGCGTCGATCTAGATCATCCCAAGGTGTTGCGCGCCTCGGCGGGGCAGTGGTTTCGGTTACCGATGGCAGTTAGCCCCAACTTGCAGGCGGAGATCGGGCAGTTTCAGCGCGACGGGGTACAGGTGGTTGCGACCTTGCCCACGGCAAAACTGACTTACTGGGAAGTCGATTTAAGCAAACCAACGTTGATTTTACTGGGGAATGAAGGGGCAGGATTGTCGCCAGAGTTATCAGAAATGGCGGATGTGGGAGTGAAGATTCCTTTAGCGGCGGGTGTGGAATCTTTGAATGTGGCGATCGCCGCCGCCTTAATCTTGTACGAAGCGAAACGGCAAAGGCTCGGCACATTGCTCACCCGATCATTGCCGATCACCCGATCATTGCCGAATTGACCCCTCACCCTTGAGAATGAAGGGGCGGAACTTTGATGGGGAAGAGCGAAGTGAGTCACGGATTAGACTACGACTTGGTAATTATCGGTGCAGGTGTGGGCGGACATGGTGCTGCCCTGCACGCGGTAAGCTGTGGACTGAAGACCGCCATTATTGAAGCAGCAGAAATGGGCGGCACTTGTGTTAATCGGGGCTGCATTCCTTCTAAGGCATTGCTTGCCGCTTCGGGTAAGGTGCGTGAACTGCGCGATGCTCATCATTTGAAGGCGCTGGGTATCCAGGTTAATGACGTAGCCTTCGATCGAGGGGCGATCGCCGACCATGCTCAATCTATCGTCACCAAACAGCGAGAAGGGTTGATCGGCAGCCTCAAGCGCCTAGGGGTAGATATTATCTACGGACGAGGTAAATTAGCGGGATCGCAAAAGCTGATCGTGACTTCTCCTGAAGGCGAAAGAACGGTGACCGCACAGGACATTATTATCGCTACAGGCTCTATTCCCTTTGTCCCACCTGGAGCCGAAATCGACGGTAAGACGGTCTTCACCAGCGATGATGCCGTGAGGCTAGAGTCTTTGCCGCCCTGGATTGCGATCGTGGGTAGTGGCTACATTGGCTTGGAATTTGCCGATGTCTATTCAGCGTTGGGTTGCGAAATTACCTTAATTGAAGCGCTGGATCAACTGATGCCAGGGTTCGATCCCGATATTGCCAAGCAAGCTAAGCGCGTCCTGATTGATCCGCGTGATATTGAAACCAAGGTCGGGCTGCTGGCAAAACGGGTAATTCCTGGATCGCCCGTGGTGATTGAATTGGCGGATGCTAAAACGAAGGAAGTGGTAGAGGTGTTGGAAGTCGATGCCTGTTTGATTGCTACTGGACGGATACCGCTAACGAAAGATTTGGGCTTGGAAACCGTGGGGGCAGAACTCGATCGCCGGGGTTTTATTCCCGTTAATGATCAGATGGCAGTATTAACCGAGGGTCAGCCAGAGCCGCATTTGTGGGCGATCGGGGATGCCACTGGCAAGATGATGTTGGCACATACTGCGGCGGCGCAAGGGGTGGTGGCGATCGAAAATATCTGTGGTCGTCCTCGCACAATTGACTATCGCAGCATTCCAGCGGCGGCGTTTACCCATCCAGAAGTGAGCTTTGTCGGTTTAACTGAGCCGCAGGCAAAGGAACTGGCAGCTACCGAGGGTTTTGAAGTTGCTGTGGCGCGATCGTACTTTAAGGGCAACGCGAAGGCGCTAGCGGAAGGCGAAACCGATGGTATTGCCAAAGTGATTTATCGTAAGGACACGGGCGAAGTTTTGGGCGTTCATATTTTTGGACTCCATGCGGCTGACCTGATTCAGGAAGCAGCAAATGCGATCGCCCTGCGTCAATCGGTGCATGATCTAGCGTATGTTGTTCACACCCATCCAACCCTATCTGAAGTCTTAGATGAAGCCTACAAAAGAGCCGTGGGAGCAGAAGCGCATTAAGCGATTCAACAGCCTAATTAAGTGATTAACAAAAAATGATTCAAATTCGTCGTCGTCACCCCAGTCCTGAAATCGCGGTCGATTATATTCGGTTTCAAGCCATGGTTTCAGACTTGGAGCCACTCAATATCCTAGAAGAAATTGTTTGGCAGAAAGAAAAAGAAGTCACCCAGATGCGGGAAAGAACGCCACTCGTAGATCTACAGAAGCAAATTGTTGATTGCCCCCCAACCCGCGATTTTGTAGGAGCATTGAAACAAGGGAAAACTCAGCCAGCGCTAATTGCTGAGGTGAAGAAGGCTTCGCCTAGTAAAGGCGTACTGCGAGAAGATTTTGATGCCGTGGCGATCGCCCGCTCCTACGAATCAGGGGGCGCAAGCTGCCTCTCAGTTCTCACTGACGAAAAATTCTTTCAAGGCAGCTTCGCCAACCTCAAGAACATCCGTGCCGCTGTCGAAATCCCTCTCCTCTGCAAAGAGTTCATCATTTATCCCTATCAAATTTACCTGGCTCGAATTAATGGCGCTGATGCCGTGCTGCTGATTGCGGCAATTTTGGAAGACAAGGATCTGCAATATTTTCTTAAAATCGCCAAAGCTTTGGGAATGGCGACCTTAATTGAAGTTCATACCCTGGCAGAACTCGATCGCGTTTTGGCGCTAAATGGCGTGACTTTAGTGGGCATCAACAATCGTAACCTGGAAGATTTCTCAGTCGATTTGCAGACCACTGAGCAGATTTTAGAGGCGAGGAATGAGGTACTGAAAGCTCGGGAAATCCTTGTAGTGAGCGAGTCGGGCTTGCATCAGCCAGAGGATTTGCAGCGGGTGCAGCAGGCGGGAGCCGAGGCAGTGCTAATTGGCGAATCTTTGGTGACACAACCTGATCCAGGAGGGGCGATCGCTAATTTATTTTTTTAATGAATCTCTCCAGTCCGTATCCTACTCATCTTCTGCGAACCGGGGTTTAGGTGCATACTGGAGGAGCGTTGATATTTATTCATAATTTTCACACCTGTTCCCATCACTGAGATGCAGTCCGCATGGAGCCGATCCCACTTCCTTCTCATATTCACTACGAGCTACTTCTGCAACTCCTGGAACGCCAGACCATGCGATCGGTAGACCGAAATCATGTTCTCCGAGAGCAGGTGCAAGAACTGATCGTTAGCCTTCGCAAGGCAGCATCCCAGCAGCGACAAATCGAGGAAAGCTGTCAGCGATCGAACTTAAAAATTGATTATCGATGGTCGTTAAATGAAGCGAATGAAGCAGTCCCTACGCCCTTACCCAAGGAGTAGAAGACTTCAGAAGGTCTGGGCAAAAGTTAGGGAAACCCGATCTCTTGCTCAATAACCTGTTAGAATTTTTGGACAAATGACCCCACGCTTCGAGGTCTTGAGCGTTGCCGTTAAGCTCCATGCCTGACAATTGTTCTCCCTCTAACCCAATCAATCCTCCATTTTCTGAACTGGAGCCATTTTCTGAACTGGAAAATAACATGATGTTAGGGCTAACCGTTGTGCCAGCAGACTATCAGGCGCTTTTGAGCGAATTGGCAGAGGCACAGGCATCCGATCAAGAGAGGATTGCTCGAATCTATCACTTGGAGCAAGCGTTGGATCAGGCGATTCAATGCATTAGCGACCTCAAGACACAGGTACAAGACCAGCAGGTTTTAGAGTCGCAGCTTGCCAACACCGAAGAATTTGCTTATGTGCAGCAGCAGGCGATCGCCCGTCTTAAGCTGCAAATTGTCGAGCAAGGACAGGCGCTAGAAGCCCAAATTCTCGAAACCCAGCAGCGCGATCAAGCCGTCGAAGAATTATTGGTCAGCGTTGAAGTTATTACCCAAACCCAGCAGCGAGAGCTAGAGCGACTGCGGCTAAAGCTCATGGAAGACCAGCGAGAGGCGCAAGGACAACGCACCCGACTGGGCATACAGCTTCAAGATGTGCAGACTCAGCTAGAATCGCGGCAGCTACGGGTCAGCGAGTTAGAGGCGGAAACTCTGACGGTGCGGGCTTCGACCACAAGCTTGCAAGTGCAGTTAGAGTCTGCTCGTGACCAAATTCGAGAGCTATCGGCAAAAAGTCCGGCGTTGGTGGCAATGCGTCAAGATTTTGCTAAAGCCCGTGGGCAAGTGGAAGAACTAGAGCAGCAGATTGCTCAACAGACCATGAACCATACCCGCTGGCAGCAGATCTATCAAGAAATGGAAGAGGAGCGCGATCGCCTGCAAATTCGCGTCACCAACCTGGAGCTGCAAACCGCAGAGATGCAGGAGCAAGTGCTGCACCAGGCGCAACATGCCACCGAGCAAGAAACCGCAGTGCAGTATTGGAAAGATCGCTACCTTGCCAGTCAAGACGAAAGAGCGCAGATTAGAGAGCGACTGCAACAGGTGAACGATCCGGTGGTGCGATCGCTCCTGACTCAGCGTTTCAACGACCTGCCCCCCGAAAAATCGGAATCCCGACACTTTTCTACCCTTCCTCTCCCCAAGCTATTGCCTCCCGATCTACCAGAATTTTTGACGCGACGACGGGGCAATAAATCTAAGCCCGGTATGGAAACCTAAAATCGCGTTAACCAAACCAAATCGCCAAGTTGTATCATCACTGATCTAGACATCCACGATGAACAATCCTCACGTAAAGGCAAGGCAGACGAATGGACGATAAATTAATGCTGATGATTCCGGGTCCCACGCCCGTACCGGAACAGGTTTTGCTGGCATTAGCCAAGCACCCAATTGGTCATCGTAGCGGTGACTTTAGCAAGATCATGGCAGAGGTGGTAGAAGGCTTAAAGTGGCTGCACCAAACTCAAAACGATGTACTGATTTTGGCAGCAAGCGGCACAGGCGCAATGGAAGCTGGGATTATCAACTTTCTGAGTCCTGGCGATCGCGTGTTAGTCGGTTCCAACGGCAAGTTTGGCGAACGCTGGGCAGAGGTGTGTCAAGCCTACGGTCTAACGGTTGAAAGCATTACCGCAGAGTGGGGCAAGCCCCTTGACCCTGAGCATTTCCGCGCTCCCCTCGAAGCAGACACCGCCAAGCAGATTAAAGCGGTCATCATCACCCACAGCGAAACTTCCACAGGCGTTCTCAATGATCTGCAAACGATTAGTCGCTATGTAAAAGCCCATGGCGCTCTGATGATTGCCGATGCCGTCACCAGCTTAGGCGCTACCAGCGTCCCTATGGATGAGTGGAATTTAGACGTGGTGGGTTCTGGCTCTCAGAAGGGCTTTATGCTGCCTCCTGGCTTAGGTTTCGTGGCGGTCAGTCCCAAAGCTTGGGAAGCTTACGCCCATGCAAAACTACCTCGCTACTACCTGGATTTAGGCAAATATCGTAAAGATGCGGCAAAAAATACTACGCCTTTTACGCCTCCCGTCAACATGTTCTTTGCCCTCCAAGTAGCGCTGAAGATGATGCAGGCTGAGGGATTAGAAAATATCTTTGCGCGGCACCAGCGGCAAATGAACGCTACCCGCGCCGCGATGAAGGCGATGGGTTTGCCGTTGTTGGCAGCCGATGGCTATGGCAGTCCAGCGATCACAGCAGTTGCGCCTATTAACGTGGATGCAGAGAAGATTCGGTCGATCGTGCGAAAGCGGTTTGATATCGCCATGGCGGGAGGACAGGATCATCTGAGTGGCAAAATCTTTCGGGTAGGACACTTGGGGTTTGTCAGCGATCGCGACATTCTCACGGCGATCAGCGCTTTAGAGGCTGTCCTTCTGGAATTAAATTATGAAGGATTCACGCCGGGTTCCGGTGTAACAGCAGCGGCAAAAGCGCTATCAGCAGGTTAAAAAACGGCAGCAGGTTAAAGGACGGGTATAACACTACGCCAATGGCTGAGAGACAAGGGGCTTAAGCCCCTTGTTGCTTGTACAACATTTCAGTGCTTAGTGAGAATAACGAGCCGAATGCACCACTTTAGGGCGTAGGGCTACTTAGAAACTTGATGGAGAGGCGATCGCCTACTTTAAGTCCTAGCTCTCCAGCCCGACCGCTCCGCAGTTCGATCACCTGATTGACGGCATCGTTGGAACTATAGGTAGGGCAGGGGTCAGCGGCACAAGGATGGGCATCAGCGGCGATCGCTTTCACCTCGCCATTAAGCAAAAACACCATATCCAATGGTGAAGGTGTATTCTTCATCCAAAATATGACAGGACGAGGCGGCTCGAAGGAGAACAACATGCCGCGATCGTCGGGAAGGGGCGGACGGTTCATCAGCCCGACTTCCTGCTGCTCCGGAGTTCGAGCTACCTCAAGCTGAATCACTTGGTCTTTAAAAGTAGCTTTGGCAGTAATGGGCAAGGTTTGACTTGGGCTTGCTTGGGATGTGGTTGCTGGCGCTTGGGCGACAGGCGACAAGGATGAAGAGGTGGAGCAGCCCAAGAGTAGAACGCTGACCGTCATGCCAAGAAAGCCCCTAAGCATAGAGTGATTCATTGATTATTGTCCATCCTCACGTTTTTAATTAGTGGTTTTGATAATTGCTTTGACTGCTACTGACCATCAATTGTTCATGCTTCTCGCAAGACGTAGCCGACTCCTCGCACCGTTTGAATCAGCCGCTTCTCGCCCTCGTCTTCGACTTTAAGCCGTAGATAACGAACGTAAACTTCTATCACATTAGATTCGCCTACAAAGTCGTAGCCCCAGACGTTTTCAAGAATTTGTTCGCGGGTTAGCACCTCGCGGGGATGTTCCATTAAAAACTTGAGGAGTTCAAACTCCTTCATAGTCAGGTCAATGAGCCGAGCATTACGGCTGGCGCGGCGAGTGGCAAGATCTAGTGCCAAGTCTCCAAACCGAAGCTGCTCATGGCTAGGTGCCTCGGTCTTGAGGTAGAGCTTCACCAGCTTGAGAAAATCATTGCTGCGGTAAGGCTTCAAAAAGTAATCATCGGCTCCTGCTTGGAGGCAAGCGACTCGGTCGTCTACAGCGTCGCGCACCATCAGCAGAATGATAGGACTGCGGGTTCCTAGCGATCGCAAATGACTCGCTAGCGTTAGTCCTGATTCATTTGCTAGCATCCGGTCTAAAACAATCAGCGCTGGCTGTAACTCGCGGACTTGCCGTAAACCACTGGCGGCATCGGGGGCGATCGCCGTTTCGTAGCCAGCCTCCTGCAAGTCCAGGCTCATTTGCTTGGCTAGCACCTCGTCAGTTTCAATGACCAGGACGCAGGCTGTGTGATGATTGCTGTCTGAGAGGGCAGGGGGAGCGTTGCTCATAAAACCCGGATATGAAATGGCAACTCAGTTGTAGCACGACATTACGGCAATTCTACCGAGGTTGGTTTTGCTACGTGGGGTAAACCCCAGCCTAGTTTTTCGCGGAGGACATGGAAAAACTCGTTTGGACGGAGGCGAATAAACCGAGCAGAGTAGGGCGATCGGACAATTCTCACCCGATCTTCGGGCATCACCGAACAGCCCGCATTGCCATCTACCACCATAATCAGCGGCTCGGCATTGGCAGGAAAAATGGTGACGGGTTCGCTATCGGCAAACACCAATGCCCGCGAAGCTAACGAGTGTGGACAAATAGGCACAAGCTGTAATGCCGCCACTCCCGGCGCTATCACAGGACCACCCGCCGAGAGGGAGTAAGCTGTGGAACCCGTTGGGGTAGAGACAATCACGCCATCTGCTGCAATATCCACAGGGGCATGTCTGCCTAGCTCAATTTCAAAGTGACACATACTGGTCAGTGGCTCTCGGTGCAGCACCATTTCATTGAGGCAGAGCGCCTCCCAAACCAGCGCATCGTCTCGCCAAACCTGCACCGCTAGCATGGCGCGTTCTTCAACCTCGTATTGACCTCCTATAAGCACCTCAAGCGCCTGCGGCACCTGGTTGACATACGCCTCGGTTAAGAAGCCCATGTGCCCCGTATTCACCGTTAGCACTGGGATGCCGCAGACTGCAACCTGACGAAAGGCTGATAAAACTGTACCGTCTCCGCCTAAAGCGACAGCAAACGCCATATCTTGGTCGAAGCCAGGGGGTGTGAGTTGGGTAATAGGCGTATGGCAAACGGGGCGACCCGGTCGGGAATAGCCTAAAATGCCACCAATCCCGGTTGCCAGAATGACTTCCCAACCTTTCGCCGTTAGCTCTTGTCTAATTTCTTCGGCAACTCGGCTAGCCAGGGGTTTAGCATCGTTGTAAATAACGCCAGCTTTGGGCACAAGCAATGTCCAATTCAGAACTTCAATAAATTAAAACTTAAAAATGAGTGACTCTCAATCAAGAAACACTCTCTTATTAGATTATTACGTATTCGACCATTCCCTCATTCAAAACCTTATGCCCGACTTACCACCTCTCACAAATGACACGCTTTGGGCAATTTTGAACGATGAACTGGATGATCCGATCGCCAATCAATTAGTCTGGCAATGCCTCGGCTATCGTCGTCAGCAAGACCACTGGGATACTACTGCCGTTGACCCAGATTGGCGAGAAGCTTATCCTGAGCCGCCAGACTTTATTGATAGCCGTCCGGCAACGGTTAAACTGACGCGATCGATCGCCAAAGAGCATAAGCAGCTTCTCAAGGAGGAGCTAAAGTTTGAGGGCTATTCAATCAGTGAGCTAGTTCCTCGCAAAACTCGGCGGGCGACAATGGTGAGCTGGCTGTTGGCATACCGCAAGAATTCTCAGAGCTAGGGTCAGCACGGGGGCACTACCCGCTACTAGGGCACGACCTCTACTGGAGTACCGACGCGAACCATTTCAAACAACGAAATGACATCTTTGTCATACATCCGAATGCAGCCATGGGAGGCGGGTGTACCGACGCTTTCGGGGTTGGGAGTGCCGTGGAAGCCGATATAGTTTGTGCCGTCTGTCCAAAAGCCAATCCAGCGGGAGCCGAGGGGATTATCAACGCCAGGGGGAGCAATTTCGCCAGTAAAGGGATGTTCCCAAGCGGGAGCTACGATTTTATCAATGACCTGGAACTCGCCAGTCGGGGTTTCCCAACCGCTGCGTCCGATCGCAATTGGAAAGCTAGTTGTAACTTTGTCGCGGTCGTAAACGTAGACGCGGCGATCGCTCAACCGAATCATCAAATGCACCTTTGCGACAACATTGGCAGAGGGCAGATAGCTACTCGCTCCACCTAACTCCGGTACTTCTACCACAGGGGAAGAACTTAAAGCTAATAGTGGATCGAGCAGGAGTTTAAGTTGAGCGGGTGGAAGGTTAGGAGAAGTAGAGGAGACTGATCCGGGAACTGCTTGGGCGATCGCCACTCTTGGCACTCCCAAGATCAACAGTAATAAACAAAGTCCTAGCTGTTTAGAATTAATCATTCGATCTTCCCCACATACAACATTCCCTAGATAGCCCAGCCTTGCTTAAATTCTAAACGCCGATCGCCCTCCGAGTTTTGTTATCGAAAAATTGGGTCTAAAACCCCGTCCTTCTAGGACGGCTTTCTCTTGGTATTCACCATTCTTGTGCTGAGTATGTTAGCATAAGAATATCAAAACGAGTTGAAGCGATGCTAGTTCTAGAGTTCAAAACATACGGGAAATCAAGCCAGTTCAGCGCGGTAGATGAATCAATTCGTACTGCTCAATTTGTTCGCAATAAAGCACTTCGGTTTTGGATCGACAATCCAAAAGTGAATAAGTACGACCTCAATAAATATTGCGCGGTTCTGGCTAAAGAATTCTCGTTTGCTAACGAACTCAACTCCCACGCTAGGCAATCTAGCGCCGAAAGAGCTTGGTCGGCTATTTCACGGTTTTTTGAGAACTGCAAAAAAGGGATTCCTGGTAAAAAGGGTTTTCCGCAATTCCAAAAAGACTGCCGTTCTGTCGAATATAAAACGACGGGATGGAAGCTGGCAGATGATCGTAAATCCATCACGTTCACCGATAAAAAGAACATTGGACGATTAAAGCTGAAAGGAACACGAGATCTAAACTTCTACTCGCTTGATCAAATCAAACGGGTCAGGCTAGTTAGGCGTGCGGATGGTGTGTATGTTCAGCTTTGCGTTGATGTGAATCGCTTAGAGGTGCTGGAACCATCAGGACATACCATTGGGTTGAATGTGGGCTTGAAAGAGTATTACACCGATTCTGATGGTGTGATGATTGAGAACCCTAAGTTTCTCCGTAAAGGTGAAACCGTTCTCCAACGGTCACAGCGGCGCGTTTCTCGTAAGGTTAAAGGGTCAATCAACAGACGAAAAGCCAGACTGATTCTAGGTAAGCGCCATCTCAAAATAAGTAGGCAGCGTCAAGACCATGCTATTAAGCTTGCACGGTGCGTCATCACATCTAACGATGTAGTCGCCTACGAAGATTTGAGAATCAAAAATATGGTGAAGAATCATTGTCTAGCTAAGTCGATTAACGACGCATCTTGGTTTCAATTCCGAATCTGGATGGAATACTTTGGAAAAGTGTTTGGGCGGATCACGATCGCGGTGAATCCTCAATACACGAGCCAAGAATGCTCTAGCTGTGGAGAGGTGGTGAAGAAATCTTTGAGTACCAGGACGCATATTTGTTCGTGCGGTTGTGTACTGGATAGAGATCACAATGCGGCTAGAAATATCCTGAGTCGGGGATTGGGTACGGTAGGGCATACCGGAACCTTTGCACTGGATGCAAGCAACGCTTTAGGAGATGAG
>JBBRCV010000014.1:0-44092 GCA_038204505.1 Elainellales cyanobacterium
GTGGGCGATTACTTGGCAAATGGTAAGGTATTGGTCAAGCGCATTGACATGCAAGGCGCAGAACCTGTAGTGGTGTTAGAACAAGATGGTGCCGAATTTATTAAACCTGTAGGTTCGGGTAGCTTGGGAACCCTTTAAGCCTCTGTATTTAAGCCTTTATAGGCATTTAAGCCTCCAATTTTTAAGCCTCTATCAGTCCTTGGTGAGTCTATGTATTTCAATTCTCCCAAAGCCCCTCCTGTCACCCATAACGAGTCTCAAAGCCTTAGCTACCAAGACACTTACCTGTGTCCGATCTGTCGCCACGGGCAGATTGAGGGGATTACGCTGATGGACGCGTTCGCCTGTAATTTTTGTCGGCACATTTTTACAGCAAATCTAAATAATCAATCGGTGCAGGTGGTCGATAGCTCTCAACCCATGACTTGGCGCTGGAATGGGCGGAGTTGGCAGTCGGCTTATCGGGATGATCCAAGTCTGACGATGATTGTTTGGATTGTGGCGATCGTCCTGGTGACGCTGCCTGCTGCATTTGTTTGGCTTTGTTCCTATTTGTTTCCGCCCTTGCCTGGAAGTATGGGGGCTTGGTTCCCTGGGGTTTGGGTGGGCTGCACGTTTGGCATTCATCTCCTGATGGTGGGTTGGCTATTGGCAGAGCACTATCAGTTTTCCCTATATGTGTCCAATCGAATTCGGTTGCGGCAGTGGATGGGGCGGCGATAGAGCATTTATTCAATTCAGAAATCCTATTCTGTGCGGAAATTTTCTAGATCTTCGGGAGTGTTGCAGTTCAGCAGCATCTGGCGATCGCCAACTAAAAGCTCTTGAACAGCTTGATCAGACTGTTGATCAATCCAGCCTTGAAACGATCGCTCTCCGTTTGCTACATACGCTTCCAAACTGGGTAAACAATCTTGCCGATAGAATCCACACAGCGGCTCCCAATAGCCTTCAGGATTTCTGGGTAGGAGGGCGACCCTTGCGGTATCTGCTTCGCAGCGCGCGCCTTCCACGTCTGATAATTTGGCTGCCCAATCTTGCAGCACGTCTTCTCGCAGTCCCGGCAAATCGCAAGCCAGAAGAAGCACCCACTCCGTTTGCACGATCGCCAATCCCTGCATAAATCCTACTAATGATCCATTCGGCTCACCCGGCTGATTCGACAGCGGCACTTCTTGAATGAACTGAACTTGGCGATCGACCACCGCCCGATACCGCTCGACCCAAGGTGTGACTACATAAACTGAGTCAGCGCATTG
This sequence comes from Elainellales cyanobacterium, assembly GCA_038204505.1. Taxonomy (GTDB): domain Bacteria; phylum Cyanobacteriota; class Cyanobacteriia; order Elainellales; family Elainellaceae; genus Timaviella. The sequence continues at coordinate 1,260 of JBBRCV010000014.1, forward strand.
CAGAGCAATTTGGCAAATCTTGCGAAGCAACGGGACTTGATCCACCTCAATTAATGCCTTGTCTTGTCCCATTCGAGAACTCAGACCACCCGCCAGAACGATGGCGCTGAGCTGGGTCTTTAGTAAGTTGTTCATGGCTGATGTTTATGCCGAGCGGATTAATAAGCTAGGCTCAGTTTAGAGCTTTAAGTTGCAATAATCCTGGGAGTCATCATGGCTGAATTACTCGAAGTTTCGCAAGTTGGCAATCCTATTCTGCGCCAAATTGCCCAACCCATCGATCGCGTCAACGAGCCGATTCAAACCCTCATTGATAATTTGATGGCAACTCTGCTCCAGTCTAACGGTGTGGGCATTGCCGCCCCTCAAGTTGGCGCGTCCTATCGTTTAGTCATCATTGCCTCGCACCCCAATCCCCGCTATCCCAATGCGCCAGAAATGGAACCTACGGTGATGATTAACCCGCGCCTTATTAGCACTTCCGAGGAGAAAGTTAAAGACTGGGAAGGTTGCTTGAGCGTCCCTGGAATCCGGGGCTTGGTGCCTCGACATAGTGCGATCGCCATTGAATATTGCGATCGCCAAGGCAAACTTCAGCAGCAACACCTGACCGACTTTGTTGCCCGCATTTTTCAGCACGAACTCGATCATCTTAACGGCATAGTGTTTCTCGATCGCCTGGAAACTACCCAAGATATTGTGACTGACCAGGAATATCTCAAACTTCTGGCGATCGAGCCGACTCTCTCTTGATTTTTTAATGAGAGAAAACTCTGACCACCATATAAAACGCCAACGTAATCAATGTCCCCTGAAACATTAAGTTCACCGTCTGCTCGGCAAACCTTGGTAACAATCGAGTCCCAATCTGCGCCCCAACAATTCCACCTAACCCCAGACACAGCCCTGGTATCCACAAAACGTTTCCGTTCCAAGCGTGCTGTGCCAGGGCAGAAATGGCGATCGCCACAATTGCCCCCAAGCTTGTCCTGACCGCCGACTTAATAGGTTCGTTCAGCAGCAGCATTTGTAACGGCACCATGACCAGCCCGCCACCCACACCAAACAGTCCAGACAGCAAACCTACCAGAAGACCAATGCCAGCCGTGGGAGCAAACCGAATTGGGGTCGCTGGAGCAGGACTCACCGCTAGTGGATCGGCACTGATGACGACTTGTCGGCGCTTAAGAGATTGCCGCAAATTCATTAAGTAAATAGTGAGCAACAAAAGTCCAGCGAAGGATAAGGAAAGCCAGTGGTCGGGAATGCGATCGCCCAGCCAAGCTCCTCCTTGCGCCGTAAAAATGCCAAATGCCGCCAAAACCAAAGACACCCGCCAGTTCAGCTCCTTCATTCTCAAATTTCGGATACTCCCCGAAACCGAGCTGAGGAATACCCCTACTAAACTGGTTGCTGTAGCTTGTACTAAAGGCACACCAAATACTGCTAGAGCAGGCACCATCAGCAAACCGCCACCAATCCCCAGTAAGCCTGATAGCGTACCCGTAAAAGTTCCCAGGATCAACAGCAACATCCAACCTATCGGGGTCTCTAGCATTATTTCACTGGCTGTAAACGCTACGTAGCATCTTACTTTTTTACCAGAAATTTTGGAGGCTAGTAATGGTGATTACGGCGCACTAAAAGCAATTAATTTACGCTTTAGCCCAATTTCCTCTTTAGCATGAATGTAGAGTGGATCAGGGTGAAGCGCGATCGCCCGGTTATAAGACTCGATCGCATTGCCATACGCCATCATTTCTGACAGCAATAATCCTCGGTTAAACCAAGCCTGATGATACTGCGGCTGTATTGACACCGCTCGGTCATAGGAATCTAGTGCTTCGGCGTAACGCTTCAGGGCACAGAGGGCGTTGGCGCGATTGCTCCAAGATTTGCAGTACTTGGGATCAAGGGCGATCGCCTGGTCAAATGCCGCAACTGCCTCTCCATAAGCTTCTCGTTCGCAAAGTTCGCAGCCTTGCGCGTCCCAAAACTCCGAACTGTTTAGATTATTCATGATGAGAAAATCTTGTAATTTTTTCTTGTAACTTTTTTATTGTGGATACAGAAGCTGAAACCGTGGGGGAAGATTTCTCTACAAAAAAGGGTGCGATGTTGGGAGGTGAGTGGGATAAGGATCAAAAAAGCCCCCATTACTGAGGGCGATGTCACAAGAACTTTGAGAAGCACTTAGTTATTGAGGTTCCTTTCGCGGGCTGCTTTGAAGCGTGGGGTGAGCTTGTTGAGGTTGACAGCCTGCGAGTCTTTGAACCGTTGGGTCAGATTTGCTTGTGTGGTTGGCGCTGGGGTGAAGGCTTTACCTGTGACATCATTGTGGTGGCGATGAGCATCTCTAGCGCGCGAGCCAGTGGCATTAGCAGGTGAAGTAGCTGCAATAGCTAAAGCAAGAATAGTTAAGCCTGCAAGAATGGTGCGTTTCATAGTGTTAAATCCTTTTGGGAACTTGAGTTGTAAGTGAGTTGTGTGTTCTGCGTTTCTTTCGCTTGATATATAGAATCGCTCCTGCCCCTGAGTTCCTTCTGAACCTAAACTGAGAAACTCTTAATCGTTTGCTGAGAAAACTGAGGATAGGGTAGGGCAATCCGATAGCTTTCTTTCTTGAAATCCGTCTCTAGTCAAGTCACTCATAGGCTTTGCCCTACGCTAGATTAGGAATGAAAATTCATAAGAGGCGGCGGATTATGGCTGATGATGCGGGACAGTTTTCGGAGCAAAGTTTTTGGCAGAAACTTAAAGACTTTGCTACATACGCAGGTAGAGAAGTGGTTGAAAAAGCCCTGATTTTGTTCTTTGCATCTCAACGTGCTGAAACCCCACTTTGGGCAAAAGCCGTGATTTACTCGTCGCTTGCCTACTTTATTTTGCCGACCGATGCGATTCCCGACTTTATTCCACTATCGGGCTATGCTGATGATCTGGGGACGCTGGTTATGGCTCTGAGTACAGTCACCATAAGCATTACGCCCGAAGTTAAAGCTTCTGCTAAACAAACCGTTGATAGCTGGTTTGGGGGAGAGCAAGCTGGCGATCGCACCACCCCTCAAGAAAACGACTCAATGCGAGTAATTGAGATCGAGTAATAGATATCGAATCATGCAACAGCAGTTCGATAGTAGGATTTAAGAGAAACGAATTAGCCCAGGGATTTAATAACCATGCCAGATGCAGTCGGTGTCATTGAAACACTCAGTTTTCCGTCGGTGCTGGCAGCAGCCGATTCCATGGTTAAGGCAGGTCGAGTTGTGATTGTGTATTACGACATTGCTGAAAGCGGTGAGCATGTCGTGGCAATCCGAGGTCCTATTTCCGAGGTCAAACCCGCAATGGCAGCAGGCATTGCAGCAGCAGCAACGCCTCCAAATGGCAAGCTCGTGTCTCACTACATTGTGCCAAATCCACCTGAAAATGTCATAGAGGTGTTGCCGCTGCAATACACTGAACCCGTGGAAGAATTCCGATGGATGTAAGTCTATAAACGGATTTGACTCATCGAACCATTAAGCAGAACAAATCGTTTCAATAGATAAAAGCGAGGGAAACCCCCGTACAATGATGGGTGGCTTTACCGAATATGAATTAATTATCTTAGGAGATAGCGATGCCTGTCGCAGTCGGAGTACTTGAAACGAAAGGTTTCCCTGGAGTCCTTGCAGCCGCAGATGCAATGGTTAAGGCGGGTCGGGTGACCCTGGTTGGTCATTTGCGGTGCGGTAGTGCCCGGTTTGCTGTCGTTATTCGAGGTGATGTTTCTGAGGTTAAGAATTCTATGGCGGCAGGGGTCGATGCAGTAGAAAATGCTTATGGCGGAGTGTTAGAGTCTTGGGTGATTATTCCTCGCCCCCACGAAAACGTGGAGGCGGTGCTGCCGATCGCCTATACCGAGGCAGTTGAGCGGTTCCGGGATTCTGTTGAATCGCCTCGGATCTTGCCTAGCCAGCGTTAGTCCTAGAGCTTTAGATAAAGAAAAGATAGAGGCTTTTGACCTCTATCTTTTTTTGAGATGCTTTCATGGATAGATTGGTTGAGTTAGGCGATCGCTACAGTCTAATTGGTCTGACTAATTGGTCTGAGCGGTTAAGCTCATCTCTGAAGCATAATTTCTGCTACTAAAACAGGTGGAGAATGTCTGCTCTCTAACAGGGTTAAAAGACTGTTTCGCCGAGGGTGGTTGAAGAAGATCTTCTAATGCTGAGATAGCGATGCTCATTGTCTTTGACTCTTCCCAGCCTAAAGTTTTGAAGCAAGTTTGTAGATGGGCTAGCTCTTGGGTGGCGCTCTGTAAGTTCGGGGTGTGAGAATCTGGAGGATGGCGATCGGGATGCTTCAAGCTTTCGGATAATCCTGTTACCAAAATCTCTAAAATACCTTGGAATGCCGCCGCTGCTGTTCCATCTGCATTGAGATGATTGATATCCATCCCCCAGCGTAAAATTTTCAGCAAAATTTTGGCGGGCGCTTGAGCACAGACTGAACCAGAGATGGAGTATATAGCTTGAGCTAGTCCCTGCTTAATTTCAGCTTCTGCCAGGTTGGTGCAGTCCACGAGTTCTTTAAGTTGGCTCATGTGCTGGTTCAATAAATCTTCAGAAAAGGCAGGTACCTCTGCCATAATCATGTGTCCTGAAGGATCAATTTCCTTGGTTTGACATTCAATGACGTTGATTAAAGTGTTGATTTCTGCGGGATTTTGCCAATCAACCTGTCCTCGGAAAAAGCTTTCCTCATAGCCAACGCTCACCCCTTGAAAGTAGATATAGTTGGCTTGCCCCGACTGAAGGATTTTGTACAGCGCTACCTCTAATGTTTCCATAGGCCAGCCTAAGTTGCGACAGAGGAGAAATTTCAAGCGCTTAGGTTCAGAAAAAGCTAAGGCATTGAGCAACAAATGGGTTGCCTCAGTTAAGTTTTGCCCAACAATGTAGCGATCGGGCGCGTGAACATTGACAGGTTTGTTTTGCTGAATTTTGTCTTCGTAAACCTGGCAAAAAGAGCTGTTGTCGAGCATGTGGGTGAAGCGCACCATGCCATAGATGACAGTGCCGCTTTGGGCTGCCTGTGCCAGTTGCCATTCCATCATTTTTTTAGAGGCAGCGTAGACTTCACCTGTGAGGTAGCGGGAAGCTTTGCCTGTTGAGGAAACAATGCAACGCTGAACGTGATGGGCTTCGCAGGCACGAATGATATTTTGGGTCCCAAAAATATTGCTGGTGACGGTTTCCCGAATTTGGATTTCGGCAAGCCAGGGCAGGCGTTGGGCTGCCAGGTGAAAAACAATGTCGGGCTTTTCGGTGGCAAAGACGAAATCGATCGCATCATGATCACGAATATCGATGACATATTGAATCAGTTCAACGCCAGATTTAAAGGTTGTTAGGGGTGGGGCGACCCTTGCGGTATCTGCAAAGCAGCGCGCCTCACCCTTCGTACAACGTGCTTTGTCTACAGAAATAATCCGCTTTACGCCCAAGGTAATTAGCTTTTCAATGAGACAACTGCCTACACATCCTTCACCACCCGTCACCAACACCACTTGATTTACCAGACAACAACGCACTTCAGACTCATAAAGATGAATGCTTCTTGCCCAAACTTCGGTAAAGGGATCTTCCTGAAGTGAACCATCAGCTTGGTACGCTGAAATTAGCTTTTGTGTCAGTATCTTTAGAACGTCAATGAGCTGCGGATCTTGAGGCTCAGGAGAGCCGGGAGGAACCAAATCTTGAATGTGTTGAATCAATTCAGACTTGCTAGGTATTATGGGTAAGTTGTTGATAATTTTTGAACATTTCTCAGTAGTGCACGGGCTTACAGGTGAAAAAGATGACAGTTCGGTCATAATACAAAATTCTCTGCTGACTTGGGTGAAAGTACTTAATCAGATGAAAACATCCTAATCAGAATAGCGCATTGCTGGATTGCGTATTATGATAAACTTCTTCCTGAGTTCAACAAACTATTGCTTATTATGAGATTTGCATAAACTTAGCGATCGCCTGTTTTTAAAGCCGCTAACTGGGGTAGTATCCAAGTCTTGATATGCATTCAAGTTGCAGAGGCAAGGGACTTGAACCCCTTGTTCACAGGGACTTCTGAGGAACCTCTGAGTTTTTCGGGATTACGAATTAAATGACAACTAGCTTACCATAGCTGCCTGCTAGCAATGGGCATCCGCCAGCCTGTGCCAAAAGCGCGATCGGTAACCTTTAGCCCTGGTGCGGCTTGCTTCCGTTTAAATTCGGCACGGGTGACTAGCTTTGTCACGCGTTCTACAGTACTAGAGTTGTGTCCAGAGGCAATGATTTCGGCGGTAGACTTGTGCCCTAAGATGAATTGATCGAGGATGTCGTCTAAAACATCGTAGGGAGGCAAAGAATCTTGATCGACCTGTCCAGGCTTAAGTTCGGCGCTGGGAGGTTTGGTGAGAATGTGGGTCGGGATGATTTCTGTTTGGCGGTTGAGCCATTCACAGATAGAATAGACGCGAGTTTTGGGGACATCGGCGATCGCGGCTAATCCACCATTCATATCGCCATATAAAGTACAGTATCCCACTGCCATCTCTGACTTATTCCCTGTAGAAATTAATAGATGTCCAAACTTGTTAGAAATTGCCATCAATAAATTTCCTCGAATCCGTGACTGAAGGTTTTCTTCTGCGATTCCGAACTCTGTGTTTGCAAATAGTTTAGCAAACGTTTGATCATAGGTTTTCATTAGGTCACCAATCGGTAACTTTTGCGTGTAAATACCGAGATTTTTAGCTAGATCTAAAGCATCTTTGACAGAGTGATCGGAACTGTAGGGAGAGGGCATGAGGATGCCTAAAACGTTTTCGGCTCCAATGGCGGCAGCGGCGATCGCGGCTACTAGCGCTGAATCAACGCCTCCACTCAACCCCAGCACCACTTTAGAGAAACCGCATTTGCCCACATAGTCTCGCAGTCCCAGCACCAGCGCTGCCCAAATTTCAGCATCTTCGCTTGGGGGTTGAACTTGCACCGTCCCAGTAAAATCTTGTGTCTTCAGGTCGTAATCGACTATTACCAGATCGGTATCAAAAGCTTTGCCGAGGCAAACTATTTCGCCCTGGCGGTTGAAGCCAAAGCTGTTGCCATCAAAAATTAAATCGTCATTGCCGCCAACCTGATTTGCATACAAAATTGCCTGCTGGTAGTGGACGGAAGCATGGCGCAGCATAGCTTCCCGCAACTGCTGTTTGCCCACGCTGTAGGGTGAGGCGGAAAGATTAACAATTAAATCTACGCTTTGATTTGCCAGATCGGCGATCGGGTCAGTTTGATAATTTCGTTTGCCCCAAAAGCCTTCGTCGTTCCAAATGTCTTCGCAGATGGTAACGCCAACGTGCAGATCGTGGGAGAGATAGTTAAGTATAAAGACGTTGCTGTCTTGTCCTGATTCAAAGTAGCGGTCTTCGTCAAAAACGTCGTAGGTGGGGAGAAGACGCTTGTGGAAGATTTGCTGGACTTTGCCGCCTTCGAGAAGTGCAGTGCTGTTGAACAGCGGCTTTTCACCCGTTTGGGGCGATCGCACATTGGGTTCTACCGTTCCTACTAACACCGCTAATTCGGGCGGCAAATCGTGTGCCAGTTGCGCCAGCGTAGTTGCTATTGCCTCAACAAATGCGGGTTTTAAGAGCAAGTCTCTAGGGGGATAGCCACAAAGCGCGAGTTCGGGCGTGAGCATGAACCGTGCGCCTTGTTCAGCCGCTTGTTGAGCCGCAGCAAGAATTTTCTGGGCGTTGCCAGTCAGGTCGCCAATGGTGGGCTTAAGTTGGGCGATCGCTATTTTCATGAGGGGTTTAGATTTCTAAATGAAGACCAACGGCTTATCTTTAAACGGCGCAAAGGCTTCTGCATCGAAGCGGTACAAACTGGCAGGTCTTCCGGCTCCACGCGTCACCTTAACTTTGGTGTCGTAGAGAAACCCTAGCTTGAGCAACCGCGCCCGAAAGTTGGAATAGTCGGAAAAGTTTTCGCCTAGAACAGTGGTGTAAAGCTGGTATAAGTCCCCTAGGGTAAAAAGTTCGGGCAACACATCAAATGCCACCGGGCTATATTCCAGCTTGTTGCGAAGGCGACGATAGCCATATTCTAGGATCTGATTATGGTCGAAGGCGAGCTTGGGTAATTGGTTGAGCGGATACCAGGCAATGCCGCAAACGCCATCGGCAATGAGTTCGGCTTCAGCAAAGCGCACAAGGGCAAAGTAGCTGACCGATAGATACCGCACACCATAGCTATCTTTTTCCTCACGGGGATCGCGGTGAGGACCGCCGAAGGTGTAGAGCTGCTCTAGGTAAAGATTTTCGACCTTGATTTTCTCAGACAGCATTCGGTAAGCAGCGCTTTCTAAAGATTCGCCTTGCCGCACCAGGGTTCCAGGTAAGCACCAATGCCCTAGAAAGGGTTCTTCTTGCCGCATTACCAGCAGAACCAGCAGGCGATTGAGGGCAATATCGACTGAGAAGATGGCGTTATCAACGCCGACTTTGAAATCTGCTAAGACCGTTTGGGTGAGGTCAAGGTTTTTTTTGGCTGGCATTTGTACAGTTGCTCTTGATGAATGTATGCCTTGATAGGCGGAGTGATGACTTCAAGGTTGCCAGCCTCTCGGTACGCGGTGGAAGAGACGGCAGGGGCGGAAAGATTGGCGATCGCCACCGTTGCCCCCATCTGCCGCAGAGGAGTTAACGCCGCCTCGCTCAAGTCATACCCTGGACGAGGCACTATCAGCAGCTTAACTTGCTGCAATAGGTCTTCTACCTGATACCATCGGGGCAATTGAGCCACCAAATCTGCTCCAACCACCAGGGTTAGATCTGCATTTGCCCAATGTAGCCGAGCGCGATCGACTGTAATTAAAGCTCTAGGATGGCTGAGTTCGGCATAAAGATGAATATTATGTTGCGGCAACTCATTAATCAAAAGCTGCAACATCCGTTCTCGATGTTCTAGCGGAGTCTGATGCGATTTAAAAGGATTATCCGCAGCCCAAACTGCAACCTCGTCAAACCGCTGTGCCAACCCGGTCAGAATAGCCTGATGACCTGCGGTTGGAGGATCAGCGCTGGTGCCAAAAAGAGCAATAGTAGGCATGGGATAGATGAATTTGGATGAAGATGAATAGGTAAATAGACAAAAACCAGAAAACCGATAGGGGTAGCGCCCCCGTGCCTACCCCGAATCTAGGCAATGACCAGAAGGCAGGGTAGCCAGCGCATCTACACCGATTAAGGCGGCGAAATAATTTTTTTGATTTGAGCCTGAGTTTGGGTCGTCAGAGTTTGAAGTAAAGGAGAGATTGAGACAGAAAGCAGGTCAGGATCTCTCACTCGTCGAATAGAAACTGGAAGCGCCATTACAGAATCTCGCGTCCGCTGGGCGATCGCCCCCAAACTCTCATCTGCCATTAACCGCCGCCCCTCCTGCATCACTGGCTCTAAAAGCTCTGTCTCACCTGCCTGAGATCCCTCACTCATCAACCCTAATCGACGGTTCTCTGCTCCCCGAAAAATTTGCTTACGCCCTGGATAAGTCGCTTTTCCGCTTGATCCTTTCATCACCGGAACTCCATCAATTTCAACCAGTTTATAAACGCCATTGACAGGTGTTCCGGTCACCAACTTAGTGCCTAACCCATAACCATCAAAGGTTGCGCCCTCTGCCTGTAATCTAACAATTTCTTGCTCATCTAAGTCACCACTGGCAAAGATCAGGGTGTCGGGCAAAAGCTGACGAACTTGTTGAGAGAGGCTGACTAAATCACCAGAGTCTAGCCGGACTGCGTTCACCGTTTTGCCTGCTTGGACTTGCAGAGAAAGCCTTTGAGCAGCGGCGATCGCATCATAGGTATCAATCAACAGCGCCGCGCCCGGAAAGTATCGGTGAAACGCCTCAAACGCCTCATCCTCACTTCCTTCTAATGCAGAGAGCGCCATAACTAAGGCATGAGCCATCGTACCGCTAGGTTTTTGACCTAACTGCAAAGCCGCCAACACATTAGAAGTGGCATCCAACCCACCCGCAAGCGCAGCCCGTGCCGCCCAGAGCGAGGCTTGGGGACTAAATGCTCGACGGGTGCCAAATTCTAAAAGCTGGGCGGTTTCGCCTGCCACATCGCGCAGTCGAGCGGCGCGAGTGGCGATCAGAGTTTGATAGTTGAGGGTATTGAGTAGATAGGTTTCCACAATTTGCGCCTGCCACAGCGGAGCTTCTATCCGCAGCAGGGGTTCGTTGGCAAAGACGACTGTGCCTTCGGGGACTGCCCAAACATCGCCACTAAAGCAACCCTCTGCCAAAATCTTCCAGAACTGCGCCGGGGCTTGGTCGAAGATGCCAGTCGCTTGGAGCGCCGCGATTTGAGTGGAGGTGAACCGAAAATTTTCCAGGTATTCCAACGCCTGAGATAATCCCATGGCTACTAAATAACCAAAATCTTGCGGCAGTCGACGGACAAATAGTTCAAAACTGGCTCGTCGTTGATCAACGCCTTCGCCTACGTAACAAGCCGCCATGGTCAATTGATAGAGGTCGGTTAGCAAGCTGTAGTCTTCTGAATAGATGGCTTGAGCTTCCATGATTGGGTAGGATGTGGGATGCCTAATTATAGTTATATTTACCAAAAACGTGCAAGTATTTTTAGTGGAATAACAAAAAAGTGCGCGCTGCTTTGCAGATACCGCAAGAGTCGCCCGTCTCCTATTTTTTAGGTGTGATTTTCCAGGTAAAAGATCTACGCAAAAACCTCAGCCTCTTGAAAAGATTGCCCTACCTGGTCTTTTGCTGAAACGATGGGCGGATTAGTGAGTGACCAGGCGATCGCCAAGTCTGGGTCATTCCACAAAATGCAGCGTTCATGGGCAGGTGCATAATAGTCAGTAGTTTTGTACAGCACTTCCGTGTGGTCAGAAAGTGCTACAAAGCCGTGAGCGAACCCAACGGGAACCCACAGTTGCTTCTTATTTTCGGCACTTAGAACGCAACTTACCCATTGCCCAAAAGTGGGAGAACTTTTGCGAATATCGACTGCTACATCAACAATAGCCCCGGCTACAACCCGCACCAGCTTTCCTTGAGGCTGCTGAATTTGGTAATGCAAACCGCGTAAAACATTTTGGGCAGAGCAAGAGTGATTGTCTTGGACAAAACGCACGCCTGCTGCGGTTTTATCGTTGAAAGTTTGCTCATTGAAGCTTTCAAAGAACCAGCCGCGATCGTCACCAAAAACACGAGGTTCGAGGATCAAAACGTCAGCAATTTCGGTTGGGGTAATGTTCATTAAAGCTGTCCTGTCACTGCTGGGATTCATTAGTCAAAATTTTACGCCAATTAAGGTGGTGGTCGAGGAGCGTTTCAGCAGGAGGCGGTGCGTTAGACCTTTGTTAAACCAATGTTGTGCAACCTGACTGGCGAGGGGAACCGCAGGGGCGGAAGGACTGAACCCGTAAATTTTGCCGCAATTTTGTTAAGATTCGTAAAGAATTTCTTTGCAATCCAGGCAAGTTTTAGCAATGCAAACTGAAGAACGTATCCAAAGCCAAGCCCATGAGTTACCTGCGGGTGGAAGTAATCCCACTCAGTTTGACTGCAAAGAAGCTTGGTATCCCGTTCATTACACTGCCGATTTAGACAAATCTAAGCTGACTCGGTTTACGCTGTTGGATCAAGACTTAGTGATTTGGTGGGATCGTCAGGCAAACTGCTGGCGGGCTTTTGAAGATCAGTGCCCCCATCGGTTAGCGCCCCTTTCCGAAGGCAGAATTGCTGCTGATGGCTTGCTGGAATGTCCGTATCATGGCTGGGCTTTCCAAGGCGATGGCAGTTGCGATCGCATCCCTCAACAAACTGCTGAAACGGTTGCCCACGAGTCGAAACGCGCCTGTGTTGCCTCATTGCCCATTGCCGAAAGGCAAGGCTTATTGTTTGTGTATCCAGGGCAGCCAGAAAATGGCGATCGCGTCAAAATTCCCATCATTGAATCCTTGGAAGAAACGCCAGACGAATGGGTTTGCCTCAATACCTTTCGAGATCTGCCCTACGATGCCCTGACCCTGCTAGAAAACGTTCTCGACTCTAGCCACGTCCCCTTCACCCATCACCGCTCTGTAGGCGATCGCTCCAACGCCGCCCCAGTAGAACTAGATGTCATCGAATCCAACAAACAGGGCTTTACAGGCTTTTGGGCAGAAGGTCCTCGCAAAGGCACACTAGGACAACAGCACACCCGCTTCCTTGCCCCTAATCTAATGTGGCACGACCTCACCTCGAAGCAATTTGGTCGAACTATGACAGTTGTTTATGCCACTCCTATCCGCAAAGGCAAATGTCGGCTGTTTGCCCGATTTCCCTTCAAATTTTCCTCCAAACTGCCGGGTTTCTTCATCAAACTAACGCCGAAATGGTACTCCCATCTTCGCAACAACAATATTTTAGAAGACGACCAGATTTTTCTGCACTACCAAGAGCGTGCCCTAGCTGCAAAGGGCGGCAGCACGATGTTTTCCAAAGCGTTTTACCTGCCCACACGAGCAGATGCATACGTGGCAGGACTACGTAAGTGGGTCAACCAATTTGAGGCTGATCCTTTCCAGGGCGAACCACTACCCCCCAGGCTGGAACCCGAAGCCTTACTCGATCGCTACCATTCGCACACCCAACATTGCGCCAGTTGTCGAGGCGCACTAGCCAACCTCAGAAAAATTAGGCTAGGAGCAGCCATTGTGGGAGCGATCGCCTGGATCATTCTCCCCATAATCCTCATTCTTCTTAACCCACCCCTTACCCTCATCATCCTCGCCGCCCTCTTTCCCCTCGCTGCCGCCGCCACTTGGCTAGCTCTAGGCAAACTAGAACACCAGTTCTATCAAGGAAACCCCCTTCCTCTTCGCAACCTCCCCGAGAAACCCTCCAAAAAATAGTGCCACCCTACCCAAAAACCCTTTCGGGGGGCGTGGGGGAGTTAGGACTCCACAATGCTGGGGTACGGGGAGAAGTTCCCCGGATCGCAGCGAAGCTGCCCAACCATCCTCGCCACTAACCCCAATCTTCACCAACGCCCCCGCTCTTCGAGATACCCACAAGGGGTCGCCCTTCCGCCAACTCCAGTACGGGTTTCATCATAGGCAAAAATGATGAATTAGGTGGATACTAAGAGATCTATAAAGCAACCCAATTAGCAGTAGGTTTCTCGCTAACCCAGCAGTTGTTTCAAAGTCCTTGAAACTGATACGCTAAACATTGGGCAGCTAACCTAAATCTGGATGAAAAGTTCAATGACTAGCTTGCAAATGCAGCAGACCGAATTTAGTATTCACGATATCAACCAGCAGTTCGCTCACGCTGATGCCATTGAGATTGTCAAATGGGCTGTAGACACCTTTGGTAATGGGTTAGCAATGAGTACCAGCTTTGGCATTCACTCAGCCGTCATGCTGCACATGGTGACCCAAGTTTTACCAGAAATTCCCGTCATTTGGGTTGATACTGGCTACTTACCTGCTGCTACCTACATTTTCGCTGAAGAATTAGCTCAACGCCTTAACCTCAACCTCAAGATCTACCAGTCTCCGATCAGTCCAGCACGTATGGAAGCCCTGCAAGGAAGACTTTGGGCACAAGACGATGTAGAATCCTTCAACCGCTACGACCAACTCCGCAAGGTTGAGCCGATGCAACGGGCGCTTCAAGAGTTGCAGGTAACGGCTTGGTTGGCGGGGTTGCGTAGTAATCAAACCGCTCATCGTAAAACGCTAGAACCCGTGAGTTTTCAAGGCGAAGTCTATAAAGTGTTGCCCATTCTTAACTGGAGTTCTAAAGCAGTTTACGACTACTTAATGACGCATGATTTGCCCTATCATCCACTTTTTGATGAGGGCTACGTCACGGTCGGCGACTGGCATTCTAGCCGTCCTCTGACCGCACTTGATGACAACGAGCGAGATACTCGCTTTAACGGACTAAAGCAAGAATGTGGAATTCATTTGCCGCAGACTTTGGAAGAGTCAAAAAGTTTAGATTCAAGCTTGCTCTAAATCCGCAATTCTTTAATCAGTTTGGCGTAGGTTTCTGAAGGGCGATCGCCCAAATAATCTTGCACCATTCTCTTAGTTCCCTGTTGAAAATCAATGCTAAATAACCCGAACCGAGGCGTATACGATCCCCATTCGTAGTTGTCGGTTAGCGACCAATGCATATAGCCAATCAGTGGCACGCCTTCTTGCCTTAGCCGCTTGACTTGGTGCAGATGGAGCTTGAGGAAATCGCTGCGCCGAAGTTGATCCGATCGCCGAGTGGCAATGCTGTTGTCGGGCTTGCGACGAAGCGCCATACCGTTTTCAGCAATCATAATGGGGCGATCGCCCAGATCTTCTGAATAATACTTGCAAAAAAAATGAAGTCCTTCAGGCAAGCTGCGCCAGTCCCACCATTTGCTAGTGATGCCGCTCATCAGCCAAGCCCGGAAATTTTTGTTTTGGAACTCGAAATCTGCAAATGAAGGAATGCGGAAGGAATGCGCCACAAAGGGATCGTAATAATCGATCGCCACATAATCGAACACAGAGGGGCGATCGGACTCGTTCAACGCCTGCAAGTATGTCTCAAAACACTTCGTATCAAAATACCGATAGCCTAACCAATCGGTGACAAACTGCGCTAATCGTCCGGCTCGATAAGGCAAGTTGTGACGAAATGGTAAATTTGCCGCTTGAATTGCCAACTCTAAATCTCTGGCTTTGCTATGGATATATTCCCGTACCTCAGCAGGCTGAATGTTGCGCTCTGGCAGATTCAGTAAATCCCAAATGGCTTTTTCCGACCAATACACATCGCTGCAATAGGTATTGAGCGATACTTTGGGAGTTGCCCACCCTTCGGCAAGATAAAGGTCATGAATACATTGATAAGCCCGGACATGGGCAGTCAGGAGATGATTGTATGCCCGCAGCATGACCCCTAGCCCCCGCGCCGCGCCAGCAGGAAACTGACCGCTGAGGTAGCTACTGGTCACTAGCATGTTAGGTTCGTTGATGGTGATAAACCAGTGGATCGGCGGCAGGTGATGATAGTCAGTCAGTCGGCGATTGATGTGGGTGACAGTAGTGCGAACGTAGGTGAGGAAATGATCGACAGTTTCTGAGGAGAGCCAAGCATCGATCCCTAACCAGGCAGGATGAGTGAAGTGGTGGAGAGTGACCAATGGTTCTAAGCCCTGATGATAGCAAGCGGCAAGGCGATCGCCATAATCATCCAAAGCCGCCAGGTCGAATGCAGGCGGAGCCGCCGGATGAGTCTCGGTGGTGGGCTGAATTCTTGCCCACTCCAACCCTAATCGAAAGGAATTCAGTCCCATTTCCCGACAGTTCTGGAAGTCTTCTGAGTAGCAATTCCAAAAATCTGCTGCCTTACCCACAGGCATCACCGATCGCCGCTGTTCACTCACCGACCAATTATTCTGAGGCTGCCCCAATCCGTTAAACCCACCCTCGCTTTGATAGCCCGATGTTGCCACGCCCCAAAGAAAAGGATTAATTGAGTTAGACCAATCAAGATTCGTTTGCATAAGTATCAATGCAGAAATGAGGGAAGCAGGAACTTTGTAAAATGGGCAAATTACCTCTATTTTGAAGGCAACTTATACAAATGCACCTTAAGGCTGCAACTTACCCAAAATCGTTTTAGCAATTTCAAAAGCCGCATGGGGCTGTCCCATTTTTTCAGACTGTTGCCGCATAAATGCTAACTGATCTGGATGATTCAAGAGATGTATAACCGCAGGGGGAACCATCGCAGGCAACCGGATTTGAATGCCTGCCCCCATTGCCGAAATAGCATCAGCGTTCCATTCCTCTTGTCCAGGAAACGGATCAATAATAATCATGGGGGTTCCCCTTGCCAACACTTCGCTAGTGATCAAGCCGCCCGCCTTAGTAATAATCAAGTCACTCGCAACCACTAAATCATCTACGTAGTTAATGATAGAAAGCTTGCGGAGCTTCATGTAAGAACTGCTTGTTAAATCCGACAAATTCTCTAATAGTGCTTCGTTGCGTCCGGCAACTACAACCAACATGCCAGGTGTATGGCTTTCTAGCAGCTTCGAGACGATCAGACGCACGCGCTTATTTTGTAACCCGCCGCCAAACAAGGTAATGACTGGCAGATCTGAAGGCAAGTCACGGAGCACGCGCATCTCTTCCTTGGTTTTGGGTTCAGTCACTTCTAGTTTGACGGGAATGCCGACAACGTGCATCAGAGATGGCTCAACCCCTCGTTGCATCAACACTTCAGCCGTTAAATCGCTGGGCAGAAAATAGCCCTTTACGCCAGGATTAAGCCAAGTGCTGTGCGCCATCACATCAGTCACGACCACGTAATGGGGCTGGGGCAATTCGCCTTTGCGATCTAGAAGTTGCAACAGTCGGCTAGGAATTTGCTGAACACAGATAATGGCATCGGCTTGGCTATTTTTAACAAATCGTTCTAAATTTCGTAGAAAAGGGCGCTCAATTTTTGCATACAGCATATTATCGCTGTTAGAGCCATCAAGGTCGCTGACATCGCTACCTTCATAAATAGCGCGGTAAATCTGAGGTGCGTTTTCGCTTAACCGTTCGTAGATTTTAGTTAAAGTTTCCCGAATAATGGGATTAGCAAATTTAAAGGCATCTTCCATTTCAACTTCTACATTGGGGAAGTGCTGCTTAAAGGCTTCGCAAAGTGCTTTGGCGGCGCTAACGTGACCTGAACCCAGTGAGGCGTATAGGATAAGGATTCGTGTCATACGAAATATTGGGGTAGGGATTGAAAAATCTCTAGCAAGGCATACATAACTTAATCACTCCGATAGTATACCGTTGCTTAATCTTAACCAAGGGCAAATTTCGTTCGCTCTGTGCTGTGCGCCAAGAGATCAAGGTAAAGTAGGTAGCGTCTCAAGCTAAAAGGAGAAATGCTGTGGAGTGGACTGCTGAAGCCGAAGCTCGTTTGAAAGAAATTCCATTTTTTGTCCGTCCGCCCGCCCGTAAAAAAATTGAGAAAGTAGCCCAGGAAGTGGGAGCGACGAAAATTACGGTTGAGGTTTACGAGCAGGCGAAAAAGAAGTTTGGTTCGTGAGGTGGGCGAGTGGTGCGATCGCCCACCCAGTTCCTTGAGTCCCGCCTTAGCAACAGAGTTTAATTAATTCTAAAATTACAGCCCGTTCCAAGCCTGAATCACCGATCGCAATGCTGTAGGCAATCGATCCACCTCCAAGTCAATATACTCAACCGAACTGCCCATACCTTGCAACGTCCTCGTTGGATAATCAGCAAAAGCCGCATCGCTCAAGTATCTGAGGTTATTGAGATTAGGGAGTCGTTGATCTTCAAGCAACTGCTGAAACTGCTGCACTTGGCTTTTTGAGAGGCGCTTTTCAATGACAGGGGCGATCGGCATCTGATTCGGTTGCCTGACCTGGTGATACAGCGTCCCATCTGACGTTAAAACTCTCTCTGTCACCCTGCCTGCCAGTCCGCCTGCTTCGATCGATCGAAACACAATATTTGACTCAGGTTGACCATAGGGTGATTCGTCGGTAGTCGCAAAGGTCGGCACCAAGCCGCTGCTGCTAGCAGTGGTATTTTGAGCAATCCGAGTCCCATCATCGTTAATGTGATAGACCCAACTCTGCTTGGCTCCTGCCACAATGATCTGCCAGCCAGGAATGGCAATTGCAGTACAGGCTCTACCCGGTTCATAGATGCCCATACAGCCATTCCAGGTTGCCGCTTTGCTTTCGGCAATTCGTAAGGTGGCGATCGGGACTCGGACTTGTTTGGCGATCGCCGTCAACACCGTTTCACTCACATCAGGCGGAATCTGTGCTTCATTGACAGAAGGTTCGGGGCGCAGCACTTGGGCAGTCAAGTCAGTACGATAAACCCAGTTCTGTTGCCCATCAGTCATTTCAATGCGCCAACCCTCCACCAGTGCGCCAGTGCAACGCTCGTTGGGCGCTTCTAAGCCCAAGCAGCCATTAGACCAAGTTTCGCGGCTAAACCTGACTAGTTTTAATGACTGCCGAGGAACATTGAAGCGCTCTGATAAATCTAAGCGGACTCGACGAATGACTTGCCGAGAGGGGCGATCGGCATGGCGAGCTTGGCTAAGTTCAATGGCGGAGGTGGAGGGATGCAGAGAGGCGGGCTGCTTTGCAGATGCCGCAAGGGTCGTAGCTTGCCCCAGATATCCGTTGACCAGCAATGCACTCAGCAACGCTAATGTTAAGAACCGTTGCGATTGATAAAGTAGTTTAGGGTTAGATTTATAGCGAAACATAATTGTAATCCCAGAACTTATTACATGATGTAAGAACTGTTTTACCCTAACTACGCTCACTCTAAAATCTAGTGCTGTTACAGAATTGGTGACAAACTTGGGAAGGTCAGGTTCAACAACACAAATTTAAAACACAAAAGCCTTTGAGCGTCTGTCCGTGTTTCGACTTCAAAGGCTTTTGTATTAATTCTCGCTCCTCACATCTACAAATATGCAGTCAGTGGAGTTTTGTGCCCATCTATCATGTGACAGCTTCTGAAGTGGACAGAAAATGTTCGACCTTTTAGTACAACTTTTTTATGATTGAACTGCGACACCTGCGTTACTTTATTGCAGTTGCAGAAGAACTCCATTTTGGCAGGGCGGCTGAGCGGTTACATATTGCTCAGCCGCCTTTGAGTCAGCAAATTCGGCAACTTGAAGTCAAGCTAGGCTTCCAGCTTTTCTACCGTACCAAACGCAGCGTCAAACTGACTGAGGCGGGACAGGTCTTTTTTGCAGAATGCCAACACCTATTTCGGCAGCTCGATCAGGCAATTCAGACTGGGCGGCAGGTCAGTCGGGGCGAAGTGGGGCAACTGGTGATTGGGTTTGTCAGTTCGACAGCGTACAATGTGTTGCCCAAAATTTTGCGCGCCTTTCGGACTTGTGTGCCAGAAGTCAGCCTTGAACTGCACGAGCTAACCACCGATCAGCAATTGCAATGGCTTCAGGAAAATCGTATGGATATCGGCTTTTTGCGCCCTCCAGTGGAAGAGGATGCTTTTACACTTCAAACGATTTTTCAGGAACCGCTAGTTGTAGCTTTACCAGAAGCTCATCCTCTGGCAAAAGAGACGCAGGTATCGTTGCAAAGTTTAGCCAGTGAAGCGTTTGTGATTTTTCCTCGGACGTTAGCGCCTGGACTTTATGACCAAATTATTAGCCTTTGTCAGCAGGCAGGCTTTAGCCCCAATGTGGTGCAGGAGGCAATTCAGATGCAAACGATCGTCAGCTTGGTGGCAGCAGAATTGGGCATTGCGATCGTGCCAGTTCTTTGCAAAATTTGCAACGGACTGGAGTCGTTTATCGCGCGTTCAGGGAAGTATCGCCACAGACCGCGATCGCCCTGATCACTAAAAAAGACGACGCTTCTCCAGCCGTCCAAAAATTCTTGGACATCGTTCAACAGGTGACGCATCAGATGACTCAGCAACCTCCCTGCTGAATTCTGTGCCTGAAACTGAGTGAATCCACGCTACTGACTAAGCGTGTAGCAAGTTATACCTATTACTATCAACGACTGACTAGATTCTGATGCCGCATAAGCTCAAAATTTAGCTCAGCCCTAGATCCTGATTGAGAAACTACGACCCTTAGAGAAAACCCACTGATGTTAATGAATCGTCACGAAAACCCTCAAACTGGCAAACAGCAAAAACCTGACAAACGCCAGCCTGGCAGACCTGAAGCGCCAGAGGGCATTAAGGATCAACTCATTCGCAACGACGAAGGATTTACCTTCAAAGTCGAGGATGCCTTTGGAGAGCACGGAGACGTTCGCCCTAACCTTTCGGCAACGCTAGCAGATGACAGTGCCCTACCCGCCTGGATCAGCTTTGACCCTATCTTGGGAGTGTTCAGCGGCACTCCTCCGCTAGAAGTAACCATGCTGCAAGTGAAAGTTACAGCTAGCACTCCCACAATGCCGTCCACGAGCGATATCTTTACGCTCAAAACCGCTAAGCCTATTAAGCGTGGCGAGAACGATGACCCTATGCCAGGAGGGATGCCAAGACCTGTGCGAGGCACTGAAGAATCTGATATCTGCGACGGCAGCATGGGCGATGATGTCATGGATGGCGGCGCTGGCGATGACAAGATCTTCGGTGGCGATGGCAACGATCGCCTCGTGGGCAGCATGGGCGATGATGCCATGGAAGGCGGCAGCGGCAAAGACATGCTTCAAGGCGGCGACGGCAAAGACAGCCTCAACGGTGGCTTAGGCGACGATAAATTGGTCGGCGCTGCCGGTGACGATACCCTAACTTGTGGCGGTGGACGCGACAAGATGGTGGGCGGCAGCGGTGAAGATTTGTTTGTGCTCAATAGCGGCGAGGGTTTCTCTGTCATTAAAGACTTCCATGCTGGGCAAGACATGCTGGGGCTGGGGGCGGGCATTAGCTTCAGCGATCTGGCGATCGCCTACACTCGTGGCAAAACCTCAATCAGCCTCCAAAGCAACAACGATGTCCTTGCTGTTCTAAATGGCAAAGTCAGCCTCACAGAAGCTAACTTCAGCGCTAAAGTCTAGCAGCCAATTCTGGCAACGCTGACACAGCCATAAACTCCGAACGCCGCATTTCCTAGAGAAGTGCGGCGTTCTAGTTTTTTTGGCACTTAGGACAAAAATGAGCCGATCGCCCCGCCATTTTCACTCGCTCAATCAAAGTCCCGCAAACCTGGCAAGGTGTCCCCTCGCGGTCATATACCCAGGCGACATTTCCATAATTACCATTGATGCCCTTGATGTCTCGGAAATCGCTGAACGTTGTGCCGCCCTCGCCAATGCTGTCTTGCAAGACTTGAATAATACTGGCGTGGAGCTTCTGAATTTGTTTGCGCTTCAGGTTGGCACAATGGGTTTTAGGATTAATTTTGCTCAGAAAGAGCGATTCATCCGCGTAAATATTGCCGATGCCTGCGACCAAAGTTTGATCTAAAAGCGCATTTTTAATTGGACGTTGGCGATCGCTCAACCAGTCCGCAAAATACTGTACCGAAAACTCTGGCGAAAACGGCTCAGGGCCCAAGAGCGCCAGAGTTTTCATGACTTCCTCTGGACGCTTCTCTGGCGGCACCCACCACATTTGTCCAAACGTCCGCTGATCGACAAATCGCAGCTCTTTCCCATCCGGGAAAAACAATCGTACTCGGCAATGCTTCTGCAACGGCTCATCCTCCGCCATCCACAGCAGTTGTCCTGTCATTCGGAGGTGAACGCCCAACCAGCCCGCAGGTTCTAGAGCAGCAGTCGGAGTGGTGCGGGTTAACTCTGCTAATAGATATTTCCCCCGGCGATGCCACTGGGCGATCGCCACTCCTGTCAACCCTGCCAAAAAATCAGCCGCCAAAAAAGGGTAGGCAATGGTACGGTCTAGCAACACTTCCCCACCCCGTATTTCTTGATTCAGGGTCATCTGATTTAGACCCCGACGAACTGTTTCAACTTCAGGTAATTCAGGCATTTCCCTAATATTTCAATACCCATCCAGCCTTTGCTTAGAAATCTTTCCAGAGAATCCGCACCTCAGAACTACGTTAAATTATCAAGATTTTCATACACAAGAATCATCCTTCAGCCTACTGCCTAAACCGTTGAACTGACTGTCTTCTTAAATTTTATTGCCAAAAATTAAAGCTCACATTGCCCAGTCAGTTAGCCAACTTCAAAAACAGGGAATTCTGCAAATTAAAGCATCCAATCAAAAATTCACCAAACCTGGAGCGTTTAGCTATGGTTTCTTTCGCTCAACGGTTGAGCATCAGCGCAATACTGTCAATGGGCTTAATTGCCTGGTTAAATCCCCCAGTATTGGCGCAAGATCACCTTAATTTAACAGATGGGGCAGAATGCACAGGCTCATTCAATGAGCGAGATGGACGTGGACTCTGCCTATACGCACGAGCATCAGAATCGGGCAGTCCTTACAACTACTACGACGGCGAAATCAGAAACGGCAGACCTCAAGGGAGAGGCGTACTGGTCTATGCCAATAGCGATCGCTACGAAGGCGAATTTCGCAACGGCTTACCCAATGGCAGCGGTATGTATCTCTTTGTTTCGAGTGGCGATCGCTATGAAGGTGGCTTCAGCACTGGCAAGTTTAACGGTCAAGGGGCATTCACCTACAACAACGGCGACTCCTACACCGGAGCTTTTCACAACGGACAACCCCATGGACAGGGAACCTTCGTATTCGCTGAGATTGCCGCTCGTTATGTCGGCGAGTTTCGCTACGGTCAAATCAATGGCAGTGGTGTCACCCTGCACAACGGCGTGCGCTGCGAAGGCATCTTCTATGACAGTACCCTGGCTGGCGAAGCAACCTGTAGCTATCCCCGTAGCTCTTCCGTTCAAAGCTACGCTGGCGAAATGCGAGGCGGCATGGCAGAGGGTCGGGGCACTCGCACCTGGAAAAACGGACGACGCTTCGAGGGCGAATTCCGTAACGATGTCTTTGTCCGTCATGGTGATAGTTAAGCGATCGACTTAAAACAATCCAAAAAAGGGAGTGCATGAACGAATCGCGCACTCCCTTCCTAGTAAATGTGGATAGGGATAAATTTTGATAGGGGATGCTGCTACGCTGCCGCCGCTGGTTGCGCTGCTGGAGCACTAGGGGCTACTGGAGCGCTAGGTGCGGCAGGAGCCACGGGAGCCACTGGAACATCCCCGACTCTTCTAACAACCTGCATTCCTGCTTGCTCCAAAACTACCGATGAATCAGAGCCATTGAAATCAATCCGCTTCACCAAAATTTCTCCATTTGAGAGCCTTTGTCCCACTTGCACATAGCGACTGCTGGGTTCGGCTGGAGCATCGACAATGGCATAAACCGCACTGCCAATTTGCACCACGCCTGATACATTTACAGCCCTTGCTAGCGAGGGCTGAGGCGGTAATGCGGCAGGGAGCGATCGCGGCAAGCGTGGAATATCCGGCAAAACAGGAATAGGCTGGGGCAGCATTGCCTGACTTCCAGAAGGTATTCTTGATGAGCCGCTACCCGAAGAACCGCCCGAAGCACTGCGACTAGGAAGCCCTTGACCTGAAACACCGCTTCCTGTCGAGCTAGGACTTTGCCCACTGCTTGAAGCCTGACTATCTCTAGTAATCGTGATTGCAGCAGTAGTAGGCACTAAAGCAAAGGGATCAGGACGCGCACTTTGAATACCTTTTAACCGCTGATCGGGGTTGGTGGAGCTGATTAAGTCTGGTGGCATAATGCCGCGTGGTCTGTTCTGTGGTGTTTGTGCTCTACCCGTGGACTGGGAAAAAGGTTGAGCATTAGGAGATTGCTCCGCACTGCCGGGGCTTGATCCTGGTGAGGCGATCGGGGATTGCTGAGACACTGAATCTTCACTTCCCCCCCCAAACATGCCACATCCGCCTAAACACAAAGCCAGACCGACTGAAGCCGCAATCAACGAAACTTGGCGCATTCCCCCCTCCCCAAAAAGCTAGTACTCTAAAGATAATGCAAGCGAACAAAATGAGAGATTTCTCTCCATATCTCAATTCTAGAAAACTCAGTTTTGGCAAACTTAACGAGCAGTACTCCCTGAATTTACTGGGGATGAACTTGCTTGCGATGAAACAGAGAATGGAAATTCGATGGGCGTGTCTGAATCATCTACTTCACCCCGCAAAGTTTGAGTATTCCCTTTATTAAGTAAGGTAATGGTGAAAGGGACAGCCCCAGAGGCTCCACCACATCGTTGATACAGGTTAACTGCAATACTGTAATCACCTGTGGGCGCTTGCGTCTCGGGCCAAAACACGTTTTCAATAGGCACTGCGGTATCAGCTTCACACCCTGCATTAGCATCAACGTCTAATTCGCCCGACGAAGCAATCCGAGGATTTCGGTACCATACCTCCGCTCCACTAGGGTCAGTCACTGCCAGGTCGAGGTCATCTGCGGTTGACCACTTTAGGGTCACTTGGATGTCTCCAGTTCCTAGGCTTTGCTCTGAACACATTTCGCCCAGGCTAATCAGTCGCCCTGAAGCATTAATCATAAAGCAGCCTTGCCGCTCCTGTGCCGACGTGGATGAATTGCTGGTGACTAACAGTGGCAGCAGCACAAGCGGCAGAATAAGGGTCGATCTCAAGATTTTTAACATGGCAGGATAGGTGCCTACAGGTGTCTATTGCTAACCAAATATGCATTGAAATATGCACTGATATAATGCCCTGATTTCACGAGTCGCTATCAACTAGCCTGAAAGTTGATGGAGGTTACTTAAAAGTTGACTGAGGTTTTTTGGGGCGATTCACCCATCATTTGTAGGGGAGTCGGATGGCTTCATTTGTGCCAGTTTATGTCTACAGCTTATGGGTCAGAACTCTATTCGCTGAAAGCCGTGTAAGCCACAGTTCCAATCTACTTCAATCTACTGAAGAGGCTTAAAGAGATAGTGGCATTCTGATAACAACTAAGCTATTGTTTGATGGCTTACACAGCATTGATTTTTTGTGGAAAGGGAGGAGTAGGACAATGAATCATCAAAGAAATGGACAGCATTGGACTTTGCCGACAGGACTGGTTGCATGGGGCGCGATCGCCACTACGGTCATGCTATTCAATGCTCCTAGTGCCTCTGCTCAAGCTGCTTATGGTAGCTATGTTGGCGTTGGTGGTTCTTTAGGTCTGACAAATGGGTCACAGGACGTTGAGCCTAGACGCAGCGGCGGCGTAGTGGCGGTTCGATATGGCATTTTAGAGCTACCTATTTCTTTACGGGCACAGGCGTTGATTAGTAATGCAACGGCGATCGTCCCCACTGTTTCTTACGACATTCCCCTTAATTGGCAAACTACTGCCTACATTGGGGCAGGTCTTGCCATTCAAAACAGTCGTACCTCCACCTCACCTGTGGGCAACAAGACGAGCTTTGCCATTCAACCCGGCATTGATTACGTGATTCCGAATAGCAACCTGGTGGTATTTGGCAATGCAGTAATTGCCTTTGATGCCTACCGAGACGGGGGTGGTACCGCTGCTGCTATCCAAGGTGGACTAGGGTGGAACTTTGGTCAACGTTAATGCTGCCGGGGTTGCATAAACGGTCAACTAATGATGCAATTGTTAAGGCTGCATCTTTTTTAAGAAGCAGCCAAGTTACGGGGGCGTGGCGGAATGGTAGACGCAACGGACTTAAAATCCGTTGACCGCAAGGTCGTGAGAGTTCGAGTCTCTCCGCCCCCATTGAGCCACATGATAAAATAAAGCCCTCGCGTCGTTGCCACTGTTGGAGCAAATACCGCTGAGGTTCTATGTCTCTCACTGTCAAAGATTTGGAGAAGCTGCAAGAGCTGATTCCTGACTATCGAATGGAATTGGTCGATGGAGAAGTAATCGTCATGAGTCCATCAGGATATGAGTCTGATGAGGTTGCCAGTCGAATGCTGGGCAAGCTCTTCAATCATGTTGACCAAAACCGCCTAGGTCGGGTTACAGGGTCGAGCGCTGGCTTTATTCTGCCGAACTCTGATGTGCGTGCCCCTGATGTTTCCTTTGTTTTAGCGCAACGACTGCGAAAAAGTCCGCGTGGCTTTGCCGAGCTAGCTCCTGATTTAATGTTTGAGGTCAAGTCTCCAACTGATAGCCTTAAGAAGTTGCGTGAGAAAATTGATAGCTTCTTAGAGCAGGGAACAACAGTCGGCATCTTGATCCACCCAGAACAACGATGGATTGAGATCCGACGCATGGGGCTAGAGCCGATAACGCTACGAGATGGGGATGTGTTGTCTGTCCCTGATCTCTTACCAGGCTGGGAAGTGAGGGTGGATGACTTGTGGACATCAGAGTTTGCTGAGTTGGATGAAGAGTAGCCCGATTTGAGAGGGCGATCGCCCCATATCAGGTTTCATGGTAGAAACTATAAAGCTTTCGTCTATAAAACTATAAAGATCGTGTGTCTTAAGTGTATAAAATCTTACCTTTGGTTAGGATTTACTTAGAACTACTGAGTTCATCCTGAAAACTCTTAGGTTAAAAGCACAGGGAACATGACTATGATTGGAGATGGGTTAACGTCTGGGCATCTTCCTAAGCTCTCAACCGAAAAGAAGTGGATTACGTCTTCGAGATATCCGCAGGGGGTTGCCTCACCGCAAGAAGCTATCTGCGAGTTTCTGATCTCCATTGTTAAAACATGGTCACCTGAAGCAGTTCTTGCTGAGTTTCAGGAGCTGTTTATGCGACATACTCATGCAGATGAATTTGCGCTGGAGTGCTTGACAGAAATTATTCTAAAGAATCAAAAGTCAGAATTTGACAATCTTTTAAGAAGATGTTGCTACATCTTAATCAACAACTGGAATATTTCTAGAAATCATGACTACATTACTCTTCTAATTCATCTGTTTGATGATTTGAGCCTTCAAGAGAAGACAGATGCTTTGATTTTAGGTCGGTTAAGGAGTTGGGTCAGAAGTTTTGTCGCCAGTCCAGATTTTGAGGCGCTTAAACTGGTGACTACGCGCTGTGAAGATGGGAGAAATTGGCATTGGAGTCAGCGCTATACGTCTTACCTTTTAGCATCGCAGTACGCCAATTTAAACAACCCTTTAGAGCAGCGCCAAGTGGCACAAAAGGTTTCTCGGCAGTTGAAAGACCAATTTAAATTTGAGCTGGCAATGTACACTGCTCGGTCTGAATCGGGTCGTGTCAACCTCAAAGGACTTAAGAATCCAACGTCTCTGGGTGATGAGGTTTTACGACTGATCAAAACAGTGGTGGTCAAGCGTGGAGCTTATAGTTATCCCAACCTGGCTAAGATTTTTTTGCAGCAAACGCAGGACTTGAACTACAAAGCATTTAAGGACAGTCTGCTGAAATATCTGTTTTTTGGTATCGAGGCAGATGAACTTTCTGAGAGAATCAAACGGATTCTTGCTGCACAACTTGAGGCTCTTTATATTGACTATCACGATAAGAGTATTGATGAAGCCTTGTTGCTAAGAACTGTAAAGCGGTTAGCTGAGGGTCTAACTGCTGATAGGAATGGAGAATTATCTGATTTATTTATTTTTCTGAGTTCGCAGCAAAATCCCTTGATGCTGGTAATTTTGTTGCTAAAACTCACTTTAATTTGTCGCTATGTCAAGACTCATGTAGAGGTTTGTATTGCCAACGTCGTCAAATATTACGAGGGTTGCCAAGAAGAAGATTGTGCCTGGGTGATTCAATTTTTAGAACTCTTTACGATTATTTTGACTATTTATTCAGAGAACGTTGAGTATAACTTGGTCAATATGCAGAGCCAAGCTGAACCTCAGCACTTGTCGGCTGATGTAGAAGCGCACCGAATTTTTTCTTTACAAAAGTATGTAGCATCTCGTCTGCGGTAGAGGTTGTCTAGAGAGAAGCATAGCGTCGGTGCTTTGGTAGAGAGTCTATAGCCAAACAGAGTGATTTCTATTGGACTGGGAACTCTAGCTTCTAAAGCTATCTGTTATTGAAACCCATGATTCTTGGTGCTTCTTCCGTAGAACCTCTTGTAGTGTCGCTCCCTTTCGATGAAGTGGCGCAAGATTTGGCACAGGAGCAAAATCTGGTTCGGATCAAAAAACTTCTGATTTATACTTGCACTCAGGTTTGGGAGAACGATCGCCACCGTCTCGATCAAGTCAGTTTACTCAATTTGCTGCAAGACTTACGGGCGATCGCTCCCACAACTGAACAGCTTCAATCCCGGTTAGACGTTGCGGTTTATAGCCTGAGTAAAGCAGCAGAATATAGCCTGGTGTCGAACGTCATTATCAGTCGTGTGGGAAGGCTTTATCCTGATGCAGATGTGCAGCGGGGTTTGATAGATGAGAGTGTGTATAGGGCGATCGCTCAAAGGTTAGAGCAGAATGTGAATGGCGATCGAATCAAAAAGCTTCTACTTTTGGCTTGTAAAAATGCTTGGGTTACCGATCCAACTCAACTGGCTCAGGTCAATCTAGCCGATCTAATTCGAGATTTACATGGGCTGACTCCTAGCTTAATTACGCTTCAGGCTGTTCTAGAAAGCTTTGTCAATATCCTTAGTAAACGTGCTGAATACACCCTTGCCGCTCACGAAATTAGCAATGCTTTTCAGCCGCTCTACGCTGAGGTGATGACTGAGATTAGAACAGCTATGGGAGAGAGAGCCATAGCATCTTTACCGCCTGCTGCGTTTGCTGAAACTCGACAAGCTCAACCTGCTCGATCTCAAGCTTTAGACTTGTCTAATCTGTTCGACTTAAGGCTAGAAATTATGCGGTACACCAATCCCTATCGGGCAAAAATTGTGCTGTTTTCCCTACTCCATCAGCCTTTCACTAATTTTGCTGAATATGAGTCGATGCTTAAAGACCAGAGCTTAGATGATTTGCTGCGAATGATGCTCCAAACTTACAAGCTGTCAGAGGTAGAAGTACAACTCCTGGGGGTAGCGAAAAATATGGAAGATTCTGAAGACTGTGTGCAAGCTGCCCATGTGATTCTAGGGGCGGTTAAGCCGTTTTATGCTTGTATGCCAAGCGACTTCGGGGCAGCGCTAGAGGATACAACAGCATGTTTGAGAAGTCAGGCGATCGCGGTTAACCCTACGGCACAGAGAACAGACAGCGACGATGAAAGTACTGGACTGGCGATCGTCCTCCCCAATTCAATCCCTAACCAAATTCTGTCTCATTAAAAACAGTAATCGTCATGCAAGCACAAGAAATTCTGAAACTCTATGAAGCAGGCAAAACTGACTTTAGGGGAGAAAAACTAACAGCGGCAAATCTGGCGCGGGCTGACTTGATTGGCATCAATTTAACAAACGCAGATTTGCACAGTGCCAATTTAATTTGGGCTTATCTAAATCGGGCAAAGCTGGGTAAAGCCAACTTAGCGCTGGCTAACCTGAGCGGTGCAAACTTGAGTCAGGCAGACTTAGTAGGGGCAAATTTGCAAGATGCTGATCTGCATGGGACAACTTTTCAGGGCGCAGATTTGCGAAGTGCTAATCTGACTTTGGCAAATTTGCAAGATGCTAATTTGATTGAGGCAGATTTACGCAATACAAACTTGGCGGGCGCAAACTTGATGGGAGCCTGTTTACGAGGCGCAAACCTACGGGAGGAGAACCAGGGTTACAGCGCTAATTTGCGAGGGGCGACGTTGCGTCAGGCAGATTTACGAGGGGCAAACCTGACGGGCGCAGATTTAGCGAAGGTGGATTTGCGAGGGGCAAACTTGAGTGAGGCGACGCTGCGAGGGGCAGATTTGCGAGGGGCAGATTTGAGTGAAGCCAACTTGAAGGGAGCATTTTTAACAGAGGCAAATTTGACCTGTGCCAGTTTGCGGGGAGCAAATTTGATGAATGCCAAGCTTGAGCGATCGAACTTATCAGAGGCGGACTTGGCGACGGCAAACCTCCGGGGGGCAATGTTGCCCGATGCGAAGCTGGGCAAGGCGCATTTGGTGCGGGCGGATTTGACAGCGTGTAGTTTGGTGCGGGCAGATTTGAGCCGAGCAAATTTATGGGAAGCAATTTTGCGAGAGGCAAATCTGACCGATGCTTACTTGGCAAGGGCAAATTTGTCGGATGCAGATTTAACGGATGCTAGCTTGATTCGGGCAGAAATGAGTAGCGCTAATTTAGCAGGAGCGATTTTTCTAGGAGCGATGATGCCAGACGGCAGGATTAGAGATGATGCCAGACGGCAGGATTAGAGAATAGAAATGACTCGGTGGGCTGTCTCTACGGTATGGTGGAAGTGAGGTTTTATGCTTCTAAACCGTGGAGATTTGTGATGATTTCTGGTAGTGAGCAAACTGTTCAAGTGTTGATGCCGGGGATGCTTCGACGAGTGCATCATATTGCATTGCATGTGAAGGACATGGATGCTTCACGTCATTTTTACGGAGTAGTTTTGGGGTTGCGGGAATTGACGGGAGAGGAAGTTCCTTCAACGCTGAAGCAGTTGTTTGAGTCGGGAAAAGTGGCGAATTTTATAACACCTGACGGAACGATTTTGGACTTATTTTGGAAGCCGGATTTGCTGCCGCCTGATGCAGATCCGGGGCGAGAATTTACGCGAGCGGGACATTTGGCGTTTGATATTGAGCCACAGATGTTTGAGCAGGCGGTGGAGGTGATTCGGCAAAATCAGATCCTCATTGATCATGGTCCTGTGAGCCGTCCGACGGGGCGAGGCGTTTATTTTTATGACCCAGATGGATTTTTAGTTGAAATTCGGTGTGATCCAGTTGATTGATTAAATCTACAAGAGCGTCATGCAAGAGCACCACTATGTCTGAAGTAAAAGAATTTGCGGTGGGCGATCGCGTCACTATTATCTCTCTACCGCCCTACGTCAAAACCGCCGATCCGATGCCAATGTTGCGCCCCCCCAATGTGCTAACCCTTGGAGAGACTGGCGTTGTCATGGATCGCCGTCCTGGTGGGTACTGGGGCGTAAAGTTCTCTAGGGGAGTATTTTTAATGGAGAGTCAGTATTTGGAGGGTATCAAGGACTGATTTGTTGGCAGTTTTATTTGACCAGGTTTGCCAGCATTACGCCTAATTGAACACAGAGAATTCCTAACACAGCACTGCCCCCCCAGTACAATCCAGCCAGGTTGACTCTGCCACTATTGAGCAGGGTAACTGCGTCGAGTCCGTAGGTAGAAAAGGTGGTATATGCACCGAGGAACCCGGTAGCAACCAGTAGCCGGAGATCAGGGAGAAGAGATTTTTCGATCGCCACCGTAATAAAGAAGCCCATCCCTAGGCAGCCAGTCAGGTTGATAAAAAAGGTGCCGTAGGGGAAGTGGCTGCCGAATTGGTGAACGAACCACTGAGTGATGTAGTAGCGGCTGAGTGCCCCGGCGATCGCACCTAGACTAATGGCAAGGGGCGATCGAATGGCAGGATCTAGCAGCATAAGGGAACTCCGGATTTACAGATTTCTGGTACTGGAAAATGAGCAGTTAAACTAAACAGATAATATGAACGACGGCTATGAACGACGGTTATGCGGAAAATTTTATTTACAAATCAAGACAGTGTGAGCGTTCGGGCGCTTTTTTTGGGAGGCAGCTTAGATCTTAAATCGCTTGAAAGAACCAGTCATTTAGCAACTCTGCCGCTAGTGGTCAGTGCGGGCGATCGGGGCTGTGCGGTGCTGTTTCGGTATGGGGCAGTCGTGCTATTTGGCTTGAATGAGGTTGAGGAAGTTTCTTTTTTAAGCTATCTCACGCCTTTAGTGTCCGAACCTTTTGCAACTCCAGAAACCGAGTCGGCAGTGCTGATGCTAGATGAAGCGGCTGGAAAAGTGGAGAATGGTGTGATTTGGCTGCGAGAGTTTGCCATTGATCAATTTCAAATTGTGGCGGATGTACTGGCAAAAAGCGTGGTGTTGGCACATTACGAAATGGGTACTGCCCGAATTTTTGATCAAATTGAACCTTTTGCAGAAGGATTGCAACGCACCACGAGGGATGAACGATGGGGTAAGGAATTGCTGCGCCAGTTGGGGCGGGCATTATCGATTCAGCACAAGATTGTCGGACGGGTGGAAATTATTGATAAGCCGGAGTTGCTCTGGGATGTGCCGGACTTGGAGCGAATTTACTTGCGCTTAGAAAATGAGTATGAGATTCGGGAGCGGCAGATAGCGTTAGAGCGAAAGCTAGATTTGATTTCGCGGACAGCAGAGACGGCGTTAAACTTGCTGCAACATAATACAGGGCTGCGGGTGGAGTGGTATGTGGTGATTTTGATTGTGGTGGAGATTATGCTGTCGTTGTATGAGCTGTTCTTGAAGCCTTAACAGCCTGAAGCATTGAAGTCGGCTATTTTCGATCGCACTTAATCTTTCCTTCTAGCCTTTTAGCAACGCGGAGAATGGTAAAAGTGGCGATCGCCCCAAATAGCCCGATCGCCCAAAGTCCACAGCCCGCCGCCACCCCTAACGAAGCCGAAACCCAGATTGCCGCTGCCGAGGTCAGCCCTTGCACCTTGAGTTCGCCCGACTGCTGCACCTGGGTAATAATTTCCCCAGCACCTAGAAAACCAATGCCTGCGGTAATGCCTTGAATAATGCGGCTGACCGAATTGGCACTCTCTTCTACTGTGCCAATTTGAATCCCGATCAGGACAAAAATAGCGGCTCCAAGGCTCACTAGCATGTGGGTTCGGAGTCCGGCAGGCTTATGGTCCATTTGCCGCTCTAAGCCAATTAGCGCACCAATAAAAATGGCAAGGCTAAGGCGAATCAGCGTGCCTTGCCAGTCAGTTTGTAAAACGCTCATCGAGTTAACTCCAATCTTCGCGCTTGCCTCCTCGTCCTTTGTAAACTTCGGCAACTTGGTGAATTTCGCGAGTTCTGGCAAAGAGTTCAGACTCGGTGAAACTCCAAAGCTTCAAGATTTTGTCAAGGTCGGATTGAATATCTCTAGCGCCAGGAAAACCATTGTAGCGAATGCGGAGACGGGCAAGTTCTGCCAGGTTGTAGTCGGTGGGTTCGCCAGTCAGGAGGCTGCTGACAGATTGGCGATCGCTTCCCCACTGAGGATGCTGCTGATCTTTACTAGGTTGAGCTTTACTAAGTGCATCTGGCGCTGAAGGCATAGGTGAATGGGAAGAGTGTGACAGGAATCCTCAAATAGTAGAGCAAAGGTAGGCAGGTTTAACCAGATTACATCCTGAAGCCAGATTACATCCTGAAGATAGATGTAAAAATTCTGTACATCTTTTATTAAATTTAGATATAAACAGATTGTGCCCTCAGTGTTTTACTATGCCCAAACGTATTATTATCGAACCGCATCTTACCCTCGAAGAATTAGAGGCTCGTTATCGTCGCGCCAAGGATTCTGTGGAACGCAGCCACTATCAAATCATTTGGCTGCTGGCACAAGGTAGACCTAGCGAAGAAGTTGCCTCCATCACAGGCTATAGCCGTAGCTGGATCTACGAATTAGTTTGGGGATACAACCGCGTGGGTCCTGAAACATTGGGAGACAAGCGCCATGATCTTCCGGGTGCTGAACCGCTGTTGAATGGAGAGCAGCAACAGCTTTTGTACCAGGCTGTCCAGTCTCCGCCAGAGGAGGGAGGGCGTTGGAATGGCACGAAGGTGGCAAGTTGGATGAGCCAGCAATTGGGGCGATCGATTGATCGGCAGCGGGGATGGGAGTATTTGAAGCTGATTCGGTATCGAATGCAGGCACCTCAGACGAAGCCGGAGGTTGGCTCAAAGGCAAAGCGGGTGGCTACAGAGGGCGATCGCCGGGCAGCAGGTTCGCGGTTGCGGCGGGTTAATTCTGTAGAGGTCAATACTTTAGAGGAGTCGAAGTCCTGACTCGTATAGAGATCAGCACCAGAACTTAATAGCTTTTCAAAGGGCTTTAGTCATCCATAGGGATTGGACTGAATAGCCTAGGCTTTCGTAGAGGTTGAGGGCAGGTTGGTTATGTTGGAAGACCTGTAGCCCGATCTGCCGATCGCCCTTTTCCCTCGCTAAGTCTTCAGCTTGCTTGACCAAAGCTGCGCCAATGCCTTGCCGTCGATGGACAGGATTGACGTAGAGCAAAAAAATGTAGGTGTGGCGATCGCCCTGAATTTGATCGATTGCACTGCCCATCCACAAACACGCTATGGGTTTCTGCGTTTGCTCTACCCACAGCAGCGGCGTTTCAGTTGACAAATATTGCTCGATCGTCTGAGAAAGGTGAGCGAAACTATGAGTAGGGTAAAGCTCCTGATAAGTTCGCTGCATGAACTTCAAGAGCAAAGCCCGATCAAGCCCTGAACCAACTCGGAGCGAATAGCCTGGAATAAATTCAGCCACAAGAAAACTAGAGCTGTGCGCCCAGATCAATGGGCAATCCCTTAATCAAAGTTTCGAGGCTAGAAGGGATGCCTGCAACCTCATCACTCAGGGCATGACTGACAAAGCCGACTTCTTCGATCGGGGCGGGGGCAGCCATGTCGTTAGGTAAGAAAATTCGAGCACTGACGGCTAGCAGGGCAACCAAAAACACTAAGACGACAATGAGGGGAGCAACGTACTGACGGAAGATCGCCATGGGTATTTATGAGAGGATGAATAGTTTCGCTCAAGTTTTGTAAAGCTTGTTCTTCTATCCTACATGGTTTTTCCTTGATCCTTTCTCAGTCAGGAGGGGGATTTGGACAAAGATTATGAATCAATTCCAGGGCGAGGAAAAGGGGGTGGCGGTTCGTTCCAAGGAGCGAAGACGGGGAGGAGGAGCAGACCGGGAATGGCAGCGAGGATGCTGATCAGGAAGAAAGGACCCCATCCAGTGGTTTCGGCTCCGGTGGCTTGGGCAATTTGTCCGGCTGAGGCTCCTAAAATGTCGCGGCTGACGGCGAGAAGACTGGAGAAGAGGGCAAATTGTGTGGCGGAAAAGCGCGGGTTGCAGAGGCTCATGAGAAAGCCCAGGAATGCGGCTGTGCCCAGTCCGCCGCAAAAGTTTTCGATGTTGACTGCCAGCACAAGGGCAGGATAGTTTTGTCCAAGCTGCGACAGGATGTAGTACGACAAGTTGCTAATAGCTTGCAGTCCGCCGAAGATCCAGAGAGAGCGGTTGATGCCCCAGCGACTCAGTAAGGCTCCGCCGACTAGGGTGCCAACGATGGTGGCAATTAAGCCCATACCGCCTTGGATGTTGCCGATGGTGGTTTGGCTGAAGCCAGTTTTGAGCAGGAATGTTGTAGACATTTTGTTAACGAGGACATCGCCGAGCTTGTACAGCACGATGAACAGGAGAATCATTGCGCCTCGGAAGAGTCCCGATCGCTGAAAGAATTCGCGGAACGGATCAACGAAAGTTTCTCGTAGGGTGGTGGGTGGTGGCTCTCGGAGAAATGGCTCTGGGGCGAAGATAGAGTAGAGAACGCTGACTGACATAATGCCTGCAAGAATCAGGTAGACCGAATTCCAGGGCATTTGATCGGCGAGCCGAAGCGCCAGAGCACCAGTGACCAGGAGGGCGATACGGTAGCCTAGGACGAAGACAGCGGCTCCGGCTCCAAGTTCAGGCTTGTCTAAAACGTCGGTGCGGTAGGCATCGGCGGCGATGTCTTGGGTGGCGCTGAAGAAGGCGATGATGATGGCGTTAATGGCGATCGCCCGTAATCCTTGCTGCGGGTTTTGGAGGGACATGGCGGCGATCGCTATCACCAGCAGAATTTGGGCAATGACCAGCCAGCCTCTTCTGCGTCCCAGGAAAGGAGGAACGAAGCGATCGAGGAAGGGCGACCAGAGAAACTTGAGGGAATAAGGCAGGGCAACGAGGCTAAACAGTCCAATGGATTTGAGATCTACGCCTTCTACGGTCAACCAAGCCTGAAGAGTTTTGTCTGTAAGGTACAACGGTAAACCAGAGGCAAAGCCCAACATGAGGAGGGCAGCCATTTTGCGGCTTCGGAAAACTTTAAAGAAAGATTGCATGGGCGAAAGCGCGGCAGGACTACGATACCCGATTATCTTACAAGCCATTAACTCTCGATTTCGCGTAATTTCTATGCCCTATAATCTATGCCCTATAATGATGTTTTTCTTGGCTGACGACGATTTTTAGTTGCTTAAGTTTTTATACAAAATGTGGAGATTTTTTAACATGCTCAAGAGAAGAAGGGTTACTCAATTTTTAATCTCGCTGTGTACTTTTGCGTTAGCGGTAGCTTGTACACAAGCTAATAATTCTGTTACCTCTAGCAGTCCCACTGCTGGAACAGGAGCATCTCCTGGAACTGCAATTCCAATTGGCATTGCCGTAGCACAAACCAGTAATGTGGCGTTGTTGGGACAGGAGCAAGTGATTGGTGTAAAAATTGCTGAGACGTATTTTAATCAGCAAGGGGGCGTGAATGGTACGCCAATTAAGCTGATGATTCAAGATACTGCTGGGGACGAACAGGGTGCTATTAATGCGTTTAATACGTTGATTACAAAAGATCAGGTTGTGGGAATTGTCGGTCCTACGCTGTCGCAGCAGGCTTTTGGAGCAGACCCGATCGCCGATCGCGCTAAGGTTCCGGTGCTGGCTCCTTCTAATACGGCGAAGGGAATTCCTCAGATTGGCGATTACATTGCACGGGTTTCGGCTCCGGTGGCGGTGGTTGCTCCTAATGCGGTAAAGACAGCGCTAAAGCTTAATCCAAAGATTAAGAATGTGGCGGTATTTTTTGCACAGAATGATGCGTTTAGTAAGTCTGAAACAGAGACGTTTCAAAAGACGGTGAAGGATCAGAATTTGAATTTGTTGACAGTGCAAAAGTTTCAAACAACGGATACAGATTTTCAGACGCAGGCGACGAATGCAATGAATTTGAAGCCGGACTTAATCATTGTTTCGGGGTTGGCGGCTGATGGTGGAAACTTGGTGAAGCAGTTGCGGGAACTGGGTTACAAGGGTTCAATTATTGGGGGCAATGGGCTAAATACCTCTAATGTTTTTTCGGTTTGTAAGCAGCAGTGTGATGGAGTTTTGATCGCTCAAGCGTACAGTCCTGAGTTGCCGGGTGAGATTAATAAGGCGTTCCGCGATGCGTATAAAGCTCAGAATAAAAAGGAGCCGCCTCAGTTTAGTGCCCAGGCGTTTACAGGAGTTCAGGTATTTGTCGAGGCGTTGAAGGCAGTGGATAGTAAAACGAAGCTGAATACACTGGCGATCGCTCCCCTCCGCACAGCATTAAACCAGCAGATTTTGGCAGGTAAATACGATACGCCACTGGGTGCAATTTCCTTTACGCCAGAGGGTGAGGTCAATCAAACGCAATTTTATGTCGCTCAGATCAAGATAGATAAAGATGGCAAAAACGGTAGGTTTGAGTTTTTGAACTAATCTGAACTTATGGATTTTGCCAGCTTTCTTCAGCAGTTTTTGAATGGTCTATCGATTGGTAGCGTTTACGCCATTTTTGCTTTGGGCTATACGTTGGTGTTCTCTATTTTGGGCATTATCAACTTTGCTCATGGGGCGGTGTTTACGTTGGGGGCTTATTTTACATATCTACTGACGGGAGGAGCGGTGGGGGCGAATGGGCTGTTAGCAAATTGGGTGCTGCCATTTCATTTGCCCTTTGCGATCGCCCTTCTTCTGGGCAGCGTTCTAGCAGGGGTGGCGGCGATCGCGGTTGAGCGTCTGGCTTTCCGTCCGCTCCGCAGGCAGGGGGCTGATCCATTACTGACGCTAGTTTCTAGCCTGGGGGCAGCGTTGGTAATTGTCAATGTGATTCAGTATTTGGTGGGGGCAGAAATCTATACCTTCCCGGACGATACTTATGGCAAGTTGCCGACTGCCATTAACTTTGGCTCGACGGCGCGCCCGATCATGATGCGAACGGTGCAGATTGTGATTTTTGGGGTGTCGGCGGTCATGGTGGCGATTCTGACCTATTTCATGCGCTACACCAAGCTGGGGAAGGCATTGCAGGCGGTGGCGGAAGATGCAACAACGGCGAGTTTGCTGGGCATTGATACGGAGCGGTTAATCACGCTGACGTTTTTTGTGAGCGGTTTTTTGGGTGGCATGGCGGGGGCGTTGGTGGGTTCTGGTGTGAGCATTGCGGCGGGTCCCTATTTTGGAATTGCCTTTGGGCTGAAGGGTTTAGGGGTAATTGTGCTGGGAGGATTGGGGAATATTCCGGGAGCTGTCGTGGGCGGATTGGTGATTGGGTTAGCGGAGGCGTTTGTGCCAACCGATTATTCGGGCTACAAGGAAGCGATCGCCTTTGCCCTACTGTTCATCATGCTGTTAGTTCGTCCACAAGGATTATTGGGTCGATCGGTCATTCAAAAAGTGTAGGGTTCATGGCTGAATTTTTCGAGGCTTACGGCTTCCTCATTGTCTCTATGCTCTTTGGCGCGTTGCTGGGGCTATCGGTTTATTTGCCCTTAATGGCGGGGCAGTTGTCCTTGGCTTCACCGGGATTTTATGCATTAGGGGGATACATTGCGGCGATCTTATCTACCCAGGTGTTTTCAGGGACAGAGGGGACGTTTCCGCTGCATTTTTTACTGCTAGAGATGCTGCTGGCGGGGATTGCTTCTGGTTTACTGGCTATTCTGTTAGGCATTCCAGTACTGCGCTTGAAGGGGATTTATTTGGCGATCGCCACCATTGCTTTTGTCGAAATATTACGGGTGCTTGCCCTTAACTTAGAGATTACGGGAGGGGCGATCGGGATTTTTGGAATCCCTCAACCGTTCAATTCACAAATCGGCTATTTATGGGTGGTTTTACCTTTGCTGGCGGGAAGTATGGTATTTCTCTATCGGCTGGAGCAAATTCAGGCGGGGCGGGTAATGCAGGCAATTCGAGAAGATGAACTGGCTGCCGATACAATGGGGATTAATCCGACCTACTATAAGGTGCTTTCATTTGCGCTGGGTGCAGTTTTGGCAGGAATGGCAGGGGCAATTAGCGCTCATTTTTTAAATACTTGGAATGCCAAGCAGGGCACATTTGATAACAGCATTATCTATCTGGCGTTTGTGCTGAGCGGTGGATCGCGGACGTTTGTAGGTCCTGTGGTTGGGGGAATAGTTTTAACGGCGTTGCCGGAAGTGTTGCGGGCGATCGCCGGAATCAGTGGCATACCAGTGTGGCTATCAGAATTTCTCCAGGCGATGCGTCTGATTATTTTTGGATTGCTGATTGTAATTGGCAGCCGATTTTATCCACAAGGTATCATTACGCCAGAGCTTTTGAAACGGCTAAAGCATTCTTTTCAACCTAAGAACCAGCAACCTAAGCCACAGCCATGATTGATTCTCAGTCAGCGATTCCAGTACTAGAAATTTGCCAATTGACCCGTCGTTTTAGTGGGTTGGTGGCGGTCAATGAGGTTTCGTTTGCAGTTGAATCAGGCGAGATTTTTGGATTAATTGGACCAAATGGAGCGGGCAAAACAACGCTGTTTAACATCATTACGGGACTGATTCCGCCGTCGAGTGGGCAGTTGATGTACGAGCAGCGCCGCATTACTAAGCTGCGACCTCACCAAATTGCAAGTCAGGGGATCGCCCGGACGTTTCAAAATTTGCGCCTGTTTGGTAACTTATCGGTGCTTGAAAATGTGGCGATCGCCCGTCATATTCATCAGCGCACGGGCTTAGTCAAAGGCATTTTGGGTCACGCTTCTGCCCTTAAAGAGGAGCGACAGACGAAGCTGAAGGCATTGGAGTTACTAGAATTAGTGGGTCTGGCAGAAAAAGCCGAACAGACTGCCCGTAACCTTGCCTACGGCGATCAGCGACGGCTAGAAGTAGCGCGGGCACTGGCACTAGAGCCGAGGCTTTTGCTTTTAGATGAACCTGCGGCGGGCATGAACCCCAACGAAAAGGCGGCGTTGAGTCAGTTGATTCGAGATATTCGTCAGCGGTTTGGCTTGACGGTCATTTTGATTGAACATCATGTGCCGTTAGTGATGGGATTGTGCGATCGCATTGCCGTTCTAAACTTTGGTCAGCTCATTGCTCTCGGTACTCCCGAAACAGTTCGCCAAGATCCGGCAGTCATTACGGCGTATCTGGGAGCTGAAGGATGACACTGCTAGAAATTCGCGGACTATCGGTGAATTATGGAGCCATTCAAGCGCTTCAGCAGATTAATTTGGTTGTGAATGCCGGAGAAATCGTTACCCTGATTGGCGCGAACGGAGCGGGAAAAAGCACGCTGTTGAAAGCGGTTTCGCGATTAGTAAATCCGGTGGAGGGCAAAATTTTTTATGAGGGACAGGATATTACGCAGCGATCGCCCGATCAGATGGTGAAGTTGGGTATTGCTCATAGCCCAGAAGGGCGGCGGGTTTTGGCAAGACAGACAGTGCTGACGAATTTGGAGCTAGGGGCTTATGTTCGCTCGGATCGGCTGGGGATTAAGGCAGATATTGAGCGGCAATTTCTCACCTTTCCGCGTTTAGGAGAGCGGCGGCATCAGCTTGCAGGAACGTTGAGCGGCGGAGAGCAGCAAATGCTGGCGATCGCCCGTGCGGTCATGAGTCGCCCCAAACTCCTGCTGCTCGATGAACCCAGCCTGGGTTTAGCGCCGCAAGTAATGTTGGGAATTTTCTCGGTGATTCAGCAATTGCATCAGCAAGGAGTGACGATTTTGCTGGTGGAGCAAAACGCTAAGCTAGCGCTTCAAACTGCCGATCGCGCCTATGTTCTAGAAGCTGGACAGGTCAGCTTCACGAGCAATGCCTCAGACCTGCTGACCGACGAGCGCATCCGCAAGGCTTATTTGGGTTAAGCCGTTAATATTCGATGAGTTTGGCGGCGTGGCTCTTCTGGGTTCTTGGTGATGAAGCAAGGCGGAAAATCTGGATGCTATGTATAGCAAGGCTTTCTATCTTGTCATGGTGTTGAAAATGTATCAAGAACTACAGTTTCAACCTCAAACTCAGAAGAGCCGGCGGCGTGAACTTTAGAATTTGTCCGTACTAGAGATTGTTGACTAGGATGAAGAGTGGAATCTACCGATCGCCCTCTCTACAATGAAAAAACGGGTCACGCTGACTTTTCCAAAACGCTATGTGCATACGCCTGTCACCTATCGGCTGGCAAAAGACTTTAATGTGGCTGCCAGCATTATTCGGGCACAGGTAACGCCTAATCAAATTGGCACCCTGGTCGTGGAGCTATCAGGAGACATTGACCAGTTAGATGCAGCGTTGGATTGGCTGCGATCGCACGATATTACCGTTTCTTTAGCCAGTCGAGAGATTGCGATTGATGAAGATGTCTGTGTCCATTGCGGATTGTGTACCGGGATTTGCCCGACAGAGGCGCTAACTTTAGATCCCCAGACTTTCAAACTGAACTTTACGCGATCGCGCTGTGTAGTCTGTGAGCAGTGCATTCCTACGTGTCCAGTTCAAGCGATTTCAACAAATCTTTGACCCTTATTGCCGCCAATTTTGACCCAGATTATAGAGAGATCACAAAAGAAATCACTCCTAATCAATCTCTAGTGGCAAAATTAAGTGTTGCGCTCTATCTGCCGACCGTAGTTAAAGCTACAAATCTCCAGTATTGTCAGTGATAGAACCATTGCAATCGATAAGACCATCGATACGTACAAGGGAGTGAGTGTTTACATGAAAAAAGTTGAGGCGATTATTCGTCCGTTCAAGCTCGATGAAGTCAAGATTGCCCTAGTCAATGCAGGCATCGTCGGGATGACCGTTTCAGAAGTTCGAGGTTTCGGACGGCAAAAAGGTCAAACAGAACGCTACCGAGGTTCTGAGTACACCGTTGAGTTTCTTCAAAAGCTCAAGGTCGAGATCGTTGTAGAAGACGACCAGCTTGATATGGTGGTTGACAAAATTATTGCTGCGGCTCGAACAGGTGAAATTGGGGATGGTAAAATCTTTATTAGCCCAGTTGAGCAAATTATCCGCATTCGGACGGGTGAGAAAAATATGGAAGCAATCTAGAGAGAGATTGTAGTTCTGCTTATCTAAATCCCCGGATTCTTTAGAGTCCGGGGATTTAGCGTTTATGCCAAGTTCTTAAACTGCGGCAAAAGCTCTTGAAAGGCTCGTCCACGATGGCTGATCCGATGCTTGACTTCAGCAGGCATTTCGGCAAAGGTCATCTGCTCAGAGGGGACGTAAAAGATTGGGTCGTAGCCAAAACCATCTTTCCCCTGCGGAGCGTAGAGGATTTCTCCAGGACAAACGCCCTCGGTTTGTAGGGTGATCGCCCCACCAGGACGAGCCACAGCCACGGCACAGACAAACTGCGCGGCGCGGTTCTTTTCGTCACCCAGTTCTGCCAACAGTCGCTCAATTCGGTTCAGATCAGAGGTACCGTACCTTGCCGAAAAAATACCGGGCGCGCCGCCAAGGGCATCGACCTGTAGCCCCGAATCATCGGCGATCGCCCATTCTCCCAAAGCTTTTGCCACTTCGGAGGCTTTTAGGCAGGCGTTCTCTAAAAATGTGGCTCCCGTCTCCTCTACTTCCAGGTCAGCGGGTTTAAGCACTAGCTCCCAACCCAATTCAGGATCAGTCAAGTAGGCTTGTATTTCTTTAAGTTTACCAGGGTTGCTGGTGGCGACAATCAAACGCATGAGAGGTTTTTTACGAGTTTAGATGCTCAGACTTTTTGCCCAAGAGTATTCCAGTTTTGCACATCTCTGAACCGCCCTCATCCCCTAACCTTTTCCCCGAAGCGAT
The DNA here is from genome assembly GCA_038204505.1 of Elainellales cyanobacterium. Classification (GTDB taxonomy): domain Bacteria; phylum Cyanobacteriota; class Cyanobacteriia; order Elainellales; family Elainellaceae; genus Timaviella. Next base: position 43,571 of record JBBRCV010000014.1, read on the forward strand.
CGCTTAATTAATCATTAACGTGATATGCCGTGATGGCGATCGCTCCGTCTGGGCTATAGATACTTTCGACTCTGGCATAGGATGGATGGCTCCACCAAGCTTTAATACGGTTGCCTTAAGCCGGGGCTGTGCCGATTTTGCTATAGCCTGCTTGAGTAAGTAATGTATCAAATTCTTGGGTGGGTAAAATTTTGCGAGTGATTTGTGGAATCCCGTCGATAGTGTGTTTATCGAGGGTCATAGGTGCTCTGGTATGTGGTGTAGATGCGGTATCCAGGTAAGACTAGGGCAACGCCGATAGGGCTGTGGAGAGTACCTGGATAGGTGGGTTCGGGGAGGCTACCGCCAATGCGAATTTTGAGGCTTCCCCACCAGAGGTAAAGTCCTGGAATGAGGGTGTCCATGCTGTAGGCGATCGCGCGGAGAGCAGGTTCTGCGCTAGGGGGTTGCATGGGGCTATCTGTTTCCTGGCTAGGTCTGGTTTGCATTGCGAGTTAGATGAGCAAGTTCCTAAGATCTAGT
>JBBRCV010000015.1:0-43997 GCA_038204505.1 Elainellales cyanobacterium
CTTAGATAAATCGGTACGGCTACTAATGAGCTTGACCAGAGTAGGGCGATCGACTTGACGCAAAGCTTCGGGATTGGCGATCGCCTTCAACTCAGGGTCATCCAATAGCTTCTCAAACTCTTGCCGAACGCTCTGAACATCTAACCCTGGAGGACGCAATTTGTTGAGATACTCTTCAACATTTTCCTTCAGGGTTTCTGGGTCCATACCGGACGTTAATTCTCGTCGCACGGCTGCTACTGCCGACTCAGCCGTAGAAATGATTTGATTTTTGGCAGCAGCGGCTCCTATAGCGGCTGTTGCTGTGCCCACAATTGCTTGTAAACCAGAGGTTGCAGTATTGACTAAAGAGCCAACCAAGGAGCCTACAGTCGTGGAGCTAATCCAAACTAATAATGAAAAATAAGCCCCCCAAATCACTAGCCCCACGATTGCACCTAGAAGGGCACTTTGAATTAACGTTAATTTGACGGCTAGAAAACAAGCAAAAAATAACGCTAAGCTGACGCTGATGACTGTCCACAATCCAGCATATAAACGAATTTTGTTGACACCACTTGAACCGCTGTCGTCATGGGAATGATCGTGTGAGTGACCATCTGCATGACTGTGATGGCGCGGAGTGGGCTTAGACCAATTACCTAAGTAAGAAATGCCAGCAGCTACCGAAAGGTTTGTAAGGAGGAGCTGAAAGCCAAATGCCAAAACAATTCCAGATATTAAGGCAATAAAAAACTGTGGGCTTGAAAATACAAAGGTTGCAGCAGTCGGGGCAACAATAGTCCCGGTTCTGCCCAATGGATCGACTGTAGTAGGTGGCAACTGAATTAACTGGGTTGCTCCTAACCAAATATCAATTAATAAACCAGGGCTGTTAACCATGATGTCCCTCGTCTGTGCAAGAATAGTAAGGCTTATAGTATTGAAACCTTACCTATTCATTTAGGCATCTTTCGAAAGAGGGAACCTACGTTCTATTGCACCCAACTAAGTTACTAAGCCCGATCGCAATGCCCTTACCGCAGCTTGAGTGCGATCGTCGGCGCTGAGTTTATTGAGAATATTACGGACATGAGTTTTAACCGTACCGATGGTAATATAAAGTCGCTGTGCTATATCTGCGTTGCTACAGCCTGCTACTATTAATTCTAAGATTTCTAATTCTCTAGTCGTTAAAGGCGTATTTGCTAAAAATGACTCATAGCCGTTGCCTGTAGCGCTAATTTCGACTGTTTTGCCGCGTGAGTTTGAGGATTCTATGGCAGCATCGCTGCGAACTTGCCGAAGAATCACACTGGCGATCGCCGGATCTATCCAAGATTGACCGGAAGCGGTGGCTTGAATGGCTTCGACTAACTGGGTTATTTGAATATCCTTCATGCAATAGGAATCTGCACCTGCTGCAAATGCCGCTAATACAGAATCCTGTGCATCATGCATCGTTAATATTAAAATCTTGGTACTAAAATCTTCCGATTGAGTCTGCCAGTGCCGAAACCTACGAGTCAACTCAATTCCATCAAGATCAGGTAGCCCAATATCCACCATTGCCACTTCAGGGCGATGGCTTTCTAGAAGGTGCAAACCTTGGGTAGCATTGGCTGCATCTCCCACTACTTGAATGTTCTCCTGAGCTTGTAAGACGGTTTTAAGCCCAATGCGAGTCAAGTCGTGGTCTTCAATTAAAACGACCTTGATTTTACTCATTTTTTACCCAGCATTACTACCACTTAGCTTGTGTATATACCTTATAGATAATTATTAATGTAGCCATCTACCGTCCGGCATAATCATTAAAGGGCAACGAGCAAAATTTGAATAAGCAAGATTGATATAGACAATAAATAAAGTACCAAAATCTCTCTAAAGATGGATGACAGGTTTAACCTTTTATGAAATTGTAGTCTTGATAAGTCTCTTGTTTAGCAATTTCAATCTATAGATAGTGGTTTTATATTATCCCTTGAGAGACTTCTGGACACGCATTCCGCTGCGCCGTCAAGGTACTATTATTATTACTGTTCCAGTCATTTGTCTGCTGCTGTTCTTAGGAGCCTCTGTTTATTTGCGGTATCATACAGTGGCAGCAACAAAATACGTTACTCATACGCAAGATGTTCTATTGGAAAGTAACAATCTATTAATTGCTATTCTCAATGCTGAAACGGGGGTTAGGGGTTATGGAAGCATTCGCAGAAAAAGCTTTCTAGAACCTTATAACACTGCTATAAAAACTTTACCTGCTTCAATGAACAGGCTGGAAAAGCTGGTACAAGATAATCCTAAACAATCACAACGAGTACAAGTTATAGAACAGAAAATTCAGCAGGAACTTGAGCTGCTGTTGCAGGAAATTAGTAGTACCAGTGCCTTAACTGAGCCAGCAAACATCTCTGCTCAGCATAAGGTTCTCTGGGTACAGGGAAAGGCGGTTATGGATAATCTGAGGCTAGACATTAACCAGTTTCAGTCAGAAGAGCGGCGTTTACTTCGGCTTCGAGAAGAGTTGCTAAACGATCAGGAACGGCTGCGAGGCTGGGTGCAACTCATCATGACTGCAATTAGTGTTTTGGCTTCAGTGGCAGCAATTTTTCTATTTGACCGCATTGAACGAGACAGGCAATCGGGAATAAGAAGGCTGCAAGCCCAGGCTCAAAACGTGGCGCAACTTAACCAAATATTAGCCCAAACTAATATGACGCTGGCAGACCGTAATCAAGAGTTAGACCAATTTGTCTATGTGTCATCTCATGATTTGAAGGCTCCTTTACGGGCGATCGCCAATCTTTCAGAATGGATTGAAGAAGATTTAGAGGGGCAGCTTCCAGAGGAAGGACAGCAGCATATGCGTCTTCTGCGGAAACGAGTTCAGCGGATGGATGCCTTAATTAATGGGTTGTTAGAGTATTCACGGGTAGGTCGAGCTAAAGTAGCGGTTGAAACCGTCAATGTTGGAGAGTTACTGGCAGAGGTGATTGATCTACTGGCTCCTCCTCCTAACTTTATGGTGGAAGTTGCGCTGATGCCTACGATACAAACGAGACGATTACCTCTCAGTCAAGTTTTTTCTAATCTTATTAGTAATGCCATTAAACATTGCGATCGCCTTGATGCACATATTCAAATTACAGTGAATGTGCAAGGTAATCTTTGCGAATTTACCGTATCTGATAACGGACCTGGGATTGCTTTAGAACATCAAAACAAAATATTTACAATTTTTCAAACCTTAGATGCCCGCGATAAAACCGAAAACACAGGAATCGGTCTATCAATTGTCAAAAAGCTTGTAGAGTTAGAAGGAGGGAAGGTCTGGGTGGAGTCGAAGCTGGGGCAAGGGGCAAAATTTATCTTTACTTGGTACACACAACCTCTATCCTCATAGCAGTCTGAGGAGATTTCCATCAATTAAAATCCCTTTGTGGGGCAGGCATCTTGCCTGCATCGAAAGCAGTATGCAGGCAAGATGCCTGCCCCACAGGTATATTCTGGTTCGGAAATCTCCTGACAGGTATACGACAGAAATAGCTCTGCCAATAGCATAAGTCTAACTAACGACCGACGTTTTAGAATGCATTTCTTGCATAGAATTGAGAGAAGAATAAAAACCTAGCTTGTAACTTTTTTGAAATGCCATCTAATCCCGACAGCGCTATCAATATTTTATTAGTAGAAGACGATGAGGTAGATATCCTTAACGTCAGGCGTGCCTTCAAAAAGAACAACATTACTAACCCGCTGTATCTTGCTGGTAATGGGTTGGAAGCGCTAGATATGCTACGCGGTATTAACAGACAACCTGCTGTTGTTCCAGCGCATCGCCGCCTCATCTTGCTCGACCTAAATATGCCTCGCATGAATGGCATAGAGTTCTTGCAGGAGTTGCGGTCTGACCCTGATTTAAAGTCTATTCCGGTGGTGGTTCTAACGACCTCCGCAGGAGAGGAAGATCGCGTTGAAGCTAGTCAGCTTAATGTTGCAGGATACTTGTTAAAGCCAGTGCAATTCTCTGAATTTGTAGAACTGATGGCTATTCTCAACAAATATTGGATGCTGTCGAAAATGCTCTAGGGCAAGCGTGAGGCTTATGGAAGATCAGCTTAAAATTTTAATTGTGGATGACGATGAGGTCGATCGCCTTACTATAAATCGTGCCCTTAAGAAATCCGGCATCTTAATGGAACGGTTTGAAGCAACGACGGCAGCAGAGGCGATCGCTGCTCTAATGAACTCTTCCTTTGATTCTGTGTTTCTCGATTACTCGCTTCCTGATCAAGATGGGCTAGCGCTAATTCAAGCCATCCGAAAAGCAGGTAGCAAGGTTCCGTTGATTGTCCTGACTGGGCAAGGTGATGAGCAAATTGCTGTTGCATGTATGAAAGCAGGAGCAAGCGATTATTTATCGAAGTCTAAGATAGCTTCTGATCGGCTAGCTTCTATCTTAAAGAACGCTGTGCGGGTGTACCGAGCTGAGCAAAAGGCTAACTTAGCCTACCAGCAGTTGCAGGCAACTAATGAGTTACTATCACGACAAAACGAAGAACTTAAAAGGCAAAAGCAAAAAATTGAGTTACAGAACTTAGAATTACTCAAAGCATCGCGGGTTAAGTCTCAGTTTTTAGCCACGATGTCCCATGAGTTAAGAACTCCTATGAATGCCATCATTGGGTTTTCTCAGGTCATGTTACGTCAAAGTAAAGGAGGTCTTAACGTTCCTCAACAGACGATGGTGGAGCGAATCTTATCAAATAGTCGGAATCTTTTAGAGTTAGTGAGTGATATTTTAGACCTCTCAAAAATTGAGGCAGGTCGCTTAGAACTTAGACCAGAACCCTGTGATTTATTGCAGCTTCTAGAAACAACTATTGGGCAATTGCGTTCCCTGGCAGAAGAGAAAAACTTACCGATTCGAGTTCGCTCTACTCTGCCCCACAGCCGAGCTTTTAATGACTCAATGCGAGTGCGGCAAGTGTTAGTAAACCTCATCTCTAATGCAATTAAATTTACTGATTCTGGAGAGATTTCTATTGAGCTAAGCGAACCAGAGCCTGGTAGAGTGGCGATCGCCATTCAAGACTCAGGAATTGGCATTGCCCCTTCGGATCTAGAATATATTTTTGAAATGTTCCAGCAGATAGACCAAACCATCAACCGGAAGTACAGTGGTACAGGGTTAGGACTAGCAATTACGCGATCGTTGGTAGAAATGATGGGTGGTGAGATTACAGTTCAAAGCCAGTTAGGGCAAGGCTCGACTTTTACCATTAACATTCCCAGGTTTGTCCAAAGTGAGACGCAAGGGACATCTAGAAGAAGAACTGGAGGGTAGGGTGAGGGCACAGAGCTAATATATGCCCTAGGAATAAAACTATACCTAAAGAGTGATTGAGTTTTGTAATCGTTCTTCTTAAGATAGAGCAAGGAGTAAACTTTAGGTCAGTGCATGTCTTCTACTGAATTACCCAAAATCGATTCAATTCTAGCAGTGGATGACACCCCAGACAATTTACTTCTGCTAGAGGCAATTCTGTCGGAAGAAGGATATGACATTCACACCGCAGAAGATGGCGTTAGCGCTCTCAATCATATTGAACGGTCTCCTCCTGACCTCATTCTATTAGACGTGATGATGCCGGGGATGAATGGCTACGAAGTAACCGAGCGCATTCGTAAAAATTCTGCTTTACCTTTTATTCCTATCCTATTAATTACTGCTTTTGACCATTCTAGCGTTGTCGAAGGGCTAGACATGGGTGCCGATGAGTTCGTTCGGAAGCCTGTTGATCCAGAAGAACTTCTGGCACGAGTGCGATCGCTGCTTCGCCTCAAGCACAGCGTTGATGAACGCGAACTGATGATGCGCCAACGAGAAGATTTTGTTTCGCGCCTCACCCACGATTTACGAACGCCATTAGTTGCTGCCGATCGAATGCTGCACTTGTTTTTGCAGGAGGCGTTTTGCGAACTTTCAACAGACATGAAAGATGCGATCGCTGTCATGGTAAGGAGCAACCAAAGCCTCTTGCAAATGACCAATACTCTACTCGAAGTTCATCGCTACGATGCTGGGCAAAAATCCTTGGTGGCATGTCCCTGTAATGTTTGGCACTTAACCTGCGACGTAATTCAAGAGCTTAAGCCTTTAGCTGAAGAGAAAAACTTAGAACTAAGATCTGACTTTAGAATTGTTGAAGGAGATGACGAGACGGGAACTGTGATGGGCGATCGCCTTGAGCTACGGCGAGTTTTGACTAATCTGATTGGGAACGCCATCAAATTTACCGAACAAGGCACCATTGAGGTGCGCGTTACTGTCTCATTAAACGATGATGATAATCAGGACGCTTCATCAACATCTTGGGTGAATATTGAAGTTGAAGATACGGGAACTGGGATCGAATCTGATGATCAACCTCATCTATTTGAGAGATTTCGTCCGGGTAAGCATCGACGCTCTGGCAGCGGCTTAGGACTCTATTTATCTCGTCGAATTGTAGAAGCGCATTATGGCAAAATCGATGTCATCTCTACTGCCGGAAAGGGCAGCAAATTTGTCGTGCAGCTCCCGGCAAAAGCGAAGCATTGATAGCAATCCTATTTGAACTGTGATCTGGTTCAACCTCATCCCTAACCCTTCTCCCTGGGGAGAAGGGAGCCAGAATTCAAAGTCCCTCGCCCCTAGGGAGAGGGATTTAGGGTGAGGGAAAAACCTGTGCATCTCGCACCTAATTTAAGATTGCTATATCTTAGGACTATCTATCTCAAGGCAGTTACCCTTTTCAGTCTTAAGATATAATCTGAACGGTAAACTTGCAGCGTGAGGTTGAAGAGTGGACGATATTTTTGAACGAGCGATCGCCCTAAAACAAGCTCTTGTGGACTTTGTGCTAGATGCCGAAGGAGAGTTAGCTACTGCTTTAGAATCTTATAGTGCTGCTCAACTCGCTCAAGTTGCTCAGTCGCCTGCTCAGAACTTAATGCCCTATGAGATGGTAACTGAGTCTTTTTTAACTGCTGGGAAAGTGGGAAATAAAACACCCATCGATTTGTTCTTAGAGCAGGAACCCCAACTTCATGAACTCCAACTTACAGCAGGCGATCGCCAGGTAATTAGGCAGTGGCATCGTAGCTTCCCCGGTTTATTCGCGGTTGTCCAGGTTTTACCTAATGGACTGGAATTAATGAACTGGCTCACGGCAAAGCATTATCTAGTTCAAATTCCTGAGACTCAACTGACAAGGCTGTCAGCCGGGGAAATATTGCTAACCTATCTTACGCCTGTTACAGAGCAGCAGTGGATTTGCTCTAAAATAGTGGGGCTAGGTAAGTTGGGTAAACCCAAACTAGCTGTGGCGATCGGTAACTTTAAACAGTGCTATGGCAAGTATTTATATAGCGATGCTCCGGATCTGTTAACAGAGGCGTGGCGATCGGTAGAAGAATACCATCAAGATTTTGTTGATTTTTTTGGCACTGATGAATTGACGCTACCCGGACATCAATGGACAAAGCAGCTTACAGCCTTTCAAGAGGTGCTTACCCAGCGACGCTTGGAGGCAGCAGGCATTGATAGTTCTAAAACCCTTTCTCAACTTGCTGAAGAAGCAGGGCTTCCGCCAGAAGAAACAACAGGAATAGAGCAATCTCCTACCAAAATGGTAACCCCAACAGTTGAGTTGCCCAACTCGCTTAAGAAAGCAGAGCATGTCACAGCGTTAACCCATCCCCGTTGGGGACAAATCTTTCTAAGCACCTATTGGGATCTAAAAGCTATCCTTGAAGCGCAACAATCAGAACCTAACGCAGAGACGCTGATTCTCCAGTGTCTACGAGATCCCCAAGTGAACGTTTATATCTGGCAGAGGTTAGCGCAGCAGTATCCTGTAGCCCTAGAACAGGTATTGCAATCTGCTCTAAAGCGTTCCGATTTCAATCTTAAAGCTGATCTTGATCTACTTCTACAAGAATTTAATAAACCCCTGGAACCAACGCTACCCGAAATTGCTAGTGTACCTCTGCATCTTCATGAACTGTTCCAAGAAGCTTTGTTAGAAGTTAGCAAAGATAAACCTAAGAGTAAGGTAAAGCGTAAGTCAGCCACAGGTTTTCAACCCTAAACTTAGGGCGAGATTTAGATGAAATGATCAAGTAAATTGAGTGCATACCTATTTGTATTGTCGTTCTTAGTTTTTCTCCTCCTTTGAGAAAACATCACAAAACATCACTGATTTTTTTTCCCAAGAAGCTGAGGGGTAGAGAGTAAGAGTAGGTTGAAAATTTGCAACAGTTAGGTTGCACGAAGGCAGATCTATCTCTTAAGGCAGAAGGAACGTCTAAGTAATTCCGATATAGTTTTACTAACAAGCAAGTTTTTTAAGGAGCTTAACTATGAATCTTATTGCATGGGTTATTCTTGGAATTTTAGCCGGAGCAATTGCTAAGGCAATTTATCCTGGTCCTCAAGGTGGTGGTATTTTAGGCACAATAGTTCTGGGAATCATCGGTGCATTCGTGGGAGGAAGCTTGTTGACCTTCTTCCAGACAGGTGCGGTACAACTATCCGCTACTTCTCTTAGTATCCCTGGTGTATTCGTTGCTGTTTTAGGCGCGATCGTTGCTGTTTTTATCTGGAACTTAATTACTCGCAGCAGAACGGTTTAAGGCTACTTATTTTGTTTAGAGACAGAGAGCAGGTAGGGCAAGTGAAAGATTCATATTGCCCTTTTTTTTCCTTAGTTTTATTGAAGAGTAGGAGTGCAATTAAATGCAACGCTTTTTTTGGTTGAGTGTTAAATCGATCTATAAACTTTTCATGGTCACTGTCTTAGTAGGCTTAATGAGCTTCACTGGCGGATTTAGCAGTGGTACTCAGCCTGTGTATGCCGACATTTCTTCACCTAAGCAGGCACTTGAGGAAATCCAGAAGGATCAATCCGCAGAGAGTCCTGCTAAAGCCTACAATGAAATGACAAAAATTGTTGAAGATCCTAAAGTTGGGATAGAAAAGGAATACGAGAAAAAAGAGCAGGAATACTTCAAGGATCACCCTGACACAGAGGGACTTGTTGAACAAGCCAAAGAGCTAGTGAATAAGGTCAAAGATTCTAATGGAAAGTAGAGATTCATTCAATCTCGTAGAGGGTAGATTCCCCGCCCCTTGGGGCGTAAGTGTCTAATTAAAAAAGGGATATTTGATACCCCGTCCGCTTGCGGCGGGGTCGTTCATTGTAGGGCAGGCATCTTGCCTGCCTTTCATACTAAGCAGGAACGCAAATAAGAAGTTGCACTTATATCGTGCAACTTCTTATTTTGTTTTTGCTTACTATAGGATATGTAGTTATGAGCCTGTAAAGCTATGCATCCTGCCAAAGCTGAAGGACGGTACCTGGAAGAAATTCGGCAATTTCTTGAATCCGCTCAGGCGACAGTTCATCTTTAGTTGCCGAGAAAACTGCTTTGACCACTTGTTCAGGTTCAACAGTAGATGGCAAGGATGATTCCTGTCTAATACGGAACAGAAAAGTTGTATCACGAATATTGAGTGTTGGACGGACACGGCTAAGGAAATGAACGATCGGATTAGTGTCTTTCCAAAGGTCTTCCACTTCGGTAGCAAGTGGTGTAGCAGTATATATGGTTTTATCCTTGTTTCCTTCCATCAGCGGTGAGTGCAATTCCTCAGCTACGTGATCAACTGCTTCGTTCGTCATCATATCGCGCATTGTGCGGAAGACAACTTCAGTGATGTCTCTGGCATCATAGGGGTCTGCCAGCCCACTCTTAACCATTACCTTTTCTAAAAATGAATTATGCTTGCCAGCGGTGATAACTCTGGAGTCTTCAACTTCTGTTGGATCAATTTCTGGAATAGTTGTGTTTTTAATTTCGTCGGGCATGTTTTTTCTCCTGTCTCTTTCTTGTAAGTCGTACCTGAATCAAAACATTCCTCCCAAACTCGGTAATTTAAGAAAAAGCTGTGAGCAGTTACAGGCTGTAAGTAATATTGCATGAGCCAAAAGGCTTAGCACTCACCTGAAGGTTGAGATTGATTCGGTCAAAAGTTAGAGGTGAATCTACCGTCACGGTAAAACGATTAGCGTTATGAAGGAGTTGGGCGCAAACTCAAGTTATGTGATTACTATTGCTGCATCTGAGCAATTTCTTGTTGCTGGCTGGCAACAATGTCTTGCACTATCTCTTTGATTTCGGGGCGATCGCTTTCCTGCAATGCTTCTTTTGCCATCGTCACTGCACCCTGACAATGAGGAAGCATCGCAGCGAGGCAGAACTATTTGTGAGACTTCGGCTTGCTGAAGAGGAACCACCAGAGTTCTAGACCCATTAGCCCTAATCCACCTAGCGTTACAGCAACCTTATTGGCTATAGGTTGATCAATGCGTTGAAATTGAGATGAAGATTGAGAGGGCATGTTGTGTGCCGCAGGCATTTCGGCTGCCAACGCCCCTGAAATTGCGCCTAACAGAAATCCGCATCCTGCTAGTGTTCCAAAAAGTGTAGCTTTTTTTAGCATTGACCTTGCTCCGGATATCCGTTCAACTGATTTAATGAATCGATATTTAATGAATCGGTCTGGGTTTGAAGTTACGCAGCCGCAGCGCATTAGTGACCACCGAGACAGAGCTGAACGCCATCGCTGCCCCGGCGATCATGGGGCTGAGTAGCCAGCCAAAGAAAGGAAATAGAATTCCGGCGGCGATCGGAATACCCGCCACGTTGTAGATGAAGGCAAAGAAAAGATTCTGGCGAATGTTTCGCATGGTGGCACGAGAAAGCTGAATTGCGGTCACAATTCCTTGTAAATCGCCCGAAATTAGCGTGATGTCGCTAGCGGCGATCGCCACGTCAGTTCCCGTTCCGATCACAATTCCCACATCGGCTTGAGCCAGTGCTGGAGCATCATTAATGCCATCGCCCACCATTGCCACAATTTTTCCTTCAGATTGAAGGTTGCTGATCATCGCGGCTTTTTGATCAGGACGCACCTCTGCTAACACTCGTGTGATGCCAACTTCACGGGCAATGACTTCGGCAGTAGGACGATTATCTCCAGTTAGCATGACCACTTCTAGACCGAGTTTTTGCAACGTGCGAACGGTATCAGCAGAGGATGGCTTGAGAGCATCAGAAATTCCCATAATTCCTTGCAATTTTCCATCTACAGTCATCCAAATTACCGTTTTACCTAAATCCTCCAGCTTGTCTCTGTGAATGGCTAAAGCCTGAGCATCAATCCCTAATTCAGTCATCCAACGCTGAGTTCCAATTTGAACAAGCTGACCCGATACCTGACCTTGAACGCCGCTGCCTGCGATCGCCTCAAACTCACGCGCATCAATCAATTCCACTTGTTGAGACTTGACATACTGCACTACTGCTTCTGCTAAAGGATGTTCTGAATTTCGTTCTACAGATGCGGCAAGCTGTAATAGTTTGAGTTCATTGCTGTGAGCGGTTCCGTTCACCGTCACGAAGTCAGTAACCGTAGGTTTACCTTGAGTTAGCGTTCCTGTTTTATCAAGAACAATGACCCGTAATTTGTGCGCTAGTTCCAGACTATCTGCACCTTTAATCAGAATGCCATTTTCTGCACCTTTACCTGTGCCCACTAGGATCGATGTAGGCGTGGCTAACCCCAACGCACACGGACAAGCAATGATCAGCACACCAACCGTTGTACTCAATGCCAGCGCTACGTTACCCATCACGTTGTACCAAACAATGAACGTGGCGATCGCTACTGCAATAACAGCCGGAACGAACCATCCTGTTACCTGATCTGCCAGCTTTTGAATCGGAGCCTTAGAGCCTTGCGCCTGTTGCACTAATTTGACAATCTGAGCTAGAAAAGTATCTTTTCCTATGCGTGTAGCTCGAAACTTAAAGCTTCCAGTTTTATTAATTGTGGCTCCAATCACCTCATCTCCAGGCTGCTTTTTAGCCGCGACACTCTCGCCCGTCACCATCGCTTCATCAACGGTTGAGCTACCTTCAATCACTTCACCATCTACCGGAATTTTTTCACCCGGTCGCACCAAAATCACGTCGCCAAGCTGAACTTCAGCGATCGGCACTTCCTGTTCTTGCCCATTACGAACGATGCGGGCAGTCTTTGCCTGCAACCCCATTAGTTTACGAATCGCTTCCGAAGTTTGCCCTCTAGCACGGTTTTCAAACAAGCGCCCCAGCAGAATCAGCGTGATCACAACCGCCGCAGTTTCGTAGTAAACAGTCGGTATCAGTCCTTGGGCAATCAAAACTCCGGGAAAAATCGTGACGAACAGCGAGTAAAAATATGCCGCACTGGTGCCCAAAACAATCAGGGTATCCATCGTTGAGGTATGGCGCTTGAATGCTTTCCAACTGTTAACATAAAAAGACCTTCCACACCAGAACTGCACAGGTGCAGTCAGCAAGGCTTGTAGCCAGAAGTTATGCAACCACATTGGAATAAAGGGAACGGACAGCCCCGTCATCGCTGGGATAGAACCGATCACCAAAATTGCACTAATTACGCCACCCGTCCAGACCTTACGCGTTAAGTCTTGCGATTCTGCCTGTCGCGTCTGTCGTTCTACGGCACTATCTCCATTCAGCAAGTCCTGCTCTTGAATGGGCTGTGCAGAATATCCAGCAGCAGTAACAGCATCCTGAATCGATCGCACATCTGTTTGCTGAGGGTCGTAGGTAACATTGGCCTGTTCGACCCCAAAGTTAACGCTGCTTTCACTAACGCCCGGAACAGAACGAATGGCAGCTTCAATGCTCCGGGCACAAGAGGCACAACTCATGCCTCGAAGCTTCAATGTTGTGGTGTCCATAGTTAAAAAAAGGGAATGAAGAGATTAATCTCAACCTAAAACTTGGAACTCAAAAACTTGAACTATGCGACGGTGTAGCCTGCGGCAGCGATCGCCTGCTTCACCTCAAGCTCAGGTTTTTGAGTTTCAATATTGACCTGCTTGGTTTTAGTATCAGCCTTAACCTTAGCAGCGGGATCAATAGCGGTAACAGCTTGGGTAATCGTTTCAACACAAGCAGAGCAAGCCATGTTGGCAACCGTGAATTGAAGTGTCATGACAAATAGCAGTAAAACTACTCTTGAATAGGATTACTACTATTATCAACCCTCCTCTCGACAGGAGAGTCAAGCAGATGCATCAGGGACTTAAGCCCCTGACGGCGTATACGTTATTCTGTTTTTGCCTCTACTCTACAGTTCCATTCAGAAACCTTTTTCAATGCTTCTTGAGAGAGCTGCTTTAGTTCAGTCGGCGATCGCAGTCTAAAGCGATTTGTAGAAGCATATTTCATCAGCCCAAAATATTCTCGTAGAACGGTCATCATCCGATCTTTTGAACTCCAATAAGCAGGGAGGGGGCTGGAATGGGGAATAACTGTGAATCCAAAACTATGAAACAATAAAAATGATCTGAGCATATGCGGGGGATCTGTTACCAGAAGAATTTTCTGAACTCCTTGGGGAGCCAGTATTGCTGCTGTGAACTGAGCATTTTCTTCTGTCGTTCGGGAACAGCCCTCACCATTCAACGACTGACTGGGTATACCGCGATTTTTCAGACGCTCAACGATCGATTGAGCATCCATCATTCCACTCACAAAAATCTTAGGCGTTCGTCCAATCTGCCAGAGCTGATCAACAGTCTCAACTCGCTGATTTTGAAAGTCTGCACCTCGACCCAGAACGACAATATCATCTACTAATTCTCCTGTATCTGTCGGCAGTGAGAACGTTAACCCCCAATTTGCTAGGGAAACTACAAATGAAGAGGTTCCAAGTAGATAAAGCGTCAGTACTACAGCTAGAGGCAAAACAAATCGACGTTGCCAACGGCGAGAACTAACGCTCCAGACTACTATAATCAGCGATAGCAGTATGAGAGCTTCCAGCGTAGGCATGATTGATCGTCAAAAGAATAGAGCCAAATCTCTTATCCCCTCTCCTTCTGTGAGAGGGTTAGGGTGAGGGCGGATTTTGCTGTTCGTCCCTTTATTCAGCAACGCCACTTATTCATCGATTTGCTTTGATGTTGAACTCGTTTTCTCTTCAACAATCTGCTCTTTCCGTTCAGGTATGTAATAGCGTTGATCAGAAGCATGAAGGCTGCTGTTATATTCCTTTGCACCATTCGCAACGATTCCTAAAACTGAGATTGGGAAAAGCTTAAGCCCTGCTAATGCTTGGGACAAAGTTGCTCCTTTTGTCTTATCTAAGCCAACAACCATGATGACACCATCAGTTTTAGAGGCAATAATTCTTGCGTCTGCCAGCCCTAAAAGCGGGGGAGTATCGTAAATAACCAAGTCATAGGCTTCCCTAAATTGCTCCATGAGGCTTTGCATCTTTTGAGATGAAAGCAGCTTCGTCGGGTCAGGCGGAGTTTGTCCTGATGTCAACACAAAAAGATTGCTTTCTGTAGGCGATCGCTGAATGACAGTCTCAACGTCTAAACTTAGAGAAATCACATGAGTCAGTCCCTGCGTATTATCCAATTCTAAACGCTCATGAAGTCGCGGTAAACGAAGATCTGCATCCACCAAAAGCACTCGCTGCCCTAGCGCTGCTGCTGCTTGTGCTAAGTAAATAGCGACTGTAGATTTACCCTCTCCTAAGCTAGATGAGCTAATCGTTAAAGAGCGGATTCGGGTATCAGATCCAAGCAGGAGAATATTGGTATGAAGTGAGCGGAAAGCTTCCAAAAAAGGAGAAGTCCAATATGGATTCGTAGTCGCTCCATGATCTCGCCCAAACTTTGGACGCATTTGCTGGACTAACCTCACTATATCTGCCGCAGAAGTCGGTTTATTGGGAGACGTTAGTCTCTCCAATTCTGACAATTCTGGGTCAAAGGGAACCACCCCTAGAATGGGGAGTTTCGTAATTTCTTTGACCTCATCAGCAGTATGAAGGACATTACTCAGTTTTTCCAGTAGTATGGCAGCACCCACACCTAGCAGCAACCCTAGGATTGCGCCCAGAACCGCAGTCCGCTTCACATTAGCAGCAGAGGGAACTGGGTCTGTGGGTGCAGTGAGAATTTGCCAGGGCGTTCTCCGCTGTCCACCGTCAATCCTGAGTGCTTCTCGCTTAGTCAAAAACTGATTCAGGTTGTCTGTCGCAATTTTTAACTCTTGTTGAATGTCAATGTACTGGCGGGAAACGACTGATAACTGTTTAATTCGTTGGCTTAGGTGTCTTTCAGCCTGATCTAGGATTTGGTTACGAGCTTCCAGTTCTCGAATGTTGCTAGCAACCACTCCCTGAACTCGTTGCCCCTCCTGTTGTAACAAAGGCAGCAGATTTTGTTTCTGGTCTTGCAATACTTGAATGTTAGGAGTGTCTGAGCGAAATAAGCTGGAATTTTTAGCGATATCGCTTTCTACACTCAAAATTTGATCGAGCAGACTTTGATAACGAGCATTGTCGGTTAGCGCTGAAGCTGCCGCTGATTCATTAAGAGGCTGGGATAACTGATTTTGCAACTCAAGGTAAAGGGCTCGCGCTTCATTGAGTTGTACCTGAGCTTCAAGGCGCTGCTGCCCAATAATACTGGTTTGCTCAGCCAGTTGCTTGCCAGCAGACTCCGGATCAATCAAATTGTACTGCTGCCGAAAAGTTTGTAGGCGATCCTGACTATCTTCAACTCGTTTCTGAAGCTGAGGAATTTGAGCATTGACAAAATCAGTTCCCTGCCAAACATCTATTAGTCGCTCTTCCAAGCTGTAGCTCAAATAAGCATTAGAGACCCGCTTGAGTATCGCTTTAACTTTTTTGGGGTCTTTATCCTGGTAGCTAACACTTAAAATTTCACTATTGGGTTCTGGCGTAACAACAAGTCCCGATGAAAGGCTATCAAAGGTGATATCTGGATAGGTAGCTTGTAAATCTTTGACAACTGGGTCTAGAATTTTAGGACTCTTCAGAAGTTTCAGCTTCGTTTCATCTACCCCTTTTTCAGATCCCTGACCTTGCTGTTGCTCTCCTTGCCCCAACGTTTGGGGAATTGATGAGATTACCTGAGATTCAACAGTCACTGGCTTAGTTAAAATTTCAAAACCAGACTGATAGATAGGGGTATTAGTCAACGCTTTGAGCAAGGCTACAGAAGTGACAATCACTGTCATCCCGGCAATCATAGGAATTCTTCGCCGCAGGGTTACAGCAACTTGCCCCAGATTTAGCCCCCCTTCGTCGCTCTCATCGGGTAGAGGCGATCGCGCTAGAGGAAGCCATTGGAACCGTCTGTTGTCGCTTTGAAGGGGCGATGCCTGGGAGTAGGATTCATTTTCCATCTTGACCTCTGAATAATTATTAACAATGATTCTTCGAAAGAATTCAGATGCTATTGGCTCCGACCATCAATGCCCCCGTTTTTGCGCGTAACCACCAACCTGCCTATCCTTAATATCCTACCTATCCTTGATATAAAGCTACTTCAAGATTGTGTATAAGCTAAAAATTGAAAGAAAACTACTAATTGGATTGACAATAGTAGCAAGACTATCAGAGAAAGCAGTGAGTCCAGAACGATTCACAATAACAATGTCATCATTCCGTAGCACTGGATTCGTCTCTTCGTTGATTCCTTGAGAAAAATCGATATCAACCCTGCGCCGAGTGGCGGTTCCATCTGAGTTCACACGAATCAGTTCGACGGAACTTTTGCGGGCGCGACCATTGAAGCCTTCAGCGGCGAGCAGCGCCTGATTTAAGGGAGTGTTTGGCGGAACCTGAACGACTCCAGGCTTTTTAACTTCGCCCACTATATTAACCTGAATACTATCCGGAGAAAAGCTTGCCGCAGCGATTTGGATTCCTTCGGCGGTTGAAACTTCGTCTGCTGTTGGAATAACAACGGTATCTCTATCTTGCAAAATTAGGTCTTGATTGAGATCACCTGTCTGTAGCAGTTTCAAGAGATCAAGAGTAATGGTCTGCTCAGAGCCAGCTTTTGTAATTCGACGAACTTGTATCCGGCGAATATCTGCCTGGGGCTTAATACCTCCGGCAACTTGAATGGCTCTTGTAATCGTCGGGGGTTTCTCTGTATCACCGCCCCCATTTGCCTGACCCGTTTGTCCGGCTGCTCCTGTTCTGGCAGATGTCGTCACAGTGTAGGAACCTGGACGGTAAACTTCTCCAACCACGGCAATGTTTAGCGGTTGACTTCTATCTGTTGCAAAGTTAGCTGAAGCTACCTGAACCGATTCAGCCAGATTGATCGCGTCAACTGTAGGAATAAAAATTGCATCACCACTTCGCAAGGTGATGTCTCGGCGTGGATTGCCTGTCTGTAGAAAGTCCCACAGATCAACTTGAATGATCTGATCAACTCCTGAGCGTTGAGACCGACGGACTTCTACATGCCGCAAGTCTGCTAATTGAGTGATTCCCCCTGCTAGCCGCAGTGATTCTGTCACACTAGGCAACTGAGTTCCTGTCGCAACAGGAATTGTGTAAGATCCAGGGCGATTTACCTCTCCTGAAATGCCAACTTTAACTGGGCGAGGCGTTAGCAGTGTGACGGTGATAATGGGATAGTTGAGCAAGCGTGTGTACTGTGCAGAAATGGCATCAGATGCTTCCTTTAGAGTCATTCCGTCAACGGACACGTTGCCAACTTGGGCAAGGTTCAAAGTTCCATCCGTTAGAACTTGGTTGTCTCCACTATATTGAGCTAGACCGAAGACCTCAATATGAACCTGATCGCCAGCACCCAAGCGATAAGCCTCATCTGAAGCAACAGTATTATTAATTAAGTCAGCTCTATGAGGCATGGGTTGAGCCGATCCTGTTTGAGCCGAGCCTGGTAGGGAATAGGCGATCGCGCTCAGTGGCAACATCAATCCAGCAATTGACCGGATCAGATGTTTCTGAAGACCCTTTCTGGCTTGATGTGACATTCTTTCACTTCTCTCAAGATTTACTACATGCTACAGTACTGCAACCTTGTTTTCAGGAAAAATTTCAGTAATGTAAAGTATAAATTTACTCAAAGCCCATTTTCTTAAAGGGAAGTTAAAGAGAAGGATTTGGGGTTAGGTCTATCTAACTGCATTGCCGACTGTAACTAAGCTTCAAGTCACGACTGCAATGCTTTTAGCCGTGCCCGAAGTTGGGCAATTTCCTGCGCCATATCTAGCACCATGACCGCTCCGACAAGATTTAACCCTAAATCTTGTCGCAACCGTTGGATTTGAGCAATGCGGACAATTTCCCGTGAGTGTAGCATTGAGCCGATTGGTTCAATTAATCCTACTTGGACAAATTGCTCGATCACGACCGTTGAGGTTTCTGCCACCAAAGCTGCATACTCAAATGTGTAAAGGCGATCGCCTGCTAGGGAAACAACCGTACTGGAGAGGCTAGACTCGTTCATAGTGTCATCTCTTCTATCGTAGAACGCGGATTAAAACTGCTGTTAGACTGAATCTTTTCATAGCAATCCTGCTCGATTTCACTTAACTCTTTCGGAGACACAATCTGAAGTTTCACAATCAGATCGGTGCGATCGCCTTTTGGCAAGATCCAACCCTTTTTTCGTAGCCGCAGCGATTGCCCAGAACGCGCCCCTTTAGGAACAGTCATTGTTACGCGACCTTCTGGCGTGGGCACTTGAATTTGAGCACCTAAGACGGCTTCATCGGGGCGAATAGGAACTTCGTAGGTCAGGTTATCGCCCGAAAACTGAAAAAACGAATGGGGAAACAATTCGATCGTCAGGTATAAATCGCCGCGCTGCTGAGAAAAAGGACTGGGGCGACCTTTGCCTTTAATCCGAATTCGGCTGCCCGTTTTAGCACCTGCGGGAATGCGAACGTTAACGGTTTCATCGTCCAACTGCAACCGTTTTTGAACACCATTAAATGCTTCTGAGAAAGAGAGGGCGATCGCTGCTTCCGTGTCGGGTGCGGGGGCTTGGCTACGAAATCCAGAAAAGTCGTCCGGCGGCTGAGTCGAGGTGCGGTAATGAGTTCGTCCGGCTCGATTTCTACCGCCTGCACCACCCATCAAATCATTGATAAAGTCATTGAAGTTGCTGTATTGATCAGAATCAAATCCCTCGGCATTTGTGCTATTTCTAGGAGGAACGCCACCTGCCTCCGCTTGCTTCCAGTGCTGCCCAAACTGGTCACACTTTTCGCGCGTTTCTGGATCTGATAAAATCTCGTTAGCTTCGTTAAGGGTTTTGAATTGTTCCTCTGCTTGGGAATTACCAGGATTTACGTCAGGATGATGTTTGCGGGCAAGTTTGCGGTAAGCTCGCTTGATTTCTTCAGGAGTCGCGGTTTTACTAACTCCTAAAACGGCATAGTAATCTCTGAAACCAGTTGCAGGAGGCATAACTTTTAACCAATGAAATAAGCATCAATTACATCATCATTTTGTCCAAATTATTGATTTTTCGGGATGATTCATTTCTGCTGAGATTAGCAACCCCCATTTGAGACTTGTAAAGAATATAAATATGAGGCAGCTACCTGGCTGTTGCTTAGTATTGCTAGTAACAACCATTTAGGTGCCTTAGATGCATTAACCTGAACCTTTTCAAACGGACTCTTCTTCTACCAATGTCACATCGACAACTTTTCAAACATCTTCTAAAATAATACTTGCCGTCCTAAAACACCAAAATCTTTGGTAGCGAAAAAGCCTTCTTGAGATTCTGAATTGAAAGTGGTTTTACTGGCAGGCATTTTTGCTTCAGTTTTTTCCTTAACCGAAATCGATCGCCTGAATTTATCACTCAAGTAGACGAATTCGTTTGAGAGAGACAAAATACAGAAAACATAAGGAATATCCCTCATGGCTGATATTGTTGATACATTAATTAACGACGGTCGGTTCACAACCTTGATCGATGGCATTAATCGGGCAAGCTTGTTGCAAGGTCTAATGGAGCCTACTTCAATTACACTATTCGCACCGACTGATGAAGCATTTTCTAAATTGCCTTCAGGAGCAGTAGGTTTTTTCCTCGATAATCCGCCAGAGTTAGAGAAGCTCTTGACCTACCATGTTGTTGCTAGCAGCATTCCATCTAGCAACATTGCTAGCCTCAGTTCGTCACCAACGGTTGAAGGTTCAACGCTAACTGTCGATACTACAGACGGTGTTAAGGTGGATGATGCAAATGTTGTAGAAGCAGATGTAAAAGCTGATAATGGAATCATTCATGTTATTGATGCTGTTCTGGTTCCGCAGTCAGTGAAAGAATTTTTGGCTGCTTGAGCCGCAAGAGCAAATGAGTGTTTTTATGCCTCGGCTACATTGTTCATTCTGTTGAAACATCGCGGTAACAGTCTAGGGCGATCGCCCTAGACTGTTGAGTATAAACTGCCAGAACTCGCAATATTAAACTTAGTCCCTCACTGTTGCTCTAAATTTTGACTAGCCGCTGACTTCATCCCTCTGGCTGACTGCCCTGCTCAACCGGAATTTCAACTGAAAAAGTGGTTCCTTGCCCGATCGCCGAGTCGCAGCGGATAAGTCCCTGATGCTTCTCAACAACAATTTGGTAGCTAATCGACATGCCCATTCCGGTGCCTTTCCCCACAGGTTTTGTAGTAAAGAACGGATCAAAAATGCGTTGCTGTACTTCCTGAGACATGCCCATTCCATTATCAGTGATGCAGATGCTCACATGGTCAGCATTTAACTGCTGGGTGATGATCTGAATGGTACTGTCGCCTGAATTATCTTGTCCTTCTAAGGCATCCAGGGCGTTGCTTAAGATATTCATAAAAACCTGATTGAGTTGCCCTGGATAGCACTCTACTAGAGGCAAGTCACCGTATTTTTTGATGATCCGTACCTCAGTGTGAGCAGTGGCTTTAAAGCGATGTTGCAGAATTAATAAGGTGCTGTCGATGCCTTCATGAATATCGACAGCCTTAACCTCTGCCTCGTCAAGGCGCGAGAAATTTCGCAGAGACAAGACAATCTGACGAACGCGATCGGCACCCATTCGCATTGAAGCAAAAATCTTGGGTAAGTCCTCTGCTAAAAAATCTATATCCATCTCGGCTGCCTGTTCACTGATTTGAGCGGGCGGATTAGGAGAATGTTGCTGATAAAGCTGAAGGAGTTTGAGTACGTCCTGGGTGTATTCATGGGCACAGGTAATGTTGCCGGAAATGAAATTCACGGGATTATTAATTTCATGTGCCACCCCAGCCACTAAACTTCCTAGAGCAGACATTTTTTCACTCTGAATGAGTCGAAGTTGTGACTGTTGCAATTGCTCCAATGTTGTTGATAGCTTGGCAGTGCGCTCCAAAACTCGCTCTTCCAAAAGTTCATTCGATTTTTTAAGCTGTCCTTGTTCGATCGCTTGTACCTGCCACAACACAGCAATCATGGCTGTTGCGAGTCCAGCGATCGCGGCAGCAATTAGATCAAGTGCCTGTAATTGTGACTCAATATTTTCGCGGGGAATCACCAGCGCCACTGACCAATCGGCTTCTTCAAGCGGCAGGTAAGCCACATATTTCCAAGTGCCATCTAGCAGTAATAATTCAATTCCCTGTTGCCGCTTCATCATCCGTCTGGCGATCGCTGCTAAATTGCGATCGCCAGAGTCTACCATTTTAGAAGCGGGTCTTCCCACTGCTATCAGCAGCGTTAGATTAGGATGAGCGATCGCTTCTCCCTTAGAATTAATTGCGAATGCATAGCTATTGTCGCCATACTTAATGCTGCTCACTACCTGCGCGACGCGATCGAGGCGTACCGTGCTAAAAACTACTCCACCAGGCGAACTAGTTGTATCAAAGGTCTGCCAAATCGGTGCAGCAACCACAATGGTCGGAATTCTACTAGACCGACCGATCAAGGGATCACTAACGTTGGTTTGTCCGGTCATTGCTTTTTGAAAGTACGGACGATCGCCAATATTTACAGGACTGCCTCCAGTGATGTTTCGCCATCCATTAGGCTTAGCGATCGCCATCCCATAAACATCATTAAAGCGTAAAATCTCTGCTTTCAAGTAAGGCTCGGCGATCGACCAGTTCATCGATTTTACCGTGGCGGTATTGGCTACAGTCTTAACATGCACCTTAAGAGCCGTGAGCCAATGTTCGATATCATCTCCGCCTTGCTGCACTTCCAAGAAGGCATTTTTCTTTAAACTTTCCAACATCGTATTGCGAACAACCTGGTAGCTAGAATAAGCGCCCAAACTCACGATTAGCGTAGTGCTGCCAATCAAGAGTCGCATTAGACAATTGCGCTGTGATTTAAAAGCGTTCTTAAAGCATTGCATAAATGATTCCGCTTGAGATGAACGCCTATTGAATGGGGCGATCTCCCGGTAAGAGAGGTTGAGTGGGTAAATTTTCAAAGGAAATCTTCAGCCATTTTTCTTGAAGGGGCTTCAACTCACCTTGTTCTTGCTGGCTACTGAGAAAGCGGTTGAGCAGATCGAGTAGAGGTTGATTGCCCTTTTTAACTGCCCACGCTGCATAAGATTTGCGGCTCACCCGTTCGCCTAACTCAAAGATGGCGGGTTTTTCATCGACCAATACTGAAAGCGAAACAATATTGTGTAACACTGCATCTAGTCGCCCATTCAGTAAGTCTTGATAGGCTTCTGCAAAGCTTCGATATTGCTTAATCTGCCCGATCGCACCGCCTTGCTGCTTGAGTTTGGCTTCTAGGTCAGGGACAGCAGCGAAAGAAACTCCGCCCTGCTGGGCACCCAAAACTTTGCCTGAGAGATCGCGCAATGTTTTGATAGAGGCATCGTCTTTACGCTTAATGTAAGCAATTGTGGATTCGGCGATCGGCATTGTAAAGTCGAGCAGCTTAGCCCGTTCATCGGTGATGCCTGCTGCGGTCAGCGCCACATCATACTTCCCTGCTGCAACTCCAGGCAAAATGCCTTGCCAGGGCAGAATTTCCTGTCGAATCTCGAAAGGAACCACTTTTCTCAGGTGAGCCAATAGCTCATGGTCAAAGCCTGTGGGCTTTCCATTCACCAAAAACTCGAAGGGAGGATAATCATCTTCGGTCGCAACCACTAAATATCCACGTTTTTTAATCTGATTAAGCAGATCGTTGCTGATATTTAGGGATGAGCGACTTTGAGACTGGTTCACACAACCCTGAGCCAGCGAAGTGAGCAGCATACTCGCTCCAGCCTGAAGAAAAAAACGTCTGTAAATGGGCATCGCTTTTATGAATTAGAAACTCTCTTCAAAAGGTTCCCTGATTGTTAGCGATTTCCTCATCTTTAGAGAACAAGAATTTTAGGCATTGCTCAATGCAATTATGATTTACCCTCATCCCCAACCCTTCTCCTAGGGAAAGGAAATCAGGTTTCTTGTTCCCTCTCCTTCTGGGAGAGGGCGAGGGCGAGGGCGGTTTTTGCTGTTCATATCTCTATTCAGCAACGCCCAAACTTTTTCAGGTGAAATCCAGAAACATAGGAGGGGGTGAAGATGGAGGGCGATCGCGTTCCTTCTTGTGAGCAATCGTTACTGTAAGCAATCGTTGCTATGGGCAATCGTTACTGTGAGCAATCGTTACTGTGAGCAATCATTTCCCAGGTGCCCCAGCTTACGGCTTTTTGTTGATTGACATGTTGAATTAATTGAAGAATTGGGCGATCGACTTCTATGGGAGTTTTTAGATTAAACTGAATCGTTTGAAACACCTGCGTATCACCCTTCGCAAAGTAATTTCCTACCTGTTTTGTTAACCATAGGATCGCTCGATTAATTCCCCACCCCACACAACCAGACCGCTTGCGGGTCACAAAAATAGTCTGTCCTTCCGTTTTACCACCCTCTGCCAATCGTAGTGCAAACAAGATGTAAAAGTGCAGAAAATCGGGACCTAGCGTTACCGTACCCGTACTGCCATACCAGTAGCACATGCTGTAGGTTACTTCATTCCGGTACAAGGGACGAACTAAACGAATGAGCCAGGAATCATTCCCCCCGCGTGTAGTATTGCTGAAGGTAATCGCGCTTTCATGGAAGTTATGTTTATCAAATACAATCTCAAGAGGAAGGTTGTGAACTGTGTTGAAATGATGGGCATCGATCGCATTAATCAGCAACACATTGGGATGACAATTTTTGACAAACCGAGTACCTAACCTGTAATCGCAGTCTACATGCTCTAATTCAGGGACAAAGGGAAGTAGTGCATCTGTGCCCGGTGTCTCCCTACCTACCCAAACCCAAATCATTCCATATTTCTCCGCCGTCTGCCACGTCTCGACGCACACGGGCAGCGGTTTTCCCAATGAGGGCACATCCACACAAATTCCTTTAGCATCATACTTCCAGCTATGGAAGAAGCAGCGGATGCCATCGCCTTCAACCCTTCCCTCTGCCAGATGAGCGCCCATGTGAGGGCAATAGGCATCCATTGCCATAACTTGCCCGCTTGCTCCCCGGTAGATTACCAGGTTCTTTCCCAGCAGAGAGAGTGCTTTCACCTTGCCCACTCTCAGGTCTTTGGCAGGCAATGCCCAATACCATCCTTGGACAAACTGAGTCGGATTATTGAAGGTCAAGTCGGTGCTAGAAGGCATAGGAACTACACAAAACCAGGGTCTTGCACAAATTCTAGCGGCAATCGCGCTGGTTCGAGTGGCGATCGGGCTTGCCACATTCGCTGCCCAGCACGAGTTAGATTGTGAGATCCAATTTCCGTCAAACAGACAAATTCATCCCCCTGCCGATAACCCGGATTCTTTGCCTCAAAAAACTGAACATGGGGATTTGTCTGCCGTCCGGTGGGAATTTCAATTAATCCATGCCGTAGCACTTGAGGATGCTTGAAGCGGACAATGCCAGTTGCTTCCTGATAACAGTCGCCATAGTACTCCCTTGCTAAGCGAGTAATTAAATCCGCATGATCGTGGGGTGTCGTGACATCGTAGCGGGGATAGAACTCTTTCCAAAAGGTGGGAAGAAAGCGGTAGGTGCGAAAGCCAGAGCAAATCAGCAGCCAGTAAAGCCGATTTTCAGCATGATGTTGATGGAGAAGATTGACTGCTGCAATCCAGGTACGAGGTAACATAGCACTGAACCAGGCACTAGGATCAACAATGGTGTCACCTGAATACACCACGCTGATTTGTTCCCCAGAAAAAGCCGTTTGGCACAACAGCAGGGTTGAAAATCCTTTTAAAGCATTAGATGTTTCATCTTTCAGCAGCAATGCCCAATTCTTGCACTCCAAGTCACTCTGGAACCCGTTCCAGGTCACTCCCTCAAAGTGATTTTCAAGAAGCCTATACATGGCTTCCTGATCGCTCATGGGCAGCTTTTTCACGGGAATTAACTGACTCTTCATGGCTCAGGAACTACCAGAACTTGGTTTTAGGGATTTCTTTATAGTCTACTAAGCAAATGGTTGTGTTGCACAGAAAATTATTATTGATATTACTTAATTAACGCAGATGCGATCGCTCAGATGAAACCTGGTGTAATGCTAATTAATACGAGTCGCGGTGGATTAATTGATACTAGAGCGGCGATCGCTGATATTAAATCCGCAAAAGTCGGCTATTTAGGGATTCTATTTAGGAATTCTATTTAGGGATTGATGTTTACGAGCAAGAAGCAGATTTACTCTTTGAAGATTTGTCCAATACCGTTATTCAGGATGGTGATTCAGGATGGTGATTCAGTGCGAGTTTGCTAGCTGTTTCAATTAGCGACGTAGTTAGGTAGAACTTTTCTTAAACCCCTTTCCTTTGGAAGAGATAATTTGAGCAGATCTATGCTTTTATTCAATGACACAGAACTATGCTCGAGCGAGAAATGTTTATCGTTTAAGGAACACTCTCATGAAACCAGATTACCTGATTGTTGGTAGTGGTTTATCTGCACTGGTCTTTGGTGCTTTGATGGCAAACTCTGGCAAGACTGTGCAAATCCTCGAAGCTCATGAGCATCCAGGTGGCTTTGGTCACACGTTTACGATGGCTAATAAATATACGTTTAATGCTCAATTCCACTATGTTTGGGATTGCGGTGAAGGGCAACTGGTTAATCGGGTACTAAAGAAACTGGGATTGGATCAGGAGGTAACCTTTGAGCAGTATGATCCCAATGGTTTTGACCACATGCGAATGCCGGGACATGCGTTAGATATTCCCTCACACCCGGAGGAATTGATCCAGCGATTGTCAGCTTTGTTTCCAGCCCATGGCGATCGCATTACTCAATTTGTTAACGATGTCGAAAAAACGGGTGCAGGTCCAACGCCTGATTGAATATCTGCGGTTCGATAGCCTCTATGTGCGTTCCGCTAGATTGTGGTTGGAAACACGCTTTGCAGAGATGAAAGACTTCTACGATCGCCCGCCGTCGAAGTACGTGAAGAACCAGAGTATCAGCAATATCTGGTTAAAGTTGCTGACGATGTATAGTTACTCAATGCCGTTTGAACTGATTGACAATTTTCCGGCAGAACTTGCACTCCCAACATTACGCGACGACATGGCGGTTAAGTGGCTCAGGGTTGAAGGCGGTGTATATTCTTACATTGAAAAAATTCTGGAGCGCTTCACAGGAGAAGTTTTGCTGAATGTAGAGATTGCTAATATTTCTAGAAGCGTGGATGCTGTAAGAGTTGAGCGATCGCCCGGCGAAATGCAGGAGTTCGATAAAGTCGTATTTGCTACACCACCTGACCAGGTGATGGCGCTGTTAGCCGATCCTACTGATGCTGAAATTAAACGCTTCTCAGCCTGGCAAGCCAATTGTGCAACTACCACAGTTCATAAGGATACTTCTCTATACAACAATCACGGTATCCGACACCCCTCAGAATTTGATTTCTTCCAAACAGAGAGCCGTTGGGGATACAACAGTTGCTTGAATCAGCTAAGCGGCATCTTGTCGCCACAGCATTATTTTTTATCGTTCCAACTGGAGGAGTTGATCGCTAAAGAACACATTATTCACATTCAGAAATACCACACCCCACTTTACACTACCGAATTTTTTCGATACCGGGATGAAGTAGTTGCGACTAATGGGGAAAACAATACCTACCATGCAGGAGCTTATCTAGGAGATAGCTTACACGAAGGGGCGATCACGTCGGCATTGCGAGTTGCTCAACTCATCGGTTGAACAAAGCGACAATAGGACGCGCAATTCAGCGCTAAGGGATCTGCCTGAAAATATAGTACCAGTTAGCTGTTTTGTAGGGCAGGCATCTTGCCTGCTTAGCTTAGAAAAACTATAAAATTAGACTCAAGATTCCTGTTGATCTTCAAAAACTAGCCCTGCCTTCGTTTTGAAGGCAGGGAAATCAGACTATAAAGTAGTCATACTAAAATGAGGAAGTTTCTAAATGATCCCTACGCCTTTACCCCGATCGTCGTGATCTGTGGTCAGCTTGCCGTCTTCATTGTTTTGATTCACATCTTCCAACTCTTCAGCCCGCTCCTTGGCTAGAGCTGCCTCTTTTTCTCGAAGATCGCCAGGTTCTTCGTAATACATTTCTGGCTCGATGGCAAAGTTATTAGCTAAGCCTTCTTTGTCCACTGTATAGCCTCCAACAGTATCAATGCTGTCTTCGCCTTCAACATCGTCAGGACGATGCTTAAATCCTTCACCTTCCCGCTCTATGCGCGCCGCAGTTTCAGCAGGAACAATGCCTCTGTCATAAGTATCAACAGACGCTCTTTCACTGCTGTCAATAGAAGGACTTTGATTAGGCTGAGGTGAATCGTTTGGATTGCTCATAATGGGTTCACTAATAACAACTCACATCAGTATTAATCTAAATTCTTAAATGATCTTCTACCTTAAGGAAGAATGTAGCTAGAATAACTTTTTTGCGGTGGAAAAGTTCATCACATTATGTAAAAGAAGAACGTTCTTATAGGGGCTATGATCACTTCTTGCAGGTGTATTCAGGTCAGAGAAGCACGACCTGGGTTAGGAGACTCTAAAATAATTTAAGGGGTCTTGTAGCTTGCCACTCGAACCATAAGTTCACCTTTGCGCGGATTTTGACTAAAGATAAAAGCACCTGATTCAGTTTCATTACTATCAATAAAGCTTATATTTTTAGTTTGTCGGAAGCATTCTGTGCGGTTCGAAAAAAAACGACCATCCACATTGAGACGATCGCCAAAATCATTAGGGGCGGAGCAACTGTAGATCCAATCCACCAAACTTCCATCGTATAAAGTAAGGGAAAACCAAATAAGAATCTACCGCAGGCACCTCGCGTAATATCTTCTATTTCACGAGTCCAATATGACCTGTCACTGTCTCCTACGCCTTCTATTTATACTTGCCAAATTGCCGCAACTTAGTCCTACTCAGGGGTTCCTAGACCAGGATGATCACTAGGCTCAACGTCAGGGACAACAGCCGGACGCTTTTTCTCTTCCCAGCCAGGAGGACGCTTCGAGTTATACCAGGCAACAGAACCAATTCCGGTTGCAGCAAGAAAACCGATCACAACTACAGCAATTAGAGCGTCAGAGGAAAGTGCTTGCTCTTTGGCAATTGTGTTGGGGGCGATCGCATCTGCTAGTAACAAAAGTGATGTATTTAGGATATTTGTCATGGTGGGGAACCTTTATTGAATTCCTTAGTGATGTGTTCTTTAGGGATGTGTTAATTACAGAATACAGCGCACCACTTCTATAGAGTGATGCGCTGCTCAGCGCTTTAATGCTTCTTATCTAGTCAATAGCCTTCTTGACTTCATCTTTAGCATCTTCAACACCGTGGCGAACTTTAGCTTCGGCTTGCTTTGCCTTGCCTTCAGCCTTATCTTGTGGATCGCCCGTCACTTCGCCTACTGCTTCTTGGGCTTTACCTTCAATGTTCTTGCCAATTGCCTTAGCGCGATCTTCAATACTCATAACTACTCCTGAAGAATTCAAATCGACTTCTACAATTTACCCGAAAGTTCAGAGTTAACTCATCTACTAAAAGGTAGAGCTACCTATGAAACCTGTATCAACCGAGTTACTCCGTACGACACTTGACAGATGTCAAAGTAACTACTCAATTGCTCCCTTAACATCATCCATAGCCCCTCTAACACTTCCTTTAACATCAGAGGCTAGGGCAGGATACTTTTCAGCAAAGTAACGGCTTAAAAATGTGTTCACGAAAGATAAAACCACGGGTCCTAAGATGATAGCTGGCAAACCACTGACCGTAAATCCGGGCACGAATAATGATGCCAACCAAAAACATATCCCGTTAACTACTAGTGAGAATGCTCCCAATGTTAAGAAGTTGAGCGGCAGGGACAACAGAGAAAGAATAGGCTTAACTCCAAAGTTCACAAGACCTATGGCGATCGCAGCAATTAGTGCGGCTGGAAAAGTTGCGATATCAACGCCTGGAACAACTAGGTCAATAACTAGCAAACTTAGAGCAGTGGCTAATAGAGTTAGTGCAGAACGAAGCATAACTTTTTCCTCATGTAAGGTAAACAAGGTTTTTCTGTAAATTCATATTCAGTCCTATTCTTAACCGACAGAGCCTGCTCTACTTCTCCCTTGAGGAGGATATGAGCTATAGAAGTCCATTTCTTCAGAATTAAGTTTTATTCATCCTAAAGAAGGACGCAAGTTTTATCAATTATTGGCAGATTGGGTAAGTAGTAAAGTTGACCACTTAAATAGGGCAAGCAATATGAAACTTTTCCATTTAATCTTAGGTGTTTTGGTTCCACCATTGGGTGTCTTTTTAACTTATGGTTTAAGCACCACATTAGTAATCAACATTCTGCTAACGTTTCTTGCATGGGTTCCTGGTAGTATCCATGGTGTTTGGGCGATCGCCAAGTACTATGAGAACATTGAAAGAATTGAAAGCAATGAGGACTCTGAGAGAGCATACTAAAGCTCGGTAGTTTCCCAATAAATAAGCCAATAAGAACACGGGTGCAACATGAACGGGATCATGTTGCACCCGTGCTTTTTAACTTTAGTGCAGAGGCAAAGAATGAAATAGGTCTTAGGAAGGAGGAACCTCTTTGACTGCCGTGGCACCTTAAAAAAGTCGGTAATACCTTAGCCTTTAGGAGAATACGAGAATGGTAGCTACTCTTGATGATTCCAAGCGGCTGGCGATTGGTGAAAAGTTAGCAAGTATGAAGGTTATTCAGGATCTGCTAATTGAAAATGAACAGAAGTTGACAGCCGCTTGTAACGATCCAGAAATTCGTGAGCAGCTCAACAAAATGCTGGAGAGCGATCGCAAAAACATGGGAATTTTAGATACCGTGATTGTGCAATACGGTGTTCAAGGGAAACCGAAGGAAAACGTCGAAAAGATGGCGCAAAAGATTGACCAACTGATGGATGGTTCTGAACTATCGTTGTTTGAGAAATTCTCTCAGCATGAACTGCTCAAGCATCAGCAGGTCATGAGCGGCTTATTGGTTCACAAAGCGGCTCAGGTAGTAGGGGCAGATGTTGAAGCAGCTATTACGCCATTGAATACCGTCAACTTTGAAAATCGTGCTCACCAAGAGCAACTGAAGGGCGTTTTAGAAGTCTTGGGCGTGCGCGAAATGACGGGTCAAGAAGCAAAGCAAGGAATTTGGGCACGGGTACAAGATGCAGTAGCGGCTGTGACAGGAGTGGCAGGCAGTGCTATTAGCCACACAGATGACGAGATGAATATTCAAGACGTGATTCGCATGGATCACGCCAAAGTTAGCACACTGTTCATGCAAATTGAGGGCACTGATGATCCTCAGAAAATTCAAGAGTTCTTTGGTCAAATTTACAAGGATTTGACGGTTCATGCTAAAGCAGAAGAGCAAGTTGTTTATCCAGCAGTTCGCTCTTTCTACGGAGACAATAATACGCAAGAACTGTATGACGAACAAGCCGAGATGAAAATCATGCTCGATTCCTTGCAGGCAACGAGTCCTACTACCCCTCAGTTCAAGACTCAACTCAAGCAGTTGAAAGAAACTGTAATGGATCACGTTCGCCAAGAAGAGAGCACGATGTTTGCTGCGATCCGCAAAAATTGTAGTGGTGATCAACAAGAGCAACTGGCTACTCAGTTCAAAACTGCGAAGAGCCAGCTTCAGCAAGAAATGGCTGCCACTCACTAATCCTAGATAGAAAATCTTTGGAGTTTGAGCATTCTCCTAACTAGAAACTGTGGGTAGGATATCAATTCCGAGATATCTTAACTTTCTTTATGTTGTTGGGTTATCCTGTCTGGAGCTTTAGGAAAGCGAAGATTCCAGGCAGGATCTTGAGTAGGTTTCATTACTAGACACTAGAGTCAGACAAACAGCTTTTAGCCTACTAGAGCAATCCTAATTCACTTGTAAGCGTAAAAGAAGCTTCCAGTATATATAGGCAAGATACCCGTTCCATAACTTATTTAGGACTGCTATAGGAATTGCTTTAGGTTGTCCGCCTTCTAACGTAAGAACGAAGGATTTACAGAGCTTAATCTATCCAAAGGTAGGTGTGAGTCCTAACAAGCCGTCATATTCTAATGCAACAGCAATTCCACACTTTAACAGGAACTTCTTAACCATGACATATTCTGAACGCCCAATGAATCCCGACAGACCCATCAACGTAACGCAGCCTGTAACAGTTCCTGTAGCTGACTACCACGATCGCGTGCGATGGGGTCCTATTTTGTCGGGTTTGGTCATAGCGCTGTCTACTCAACTTGTTTTGAGTGCCCTAGGAGCTGCGATCGGAGCTACTACAATTGCTGGATCAGGTGCTCCCCGAAGCAATGCAGATAATGCTGCTGCTGCTGTAGGAATTTGGTCAATTGTTAGTTTGTTTATTTCTTTGTTTGTAGGGGGCTGGGTGACCGCCCGTGCTTGCGGTCCTATGAACAAGAACACAGCGTTGCTAAATGGAGCAATTCTTTGGGCAACAACACTGGCGTTAAGCTCTTGGTTACTGGCTAGTGGTGTTTCCGGTGCATTTGGCGTACTCGCTGCCAATGCCGGGGCTGTTGTTAATCAGGTTCAACAGGGTGCTGTTAACGTTCCAGCAACCGCACCTGATGTAACAGCCCAGCAAGCGCGAGACATTGCAGGTAGTACAGCGAAGGTTGGTGGCTCGTTTGTGTTAGGTGCGTTGTTGGGTCTGGCGGCTTCGCTAGTAGGAGCATCGGTTGGAACTCGCAGCCCTCGCTCAGAGATGCGTGAAGTTCGTTAGAGCATTGCTCTTTTATTAGGAATGTAAATAAGATCCCACAAAAGTACTACTCTTTTGTGGGATTTTTTTAAGAGGTAATCTATAGTTTTGTGCTTTTGAGGAACTAAAAAGCTCCATTTTAAGTGCATAGTTAGATCAGAAAAACTGAAAATTTCTCTAAAGTTTCTCTTCTATCGAGGTTCTGATATGTCACGTTCAGCCTGTTTAATTTTTAATCCTGTTGCAGGGCAGGGCGACTCAGAACAAGAGTTGGCGCTTATTTGCTCAATTTTACAACCGATGATCGCCCTAGACATTCGTTTTACAACCCCTGAGATTGATGCCGCCACTTTGGCTCACCAAGCCGTTGAAGAGGGTGTAGAAGCAATCATTGCTTCTGGGGGAGATGGCACTATTTCGGCAGCCACAGCGGCGCTAGCGGGCACTCAAATTCCGTTGGGCGTGATCTCGCGGGGAACCGCTAATGCTTTTGCTAACGCCTTAGACTTACCCATAGCAATAGATGAAGCCTGTCATACAATTTTAGCAGGAGCGACTCGAATGGTTGATACTGCCACTTGCAACGGATTACCAATGGTTCTCTTAGCAGGTATTGGGTTTGAAGCCGAAACGGTAGATTTAGCTGATCGAGATTCTAAAGATCGGTTAGGAATGTTGGCATATGTGTTGGCAGGGATTGAGCAACTCCGCCGCTTAAATCACTTTGAGGTAGAGATTGAAACTGAAGATAAAATTATCAACGTCACAGCATCTGCTATTACGATCGCCAATGCTGCACCTCCAACTTCTATTTTGGCGCAAGGGGCGGCAGGAGTTATTTTTGATGATGGGCTTTTAGATCTAACAATTGTTTCACCTGCAAATAAAGTCAAGGCGATCGCCGCTTCCTATGATTTATTAACCTCCGCCCTCAGAGGCGATGCTGTGCAGCGTGAGGATGTGGGATACCTACGCGCTCAGCGTTTTCGCATCACTACCAATCCGCCCCAAAAAGTAGTGCTAGATGGCGAAATTATTGGTGATACGCCCATTGATGTTGAGTGTTTGCCTAATGGATTAAGGATATTTGCACCTCAAGTAGAAGAAGTGCAACCGACAGAAAAATTAATCGGTCTACCTAATCTCACTGTAACTCTGAAGGAAACGTCTGAGTAGAAATAAAGTGTTTAGCATTGCCGAATAAAAGTATGTCATAAAAAGAGGGGGCAAACATAGTTGCTCCCTTCATTCAATGATTAAACTCTTCAGCCATTAATAATATCGCCACCATTAATATGAAGCACTTGCCCACTCATATAAGACGAGTCAGATGAAGCA
Organism: Elainellales cyanobacterium; assembly: GCA_038204505.1. Classification (GTDB taxonomy): domain Bacteria; phylum Cyanobacteriota; class Cyanobacteriia; order Elainellales; family Elainellaceae; genus Timaviella. The sequence goes on from JBBRCV010000015.1 coordinate 33,519, forward strand.
AGGAACACATAGCTAGGAGCAACTTCTTCGGGTTGCCCCGCCCGACTCATCGGGACTTGCTTACCAAAATTCTCTGACTTTTCGTCAGGAAATGTTGATGGAATTAAAGGTGTCCAAATAGGCCCTGGAGCGACCCCATTAACCCGAATTCCCTTTTGGGTAAGCGCTAACGATAAAGAACGAGTGAACGCAACGATCGCCCCTTTAGTAGCTGAATAATCCAACAGCCAAGGGCTACCACGGTACGCTGTTACAGAGGTGGTATTAATAATAGAACTGCCTTCCTTGAAATGAGGCATTGCAGCCTTAGTTAGAAAGAACATCGCAAAAATGTTAGTGCGAAAGGTTCTCTCCAACTGTTCAGCGGTAATGTCTTCAATGCTGTCTTGAGGGTGTTGTTCAGCAGCATTATTAACTAAAATATCCAGTTGTCCAAACTCGCTAATGACCTTCTGAATAACTTCTTGGCAAAAAGGTTCGCTGCCTAAGTCGCCTGCGATCGCCATACACCGACGACCCTCTTGCTCGACTCGCGCTTTAGTCTCATTGGCATCATCATGTTCGTTCAGGTAAGAGATTGCTACGTCAGCTCCTTCCTTGGCGTAGGCGATCGCGACAGCCCGTCCAATTCCACTGTCGCCTCCAGTAATCAGTGCTACTTTGCCCTGCAGCTTCCTACTACCCTGATGATTTTCCCCTTCAAACCTGGGCTTAGGAGTCATTTCTGCCTCGCTGCCAGGTTGATGCTCTTGATGCTGTGGGGGCTGTAATGTCTGGGTTTGCTGCTCTTGGGTCATTACTTATTCCTCTTTGGCTAAATTCCCGCTTTAACTAGCGTTCTAATTAAGTTATCTTTAATCATTAATTGACGCGTAATTTCTAGAAAAGCTGCACGTAATTCCTCTTGAGGGATCTCGGTAATTTGTTGGTTATAACGAAGTAAAGCAAACTCCTGCTCCATCGTTAAATCAAAGTCCTCAGTGTTCAGGGGTAACGACATGGGACATTCTCCTTTTACACTTGTTTTGACAATGGAGACTCTCAGAGCTAGTTCACCACTGCCCTCACCTTTTCCAAGGTGTATGTTCTACACAATAGACGGGTTTTAGAAGATATAGCTCTCTCGTGAGACAGAGCAATAGCAAGCTAAAATGATGATCTTAAATTAGGGTAATGAATTGGGGAATGTCAACATTCAAACTGGCATTTCCTGATAGCAGGAGCTACAGCGCCAATAGATTTCTCCTGAACGCGCATGACGCAATAATGTGTTGCAACAACACGGACAAATATGCCGACTAACCATAGCTTGGTTAACACCTTTAGAAACGCACTTTTGAATAGAGTGAGTAGCTGGATTATGTAATGTTGATTGCAAATTCATGTTAAACCTTTGTCTTAAAAAGTTAAAAACGTTTGAGTGGATAGGTGCAAATAAAAGTACGTTTTGTAGACAAACAGGCTGCCCACACTACATCACAGCTTCTGGTTCAGCCTGTCTATTGTGCCATATCTAAAATTAAAGTTTTTAAATATCTTAGACAATCTATCTTTAGGTGGACATCTCTGATCTAGGTGATTTAGTAATATGGAGCTGCTACCTATAAGAAAAATTTTGAATGTGCTCTGAATGACAGAAAAGCGCTGTTGAAAAATGACATAACTAATTTTCTAATGAAGGAGAGCTGAAATGGTGGGCCTCGTTAAAACTCAATTCATGAACTTAGCAGCTAGTGGGGTTCGCCCTTTTCAAGCCCCAAGCCGATTGTCGCATCTGAGGGATATTGTCAAGGCTTGTGTCTTCCACAGGGTTAGAGACATGCGTAAAGGTGCTGATGATTTACAAGTTACAGTCACGATCGCCAGCCCCTTATACGATTTGCAGGAGAGCTACGGTGACATTCGTTGCCTCATTGATGAAGCCATTGCTGATGCAGTGGCTTTTTTGCCAGAGATTCCTCCAGGTGATAGTGCCAATGAAGCAGTGATTGAAGGGGCGATCGCGGGTATTGAACTGACTAAGCGCCAAGCAATTCTCAAAGCTCAATCAGAGATACGGAAAATTCAATCCTATATTGATGACCAAGAAGCAGAGTTAAAGCAACTTAATGGTTGCATTCTAAATCACCTTCAAAGTAACTACTTTAATGCACAGCTTAATAGTGGTTCTCGGTTAATCGACGAGGAGTGATTGTCAAGAAATAGGCTAAAAGTGGGACAACCGTTGGAATTAGGACGTTAATGAAGCCAAAATGAGTACTTCTTAGGAGATTTCCGAATCAAAATATACTCGTGGGGCAGGCATCTTGCCTGCATACTGCTTTCAATGCAGGCAAGATGCCTGCCCCACAAAGAGATTTTAATTGATGGAAATCTCCTTAAGATTGTCAGGGGCTACAGCAGAGATACACGTAGCCCCTGAGTCGCTACCTATCTCACTAACACACTCATGTACTTGCCGCTGGCAAACGGGGCTGGAACGATCGGTGTGAAATTAACGCGATCGCTGGCTATCTTTTTAACGTAAAACTCGTTGATCAAGTGCAGCACCTGATCCCGCGACCCGACAATCCAAACCTGCGCTTTATCGCCATGCGGAACGGGCAGCAGTCCGTTGAACTCTGTAGTCATCACTATTTCCCTCGCTAATGTGGGGTTGAGAAGAAAAGCTTAAGGCGCGGTTGCCCAACAACTTTGCAACATTAGCGAGGTGAAACGATAAAATCGTCACAGCCTAGCTTTCTGCCTGTTCAGAAAGTCAGGTTAGCTGGTTAGTTGTGTTAGTTGCACTTCTAGCCAGCGTCCTCACCTTAAGCCTGTTTTCCTGGTTATCTAAACCAGTTTGACAAGCATAAGGGTAAAGGCGGCTTTTACACAAGTATTTGAGAGTAGATGTTGACATTCATCAACTTCCACCGCAGTTTCAGAATTTACTTAGCATCTTTTATTTTGAGCAAGCTCGGTACTTAGCGAGAGATAATTCGGTATGTTTTCAAAAGCACTAGGACACTTCTGTATCCCCCCGCAGGTATGATATTCTTAAATTAAGAAAGATTTCTTTTGTTTGACCTCTTGGACTGGTTCTAACTCCCTTTCCTTGCCAAGTGTTCTTGTAACCTGACTATAGAAAGGTAGGCTTTTCATGTCCACATCTCAAAATCGTAATTCGTCTTCCAATTGGCTGCTAGCCGCTTTACCTCTCGAAGTATATCAGCGCTTAGAACCTAAATTAGAACTCATTGACCTCCCTCTCCATCAGGTTCTTTACGATATTAACGAACCAATTCTGCATCTTTATTTTCCCTGCTCTGCCGCCATTTCTTTAATCTACCCCATGGAAGACGGTGCCGTTATCGAAGTCGGCTTAGTGGGTGTAGAAGGTATGGTGGGACTACCTGCGCTTCTAGGCGGAACAACCAAAACTCACCAGGCGAATGTCCAGGTAGCTGGTTTTGCCACAAGAATCCCTACAGAGATAATCAGAGCTGAGTTTAAGGAAGGAGGAGCACTACAGGACTTATTGCTTCGCTATATCCAGTCTTTTTTTGGACAAGTTTCGTTGACAGCAGTTAGCAATCGTTTCTATACCGTGGAAGAACGCTTAGCTCGCTGGCTGCTATTAGTTTCAGATTGTGTGCAGTCCGAAACTTTTTTGTTGACTCAAGAACTCATTAGCAACATGCTAGGCGTTCGTAGAGCGGGCGTAACGGTTGCTGCTGGCGCGCTCAGTCAATCAGGGCTAATTCGCTACAGCCGAGGTAAGATTGCAATTCTCGATCGTCAGGCTCTAGAAGAGTTTTGTGGAGAATGTTACAGCGCAGGTCGGGCTGAACTACGCCAGTTGTTAGGCAATAAATCTACTTGATGACGAAACTTGACTGAAAAGAATTTGTTTGTATTGTCTAAAACCGTACAGACTACAAAGTCTGAGATATTTAAAGTAACTGTAAACTTATGTTACTAAATTAGAGCCGTTGCACTTTGACCTTAGCTGCTATGCCATCAAAAGCGATCGGATAGTAGAAAACGTCCTTGTTTTGATTCTCTAGCTTGAGGATGTGTTGGTTACAGCACAATGATAGTAAAGAATTTTTTATGTGTTTAAAACCGTACAGACTATAAAGTCTGAGATATTTAAAATAATCATGAAGTCATATCTCTAGACTAGAACAACGCCAATTTGACCTTAGCTGCTAGTCCATTGAAAGCGATCGGCTGACAGAGAACATCACCTTATTCTGATGCTTCTATGGCTTCAGAAAATTTTTCATTTAGCGATTAAATTTAAGTGATAGCCATGCTATTAAACCCAGAACAAGACCAGTCATCCCGTTCTTTTACGTCTGTATTTCCCAAGGCAAGAACTGTAGTGTCAGAGGCAATTTATCTTCATTTCAATCATCAGTCTCTTAGTAACTGTCGAATTCTTGTAGTAGATAATCATATTGATACCTGCGATTTATTTGCTTTAGTGTTAGAAGAAGCTGGAGCAGAGGTTGCTATTGCAGCTTCATGTGAAAAAGCACTGACTCAAATTCAAAAAAATCCTCCTGATATCATCATCAGTGAAATTGAATTGCCTGGTGAAAGTGGTCTTACTTTGGTTCGTAAGGTAAGGGAATTAATGGCTGAATTGGGTCAAATGCCTCTTGCCCTTGCAGTTACGAGCTACGTTGAAAGAGAAGACCAGTCAGAAATTTCTTCAGCAGGGTTTCATAGATATCTTTCTAAACCAGTTGATATTTATGAGTTAGTAGATGTAGTTAGTGAATTGCTTGAGCAGAAGCAAAATAATCAATTATTTTAAGAATTTTGCTATGGCAATTTTGTTTACTTTGTAATACATCTGTGTAGGCTGGAAGCATTGCAGAATACATCATTCCTAAAGGTTTTGTGTATTCTGTTACTGTTTTTACTTGTTATGAATTAGGGTACAAAAATAATCCTTAATGTAATTCGTATTCTAGTAGGACTGTGGGCTATTGCCGCTTGTACAAGTTTGGGAGTCGCGATCGCTTTTCTTCAAATTTTCACAGTGCTGTACGGTGCTGGAGCTATTTTAGGATTGTTTCCTTTTGCCTCATCTTGTCGGCTAGCGCTAGATAATCAATAGCTTAGGCATCAGAAAATCCTAACTCCTCATTTAATTTATTAGCTTGCAAGAGGCAGTAAATTAAATGGGGAATTTTTTGGCTCTTTTTGGCTCTCTAAACAAGAAGCTTAAGCCCCTTGCCTTTGCAACTTGAATGCACCTTTTAAGAACTGTACCCCTCAGAAACTGTCTCGCAGTGTCGTCAAGAAGGCAGGAGGATTTGCTGAGACAGTACACCATAAGGTAGAAATTGAAAGTTGTGTTAGATTACCAGACAATTGCTGCTAGTCTGCTTCCTCTTACCCCTCTTGAAAACCCAGTGTTTAACTACCTCCCACCGCTCAACGAGCACAACTTGCCCTATCCAGATACTATTCACCCGATCGTCGTTCACTTTGTAATTGCGATGGTGCTGTTTGCCGTCTTCTGCGACATTGTTGCGTACTTTACAAAAAACTCGCGGCTGTATGAGGTGAGTTGGTGGAACCTGGCGTTTGCAACTGTTTCAGTTTTTATAGCCGTAATTTTTGGGCAAGTTGAGGCAGGTCTGGCAGAACCCTACGATGCCGCCGTTTCGACCCTAAGTTTACACACTATTTTAGGCTGGTCGCTATCCGGCGTTTTGGCGGGGGTGACTGGTTGGCGCTATGTCATCCGATCGCAAAATAAACCCCAGTTACCCATGGCTTACATGGTTTTGAGCCTGTTACTAGTAGGACTGGTGCTGGTTCAAACCTATCTAGGTGATTTATTGGTATGGGTGTATGGATTGCACGGTAGTCCAGTTGTAGAAGCAACCCGGAGGGGAGACTTACTATGAATCCAGATTTGATGAATCAAATGCGGGATCAAGTAGGAACGAATGGGCTACCCTACATCGTCCCTATTCATCCTAATCTAGTGCATTTGACGCTGGGACTTTTTATTGCGGCGATCGCCTTCGACATTGTAGGAGTTCTTTTTCCGGTAGAAAAAGCGGTCTTCAAATACCTTGCTATTCCGGTCACTCGTTCTGATTTATTTAACGTCGGTTGGTTTAACATGCTGGGCGCAGCCATCATCACGTTTTTTACGATCGCCAGTGGATTCTACGAGATCTTGCTAGCAGAACCGTTAACCGATGTCACCAGCGCTTGGGGCTTACAAGCCATGGAAACGATGCTGTGGCACGGCGTTGGTGGGGTTGTGCTGCTGGCTCTAATTGTCGGAATGACGGTATGGCGGGGCTTTCAGCGCTATCTCTGGCGCAAAGATATGTCGCGGCAGGTGCAATGGAGCTATATTGCAGTGGGCTTGTTCATCTTCGTACTAATGTTTCTACAAGGAACTCTGGGCGCACACTTGGGGGGTGAGTTTGGCATCCATACAACTGCCGATCAACTATTAAGGATGGGCAAAAATCCAAATCAAAGTTTGTAGTGTGCCTCGATCCCCTATTTTCTTTTGCTGTTGATTTTTTTAGCTGTGCTGACTATGAAACTTCGCGCAATTTTGATACTTTCCGTTCTTGCCGTTCTCCTAGGCTTTTTCAGTTTTTGGATGGCACAGCAATCTTACTCTTGGTTTCCGCCAGAAGCGGCAGCAGAGTCAAAGTTAGTTGATGATTTATTTAGCATTTTCGTAGGGCTAGGGACGTTCATATTCTTTGGCGTGACCATTCCGATTCTGTACTCTTTGGTGTTTCATCGAGCTGGAAAATATGATTACAGCGATGGACCCGCTATTGAGGGCAATACCCTCCTAGAAGTCATCTGGACGGCAGTCCCGATCGCTCTAGTCCTATCGCTTTCGTTTGTCAGCTACCGCACCTACGATAAGATGTCGATTCGAGGTCCAATGGAATTAGTGCATTTGCACCTGCCTCAACTGGTAGAGGTGGCAAATGCTGCACCATTTGACGACACTCCTCAAAAAGAAATTAAAGCTGCACAAGAAACTGCACCCACTGAAGACATTGATGTTACAGCCAAACAATGGTCATGGGTATTCCGTTATCCCGACCAAAACGTTACCAGTACCGAACTGCATTTGCCTGTCGATCGCCGCATTCATTTAGCCATGCATTCCGACGATGTGCTGCATGGATTTTATGTTCCAGCATTTCGCCTCAAGCAAGATATCGTTCCTAATCGCACGATCGACTTTGAGTTTACGCCCGTTCGCATCGGCACCTATCCTCTACGAGACTCGCTGTATAGCGGCACTTATTTTGCTGCAAATCAGGCAAACATCGTCGTTCAGTCACCCGCCGATTATCAACAGTGGCTGACCGATGCTGCGGCTCAGGCTCCAAGCCCCGCTTATAATCAAGCTGACTTTGAATACAGCAGAGGCACTAAAAGCGGAAACATTGGCGGCTGGAAAACGGTTGCTCCAGCTTCACCGCCTATTGTCAACTACTCGCCTAAGACGGAAGTTAATTGTCCGCCCGCTTAATTAATTTTTCTCTGTCCACTCGGCTCTTTAAGGCTCTCTAAGGAAGGATCGCTTTGTATGACTAACATCTCCCTTGAGGCAATGGATGGCGTTACCGCCCAGCCCTATCCCGGCGCACCTGATAACTGGAAACGATTTTTTACTTTTAGCACCGATCACAAAGTAATTGGTATTCAATACATCATCACATCATTTTTCTTTTTCCTGATCGGCGGTCTGCTCTCAATGATCATGCGAGGAGAATTGATTAGCCCGGATACTGATTTAGTCGATCGCACCGTCTATAATGCGCTGTTCACGATGCACGGCTCTATCATGCTGTTCCTGTGGACATTTCCGGTGCTAGTAGGACTCTCCAACTACCTAGTGCCTTTAATGATTGGGGCACGAGATATGGCGTTTCCCCGCCTCAATGCGGTTTCCTTCTGGCTCATTCCAGTCGTAGGAGTGCTGATGATTGCTAGTTTTCTAGTACCAGGAGGACCTTCACAGTCTGGCTGGTGGGCATATCCGCCCGTCAGTTTGCAGAATCCTACAGGTAATCTAATTAATGGTCAGGTGCTTTGGATCTTGGCGGTAGCAATTTCAGGCGTATCGTCAATTATGGGCGGAGTAAATTTCGTCACAACCATTTTCAAAATGCGGGCACCAGGGATGACCTGGTTCAGAACGCCTGCGTTTGTTTGGTCGGTGCTAGCGGCTCAAATGATTCAACTCTACGGGCTACCTGCTTTAACGGCTGGAGCGGTGATGCTGTTGCTCGATTTAACCGTGGGCACCAGTTTTTTTGCACCTGAGCGCGGCGGCAACCCCATCTTGTACCAGCACTTCTTTTGGTTCTATTCTCATCCCGCAGTTTATGTCATGGTTCTGCCTGCCTTTGGAATATTTTCAGAACTGCTGCCCGTTCATGCCCGGAAGCCGCTGTTTGGATATCGCGTTATTGCTGTTTCCTCCGTTTTAATTACTGGCATCAGCGCTTTAGTCTGGGTTCACCACATGTTTGCTAGCGCCACACCAAGCTGGATGCGGATCTTGTTTATGGTGTCTTCAATGCTGGTTGGAGTTCCGACGGGCATTAAAGTATTTGGTTGGGTTGCAACAATTTGGGGCGGTAAAATTCGGCTCACCACACCGATGCTATTTGCATTAGGGGGAATTATTAATTTTGTGTTTGCCGGAATCACAGGCATTATGTTGGCATCGGTTCCCATTGATATTCATGTGAACAATACTTATTTTGTTGTGGGTCATTTCCACTATGTGATTTACGGAACTATTGTCTTCGGCATATATGCAGCACTCTATCACTGGTTTCCAAAAATCACAGGACGACTCTATTACGAGGGCTTGGGTAAAGTTCACTTTGTCTTGACTTTTATCGGCACACTGCTCACCTTCTTACCCATGCACGCAGCAGGATTAATGGGAATGCCCAGACGGGTAGCTTCCTACGATCCTGAGTTTGCGTACTGGAATGTGTTGGCAAGTTTAGGCGGCTTTTTACTGGGGATTTCGACCCTGCCCTTTATTCTCAACATGGTTAGTTCTTGGATTTTGGGAGAGAAAGCGGGCGATAATCCCTGGCGGGCGATCGGGCTAGAATGGCTAACTTCTTCGCCACCTTCAGTTGAAAACTTTGAAGAAATTCCCGTAGTAATTGCGGCACCCTATGGCTATGGCAGCGGTGAACCCTTAGTTGCAGCAAATCCAAATCCTGGCTTAATTCAACCCAATTTTTTGATCCAATCCGCTAATTCGGAGGCACTATGACGGCAGAAAGAGCGATCGCCCAAGATGTCGAAGCCAGCGTTAGGCAAGAACAGGAGCATGATGAAGCGGGTAACAGTAAGTTCGGCTTCATTGTCTTTCTATTGTCAGAGAGCGTTATTTTCCTGAGCTTCTTTGTGGGCTACGTGGTTTACAAAACTACGGCGATCAATTGGTATCCGGCAGGAGTAACAGGTCTTGATGTCAGCGCTCCTAGGATTAATACGATCGTTCTGGTTTCTAGTAGCTTTGTCATCTACGTTGCCGAGCGCTATTTGCACGACAAAAAGCTATGGGGATTCCGTCTATTTCTTCTAACAACGATCGCCATGGGCAGCTACTTCCTTTATGGGCAAGCGGTAGAATGGCGTAGTTTGACCTTTGGATTTACCTCTGGGTTGTTCGGCGGCACCTTTTATTTACTCACCGGATTTCATGGACTGCACGTACTCACTGGCATTCTGCTTCAGGTATTAATGTTGGTTCGTTCTTTTCTTCCGGGGAACTACGACAACGGGTTTTTTGGTGTTGAAGCAACATCCTTGTTCTGGCACTTTGTTGATGTTATTTGGATTATCTTATTTGTTCTCATTTCTGTTTGGCAGTAGGGTATCAGCGTAGAGGAATCACTATGATTATTGATGATCAGCACTATGATGTCATTATTATTGGCACTGGGGCAGGTGGAGGTACATTAGCGCATAAATTAGCTCCAACAGGTAAGAAAATTCTGGTTCTAGAACAGGGGGAATTTCTAGCAAAAGAAAGCTCAGAGCTAGTCGATACAGAGGTGTTTAAGAAAGAGCAATTTCATTCACCCGAACAATGGTATGACGACCAGGGAGAGCCGTTCAATTTACAGACTCGCTATTGTGTGGGAGGCAATACCAAAATCTACAGCGGCGTTCTCATGCGGATGCGAGAACGAGATTTTGAGGGAGTGCAACATAAAGATGGCGTTTCTCCAGCCTGGGCATTAAACTATCAAGACTTTGAACCTTATTACACTGAAGCTGAAAAGCTTTATCAAGTTCATGGCAAACCTGCCGATGATCCCACCGAACCGCCGCACAGTGGCTCGTATCCTTTCCCAGAAATCGCTCATGAACCTCAAGTTGAGGTGATCAAAGATGTGCTTTTAAAGCAAGGCTTGCATCCTAACTACTTACCGCTGGGGTTGG
>JBBRCV010000016.1:0-43150 GCA_038204505.1 Elainellales cyanobacterium
CGGGGCACGTCGGAACCTTCATGCTAGACATGAGCAACACTTCAGGAGAATCGACCTCTACATTGGCAGGTGAAAACCTGTCTCTGCAAGTTGGCTCGTAGATTGAAGAATCCCCGTCTCTTTAGAGCGGGGAGTGTCAAACAGTCCAACTTAAAATTTCCGCAACCTTCCTCCAAATGATGACTGGGTCAAAAGGCTTTGTGATCACACCTGCAACGTTTAGCGCTACAAATCGCTGGCGATCGCTGGGTAGCACTTTAGCGGTCAATACAATCACTGGAATATCTTGAGTTTGAGGGTCGGCTTGCAGTTCTTCGCACATCTGAAACCCATCCATATCTGGCATTGATATGTCTAGTAAAATGGCATCTATGGCTTCAGTTTTGGCAAGCTGTAAGCCGTCAACACCTGATGTAGCCGCGATCGTTCGCCAACCTGCAAATTCCTCTAGCGATATTCGCACGACATCTCGAATATCTTCCTCATCGTCTACAATCAGAATTTGCTTAGTGGGAGACATCTAGCTATTTTCAACCTCTCTGCTCAATGGCAACGCAAAATAAAAGGTACTTCCTTCGCCTAAATTGCTCTCTGCCCAAATTTGTCCACTGTGTTGTTGCACAATCTTTTTACAAATTGCCAGCCCCAATCCAGTGCCGCCTTTCTTGTGAGAATCGGTCACATCGACCTGCTGGAACTGTTCAAAAATGAGTTCGAGTTTGCCTTGGGGAATGCCACGCCCTTGATCTTTAACCGTGAAAAGAATGCAGGGAGAAGGGAGCAGAAAGGAGCGGGCAGAGGAATTAGACGCGCCATTCTCTATTTCCTGTTGCCCAATCAAAATTTCAGCTTTGAGCCAAACCATGTTGCCTGATACTGAAAATTTGAGGGCGTTGCTCAGCAGGTTGGTCAGGGTTTGAGTGATGGCATCGGGGGCGGCAGACAAGGTTGCAGACAAAGGCGTTAGGGAAAGGGTGATCCCTGTTTGATCGGCAAGACCCTGGACGCTATTAATTGCCTGCTGCATCAGGTCTGTGGCTTGACACTGTTCCATGATCAGTTGGACTTTACCAGACTCTAATCGCTCTAGCTTCAGGATGTCATCGACGAGGCGGACTAGCCGATCGCTATTATTGATGGCGATTTGCAGCATGTGTTGAGCTTTTTCGGGGCGATCGCTCAAAACCCCTGTTTCTAAAATGCCAAGGGCACCCCGAATAGAGGTTAAGGGGGTGCGTAGTTCGTGGCTAATTACCGAAATAAATTCATCCTTCATGCGCTCAACTTTTAAGCGATCGCGCACGTCTTGAGTATGTCCGACACAGTAGAGCATTTGTCCACTTTGATCTCGAATGGGCGCAGTATTAATGATGACTGGAACAACTGCTCCTTGTTTCGTGATATACCGTTTTTCCATTTGAAATGAACGAATTTCACCTGCCATCATCTGCTGAAAAGCCTCAACATCTGTTTCTAAATCGGCTGGATGCGTGATGTCTTGAAAGGTGAGTGTTAATAGCTCTGCTTCGGTGTACCCAACCAGGTCACAATAGAAAGGATTGACCTTCACAAACTGTCCGGTTGGTGTCACCAGAGAAATTCCAATGGGGGCACCATCAAACGCTCTACGAAATCTCTCTTCGCTTTCCTGGAGCGCGGCTTCGACTTGTTTGCGATCGTTAATATCTTCTGCCAGCCCCACAATTCGTAAAGGGTTTCCGTCCGCGTCGGGCACAATCAAAGATTCTGATCTGACCCAACGAACTTCGCCATTCGCGCAAATGATGCGGTACTCCATTTGCATCTGGTTGCCAGAAAATAACTGGCTCATCACCTGCAAAACACCTTCTAAATCTTCAGGATGTATTCGATCTAGCCAAGATTTTGGATTTTGGTAGAGGCTTTCGCAGGAGTAGCCCCATAGTTTTTCGTAAGCCAGACTGATGTAGAGATACTGTCCTGTGGCGACTGATATCACATAGACGACATGATTGATGGTTTGAGCAATCTCCTGAAATCGCTCCTCGCTTTCTTGGAGCGCGGCTTCGGACTGCTTGCGATCGCTAATATCTTCGACTAACCCCACAAATCGCAGCGGCGTTCCGTCCTCATCACGCACCACTGAAATTTCTGTCGAAATCCACCGCACTGCTCCATCAGCGCGAATAATCCGGTACTCGTGTTGAGCCTGACTCGTATGAACCTTCTGCTGCCCAAATTGAATGACGTACTCTCGGTCTTCAGGATAAACGCTGTCTAGCCAGGAGTCGGGGCTCTGATAGAGGCTTTCGAGGCTATATCCCCACAGTTTTTCGTATGCCGGACTGATGTAAAGATATTCGCCTGTAGCCACCGATCGCACAAAGAATAATTGGTTAATAGTATGGGCAATCTCACGGAAACGTTCCTCGCTTTGCTGCAATGCAGCTTCTGCTTGGTGGCGTTCTGTTTCTCGGTGCTTTGCCTCGGTAATATCAGTATTCGTGCCGATCAATCGTTCTAGAGCGCCATACTGATCTTTTAGCAATTGACCCTGCACCAGCATCCAGACAATCGACCCATCTTTATGAATCATCCGATGTTCAAAGACATATTCAGGAGTGATGCCGTTTAGATGATCTCGCGCCGCTGCTATTACCAGCGGTCGATCGTCAGGATGCACAAGCATAATCCAATGCTCAATCTCGTTGCGAATCTCTGCGTCGGCATATCCGAGTAGTGCCTTGAGATTTGGGTCTAGATAAAACTCGTCGGTGCGTAAATTCCATTCCCACACCCCAACCTTGGCGGCACGAGTAGCGCGACTGTAACGATCTTCTGCTCGTTTTAATGCCAGTTCAGCCACTTTATGATCATGAATATCTTCCACCGTGCCCACTACCCGAACGACGGTTCCGATCTCATTTTGGAGTGGGAATGCTTTCGATCGCAGCCAACGGATTTCACCGTCTGGGCGAATAAAGCGATACTCTTCATCAAAGTTTTCGCCTTGACTTTCCCGCCGTAGCCCTTCTTCAATGCGATCGCGATCGTCGGGGTGAATATGGTTAAGCCAGTGAAACATTCCTTGGTAAAGAGTTTGGAAGGGAGTTGCCATGATGGCTTCATAGGCAGGGTTGACGTAGGAATAGTGAGAGGATTCTGTTTCAAACACAAAAAATCCTTCCCGCACAGTTTCAGCTAATTGACGAAACCGATCCTCACTGGCGCGCAAAGCTTCTTCCATCTGATTGCGCTGGGTTAAATCTCGCAGTACGACTAACACTTCATCGGTGTCGAGTGGGATCACTCTGACCTCTTGCCACAGGTGCCGTCCTTCAACCCAAAGTGAAAATTCATAGACCTGTACTTCTCTGGTTTGCAAGGCTGTAGTTGCCGCCTCTAATCGCTGTTTTGCTGCTTCAGGCGACAAAATATTTTGAATGTTTTGTCCTACCTCAAAATTCGGAAGACCCGTGGGAAAGGCGGTCGTGGGCTTAATATCTAAGTAGGTTCCATCTCGATGCATCCGAATTATTAAATCTGGTAGGGCATTTAGAATCAGGCGATTGAGAGTTTCGCTTTGTCTCAGCGCATCCTCTGCTTGTTTGTGTTCTGCTTCAATACGCACGCGATCGCTAATATCTCTACCAATACCCAATATATAAATTTCGCCGCTGATTTCAATCAGTTCGGCAGACAAAAGCAAGGTTTTAAGGTGTCCGGTTCGCGTCCGAGCTAGGATTTCAAGATTGTGGACAGAACCTTCTTGTTGAAGGGTTTCGCGGAAACGAGTACGAACGTTTAGATCATCCCAAACTCTGAGATCCTCCATTCGCCGTCCGATCACCTCTTCAGTCGTATATTCCATCGAACTAAGAAAGTTGTCATTGACTTCTATACAACGTCCTTCTGCTAACGTTGTCAGGGTAATTAGATCGGGGCTAGAGCGAAAAATAATGGTAAATTTTTCCTCTGATGCTGCCAGGTTTGTTTTGAGACTCTTGAAGGACTGTTGCAGTTGGTCTGCCATTTGGTTAAACGTCTGCGCCAGAGAGTTCAATTCGTTAATTGAGCGATCGGTGGGCAATCGTTGATCAAGATTACCTGCGGCTAATTCTCGGCTGGCTCTATTTAATTGGGCAAAGCGGGCGATGAGGCGATTGCCCGCAAACAATCCCAGGGCGATCGCCCCTCCTAGAGTTAGCACACAGAGCAAAGCCGTGATGCCCTTATTGTTCTGGATAGATCTGGTGAAATGGGAATTTGGAATGACTGTCAAAATCCGCCAATTTAATCCGTATTGATCTTGGAAAGGCATGATCTTTACATATTGCACTTCACCCTTGTATCTAAATTCTAGATATTGGGTTTGATCTAACGATCGCAACCGACCTGAGCGATCGCGCAAATACTTACCCAGCGATCGCGTTAAAGCATTGTCGCTTTCAGCAATATGCAGTCGCTTGAACTGGCTATTTATTCCTGTGCCCTCAACTTTATAGAGTGGCTCACGGGTAGACGTGGCGACTAAGGCACCGCTTTGATCCATGATGATAATTTGACCAAATCGGCTGATATCTAGGCTCTGAAGAAACTCACTTAAATAATCTAGGCGGATGTGGACTGCAAAAACTCCCAACAGGCGCTTTGTCAGGCGATCGTAAACAGGTTGGGAGGCATCTAAGGTGAGTTCTTCAGTAGAACCATACTGAGAAATTGGATTCCAGCCCGGTTTGCCCGTTGTCACCGCTCGCCGATAAAAGGGGCGATCGCGGCGAACATCCAGGTGGTTCTCAACATAGACGAGTTGCCCCCGTTTGCCCTGGCTATCCAGATTATAAATCCGTAGTTGATCGGGACGAGGCGGATCGGCGATGCCCAAGTACGAAGTTGGATACCGTTCAACAAATCTAAAAGTGCCTTGAGGGCTGACAAACAGGATCGACGATACCGGATCAAATTGCTGCAACTGATTGAATAAAGTAGAATCCAAAGCTGGAATATTCTGGAGATCAAGTTGTCCTTGATTCACTGCCCCCACGTTCAAACGATTAATTAATAAAGGTGTTTGTAGAGAGATCTTGAGTTGCTGCGTTACCCGCTCGTTTGTCTGTGCAACTAATTGGTGCTCTAGATTTTCCACGGCTTCCTGCCCGCTCTGATAGGATAAATAGCCCACCAGTGTCGTAGCTCCAACCGTTAGTAACACAAACGGAATGGTAAGTACCCAACGCAAAGGGACATTAGTGATGAAGCGGCGGCGAAGGGCGATCGGCATGAAAAATACCTTGCGCTGAAAAAATGAGCAACTGGTCAAGAATGCAAGCCAAGGGATCTACATTGAAATAAAGTCCCAATGGGATGCGCTAGCTTTCTAGCCCCCTAAACCCCCCACTTCTGGGGGACTTCCGAGCCTTTCAAAGTCCCCCAGAATTGGGGGATTTAGGGGGCGGATCGGGACGTTATTTTATTGCTACTCCCCAACAATATTTTTACTCGTTGTTTTTACTTGTTTTAACTACCTCTTCATTTTGACTACTTTATCATTCTGAATTTTCTGAAGCTTCTTTCAGCGATGGCGTTAAATTTTCCGGCTCTGACTGCTGCATCCAGAGGGCAATCATACCCGCGATCGGAATTGAAAGGAAGACTCCCAACAATCCAGCCACCCGTTCACCAATAAACAGGGCAAGAAACAGGATGACTGGATTGAGTTCTAGTGCATCTCCCATGACTTTAGGACGCACATAGTTATCTTGAATTTGAATCAGCACAATAGAGACTACTAAAACTTTTAGGGCGATCGCGCTACCCTGAGAGGTGAAGACTAAAAAGGTGACGACGATGACTCCAAGCGTCGCTCCAATGCCAGGAATCGCGTCGATAATGCCAATGATGACTGCCAAAATTAGGGAATTGTTTACCCCCAAAAAAGGATAAATTAGGAGAGTCGTCGTCGCTAAAAACAGCATTAACAGCAGTTGCCCTCGGATAAATCCTAGAAAGCTTTGCTGAAAAGTTCTGGCAAAGCGATCGCGGTAAGTCACCGGGATCAGCTTGAGAAATATCTGCCACACCTTTTCGCCGTCAATTAGCATATACAAACTAATGACCGTCCCAAACATGCCAATAAAAAGGTTAGAAAAGAGGCTTTTCGCTACACTTAAGCTCGTCGCTAAACTAGTTTTTAGCGTGCCAATTGTTTTACTGATATCTAATGAGTTCAGAAGATCTGGGAACGGCACGGAGTTTTGCTGATTAAATATATCGCCAATATGGGTAATCAACCCTTCTCCCTGACTCATGACTTGCAGCCCCACGATCGCCACTAACCCCAGCAGTAAGGCGATCGCAGTAATAAAAGTGAGGGCGATCGCCAGTCCTCTAGGGAGATAACGCGATAGCCAAACCACGGGATAGTTTAAGAGAGCCGCGAAGATGCCAGCGGCGGTAAAGAGGGCGATCGTGCCATAAAAATAATTAATCAGTAACACTGTGATCCAGCCACAGCTAAACAGCAGAATGTAGCGCACCAGGATAGAGTTATTCAGAGCTTGCCACAGTTGGGAGGATGGCTGGAGTAGGGGTGGCGGACGCATAATAAATAGCCAAGGACTTCAGGATCTAGAGTAGTGCTAATACAGGCTGCAAATTCATCGATATTCAGAATTTGCTGTGACTCCTGATTCAGAAAGGCTCAGAACTCCCTGATGATGAATCTAAAGGTAGCAATTTCTAAACTTAATATACTTTCTCAAGAAAATAGAGGAAAATAAATCTCAGGTATTTCTAAAATCGTCAATTTAGCATGATCGGCGTAGCCTTAAACATGATCGGCGTAGCCTTAACAAAGCCGTAAATGGACTTGATTTCAAGTTATTTAATCTATTTCAACTACTCTAAAACCGCCTCTCCTTTGAGCATCAATGCAAATCTCACCGACAGAAAATCAATTTCCTAGTCGTTCCTCTATGCATCCTCAGACCGATCGCCCTTCCGTGGCAGAGCGTTTAGCAGCCGGAAAAGCCTTGCGTAAAAAAGTAAAACGCTCTGATCAGGCAACCTACCAGCCTGGCGATCGCCGCGAAGACCCGATCGCCATTTTAGAAGCGCAAGCAAAAACCCGTCTGCCCGATCTGGTGCCTATCCGTTATGCCCGGATGCTGACTTCTCCCTTTGCATTCCTGCGAGGTTCAGCAGCGATCATGATTCAAGATATTGCCCCCGCCGCAGTCACAGGCTTAACGGTACAAGCCTGCGGAGATATGCATCTGTCTAACTTTGGTGTGTTTGCTTCCGCTGAGCGCAAATTAGTATTTGGCATCAATGATTTTGATGAAACTTATCCAGGAGCCTGGGAATGGGACTTGAAGCGATTGGTTGCCAGTGCAGTTGTCGCAGGGCGGTTTTTGGGGGCAGACCGCGTTCTTTGTGAAACCGCTGTGCGATCGGTGGTGCAGTCTTACCGTCAACACCTACAGGAGTACGCCGACCTGGGCTACCTGGATTTGTGGTACGTCGATATTGACGAAGCCGAGATTCTCCAGAAGTTGCCCCCCACATCTCAGAAAAAAGCGATCCAGATCGCCACGAAAGCACGCCAGCATGGACATCTTCAGGTACTAGAAAAAACGACCGACCTGGTTGACAATCAGCACCACATTATCGAAACGCCTCCCCTCGTGGTGCGGGCAGAAACCCTGAGTAATGGGCTACCCGTTGCCGAAGTCATGGAACCCTTAATGCAGAGTTATCTCGCTTCTCTAGGTGCCGATCGCCGCTTCCTAGTATCGCACTATCAGATTTTAGACATTGCCCGAAAGGTGGTAGGCGTGGGCAGTGTGGGGACTCGCTGCTGGGTTATTTATTTGCAAGGCAAAGATCTGAGCGATCCGCTGTTTTTGCAAATCAAGGAAGCTCAGCCCTCGGTGCTGGCTCCCTATTCTGGCGTTTTATCGAGTCATACCTTGCCCGATGATCATCATGGGCATCGGATTGTGATCGGGCAGCGCCTGATTCAGGGTGCGCCTGACATTTTACTGGGTTGGGGTAAGCTAGATGACACTCATTACTACATCCGCCAATTACGGGATATGAAAGGAGGAGTGAAGCTTGAACCTGATAAGTTTCGAGTAGCGGGGCTGCCTAGCTACTGCAATTTATGTGGCTGGGCATTGGCACTGGCTCATGCCAAATCGGGGGATGCGGCAATGCTATCAGGCTATATCGGCAAGAATGAGGAATTGGATGACGCATTAGTAAAATTTGCTCACGCTTATGCAGATCAAACCGAGCGCGATTACGATCAGTTGGTGGCAGCAGCCCGTCAGGGACGCATTCAGGTTGCCAGCGACTTTTGACCCGGAGAGCCATGAACGTTATTTATGACCTGAAACATATCATCACCTATCGTTATGGCAATCCGGTGACGTTTGGCAAACATTTCCACAAGTTTTGGTGATCTCGGATATAGTCGCGCATCTTGCGAGAAGAATGTCCCAAAAGTTTTGCTAAGGTATCATCGCCCTGTACCGCCGATCGGAAGGTGCTTGCATCAAGAAAATTAAATGGAACAACCTCAATATCATCGTCAGAAATACCATCGCCAGAAACACCATCGTCAGAAACACCAGGCTGTCGTGCTCCGATGCGAAATAAAACCTGACGATCGCGGAGACATCTAACAACCGCCGTTCCAACGTTCCCAGAAGCTCCGGTTACAAAAATCATGATATTTTAAGTATCTCTACTAGCACTTTTTCAGCTTAGGTGCGATCGTATTTTGTAGACCAAATAATTTAAAGAGTTTTGTAGATTGTCATGGACACTCAATTGATAGAACCCATTTAATATTTTTATTTCGCCTCAACACTACAATTTCGTCTCGTACTTCAATAGTTTTTCTACAGGAACCCCCCTCTATGTTTAACTTTCTTGATTCTGAAGCATCAAGCTCGACTCCCCAACAAATTGCCCGTTCTTTTCGCTGGTTAGGCTGGATTGGCTTCGCGTTGCAATCTTTGCTAGGATTCATTCCGATCTTAGTGGTGGTTGCCAATATTTTGTCTAAACCGGGACAGCAACAACCAGGCGGGTTTTCAGGTGGTTTATGGCTGGCGATCGCCTGTTTAATCATTCTACTCTTCAGTATTTATTGGTGTTTCCGCTACACGCAACTGGCGAACAGGCTTGAAGATCGGGATCGTCGCCCTGCAAAAGCTCAAGTCATTCGAGATGTCAAATGGGGACTAATCGCCAATATTGGGATTATGACGATCGCCGTCATAGTCGCTTTGTTACGAGTCGGTGAATTGACATTCACAATGTTGAGATTGCCGCAGGGTGCTACCGTGATTACTGCTAATCAAGTCGGATCAACCGTGGCACAGGGGGCAATGATTTCTCCTTCTAACATGATTGCGGTGCAAGCCATGGTGAATGCGATCGCTGCCGGATTAGTGGGAGCGGTTGTGGCATTGCTGTTGCTTTACCAGGTCACGGGTCATCGCAACTCGGACTAGCTGTAACAAATATCTTCTTCATATCAGTTTCATATCTTCTTGCTCTAGTCTAAAAAGCAAATCACTTTAAGAACGCAACTGGGACGTTGAACTTAAGAGCAGAAAAGCGAATAGCAGAAAAGAAGTAATAATCTATGAACACGCGAATCCCAGTCAATGAGATCGGCATACGTTCGACTGTATCAACGGGTCACTTGCCACCTACCGATCTGGTGCAAGCGCTGGTGACTGAAGCGCACGATCGCTTCAAGTCTGTTGATGAGGGCAAGGTTGCAGATTATATTCCCGCTCTGGCTAAAGTGTCGAGTCAGCTTTTTGGGCTGTGCATTGTGGGGAGCAACGGTGCCGTTCATGCCGCTGGAGATACAGACTATGAGTTTTCAATCCAGAGCGTGTCCAAGCCCTTTGTGTTCGCCCTCATTTGTCAGGCGATCGGTGAGGATGAAGCGCGCAACAAGCTAGGGGTTAACAGCACCGGACTGCCCTTTAATTCGGTGATTGCCCTTGAGCAAATCAACGAGGGACCGAGTAATGCAATGGTGAATGCAGGCGCGATCGCCGCCACCAGTCTGGCACCCGGAGAAACAGCGGCGGCTAAGTGGCAGTTTATTCAGAATGAATTATCTCGCTTTGCAGGCAGACCTCTCACCATCAACGATGAAGTCTATCAATCTGAAGCTGCCACCAATCAGCGGAATACAGGTATCGCCAAATTGCTCCAAGCTTACGATCGCATCTTCTTTGATCCCGTCGAGGCAACCGATGTTTATACCAAACAATGCTCTTTAAATGTCACCGCCAAAGATTTAGCAGTGATGGCGGCAACCCTGGCAAACGGAGGCGTAAATCCCATCACTAGAGAACGAATTATTGATCCCATTCACTGCCAACACGTTTTAGCAGTGATGGTAACCGCCGGACTCTATGAAAATTCTGGTGATTGGCTGTACGAAACTGGGCTACCTGGCAAGAGCGGCGTGAGTGGCGGTATGGTCACGGTTTCCCCTGGAAAGGGTGGGCTGGGAACGTTCGCGCCGCCCCTTGATGCTGCTGGGAACAGTGTTAAAGGTCAGCTTGTAACTCAGTTCCTTTCACAACAGTTGGGATTAAATTTATTCGCGTCGCAGCCTGCGAATTAACAGGTACTGGACTGCAATGATCCCGGTTAATAAGCAATGATTCCGGTTAATCAGATTACAAAATTCAAGCTATAAAATCCTATGACTGCAAAATCTGTTGTTAACACTACTGTAGAAGATGAATCCAAAGCCTCGTGGCTGCCGATGGTCGTGATCGGTATGGGTCAAGTTCAAATGTCTCTCAACATTAATGCGTTACCCGTTTCTATCGGTAACATCGTTAATGAATTTGACACGTCTCCGACCACTGTAGGAACGGCGATCGTGGCGTACTCGCTGGCGGTTGCCGGGTTCGTGATGCTAGGTGGCAAACTGGGACAAAAGTTTGGTTCACTGAATGTATTTCGTATCGCAACGGTGGTGCTTTTGGTGGCGATGGTGATGATGACCTTTAGCCCCAGCGCTGAGGCAATGATCGTCGCTCAACTTCTGGCTGGACTTGCCGCCGCTGCGATCGTGCCAACGCTGGTGGTGCTAATTGCTAACAACTACAAGGGTAAACAGCAGGCGCAAGCTCTGGGTATTCTGGGTGCGGTTCAGGCGATTACCACCGTGACCGCGTTTTTCCTGGCGGGCGCTCTGGGCACCTGGATCGGCTGGCGCTATGCGTTCGGCATCATTATTCCCTTTGCTGCTGTTGTGCTTGTGCTGAGTATGCGCTTGAAGCCGATCGCCAAACAACCTAACGTCAAGATCGACGGAATCGGCGTAATCTTAGCAGCGGCAGCAATTATTCTGATCAGCGTGGGCTTTAACAATCTCAATAGCTGGGGGCTGCTCTCTGCCAAGACTGCGGCACCATTCACGGTGATTGGGGTATCTCCAGCACCGATCCTGATCATTCTAGGAGCCATCGGCGTTCAGCTCTTTCTTGCCTGGACACAGGGACGACAAGCGGCACAGCAAACGCCACTGTTGGCGCTAGAGGTGATCGATTCGCCGCAAGAACGAGCCGCTGTCTACTCCATGATGGCGATCGTGATTCTCGGCAACGCCCTCACCTTTTTAGTGCCGCTCTATATTCAGATGGTGCAGGGCAAAACCAGCTTTCAGACCTCTGTGGCAATGATTCCCTACCAGTTGGCAGTCTTTGCAGCAGCTATTACGATCGTGCGGATGTTCGATCGCCTCACCCCCCGCCAAATTGCCCGCTACGCCTTCATATTAGTGTCTGTTGGCATGGTCGTACTCGCTATTGTCATCAACAACGAGTGGAGCAATATCCTGGTGATTTTCGGACTCATCCTGGTCGGATTAGGGCAGGGTTCTCTAGTGACGCTGCTGTTTAATGTCTTAGTCAGTGCCTCGCCCAAGGAACTCGCCGCTGATGTGGGCGCGTTACGTGGCACAGTCAACAACCTTGCTGCTGGAGTGGGTACAGCCCTGGCGGGGGCGCTCGTGGTGGGCATTCTTAGTGCTAGCATTCAGCGCGGACTGATAGACAATCCCACCATTCCACCTGCACTGGTCGCCCAGGTCAACCTTGACCAAGCCACCTTCGTCAGTAACGATCGCCTCAATAGCGTCATGGCAAACACCACCGCTACACCCAAACAGGTTAACGAAGCAATCCGAATTAATGCCGCTGCACGATTGCGGGCGCTGAAGCTCTCGTTTTTCATACTGGCGGCTATCTCCCTGCTTGTCATTGTTCCGTCTCGGCGGCTGCCCCGCTACGTTCCCGGCGAAGTGCCGAGCGGACATCCAGAGCTTGAGGCGGAGCGCCTGGTTGAGGCGGAGCGCATTTAGAAAAGGCGATCGACAAGATTTATTGATTTTTACAGGTTTATTGATTTGCAGACAGTAAACTCATTCCAAACAACTAGGTGACTACTATGATGACTGCTGATGTTGAATCTCATGTAAATATCAAAAAATCGACGGGTTGGGTGATCGCCCTCAGTATTGCTCTAATTATTCTGGGCGTGTTGGCGATTATATCGCCAACTATTGCCTCAGCATTCTTCACTTCTGTAATGGGTTGGCTAACCCTGGTTAGTGGCATTGTGATGATTGTTCAGTCGTTTCAGTCCAAACCAGTTAGAGGCTTCTGGCTGAATTTGGTTGTGGGTATTTTCTATGCCATTGCGGGCATTTATATTCTGTTTAATATTGTATCCGCAGTGCTAGCGCTAACCCTTGCGTTTGGTATTCTGTTCGTGGTCGAAGGTATTTTTACCATCATCATGGCGTTCACCAACCGGGCGGGACATAGAATGTCTTGGCTAGTGGCTTTGAACGGAGTTGTGACGCTGATTCTGGGCATTCTGGTGCTGAATCACTTTCCCTCCAGTGCGCTTTGGCTGATTGGTCTATATGTCGGAATTAGTCTACTCATGAGCGGTATATCGCTACTGACTGCTGCTTTGGTAGCCCGACGAGCGATCGCCAGTTCGTTGCCTAGAACCTAACCTTTCTGCAACTGGTGGGTCGGTAGACTGAGAACCAAGGGACTTCAAAGGAGCTTCATTCAGAAGCATGAACAAAATAATGGAGAAAGATAAGCTTTTCAGTGAGAATTATGCAATAGATGCGGCTACGAATCTCTACATGATCGAGGTTGGACTAGCTCATTATGCTGATATCTTCAGTGATTGGGACCCCGCTCCTTTCAAACGTCGAGATATCGATCCCGACCTGGCGGCTTATCTGGAAAGAAGCTCCGATGAAGTTCCATGGAAATATTCTATTGAACTCTGTTTCACCGTTTCAGCAGAAAACTATGATGAACGGATAGAGGAAGAATCTCGGAAAGGTTTAGGGAACAGTTTTGCCTTCAAACTGTACTTGCTCAAAAAAGAGCGCAAGAAGATCAATGCTCGAATATTTTCGTTTGTTCTATTTGGCTTTCTTTTTCTAGGGGTAGCGGCGGTGGCTTCGGAGAAAGTTGCAGACATTATTTGGCTATCTACTTTGGTAGAAGGACTTTCCATCAGCGGATGGGTGCTTCTGTGGGAAGCGATTTCTCTCTTCTTTTTCACAAATCGTGAAT
Organism: Elainellales cyanobacterium; assembly: GCA_038204505.1. Taxonomy (GTDB): domain Bacteria; phylum Cyanobacteriota; class Cyanobacteriia; order Elainellales; family Elainellaceae; genus Timaviella. Next base: position 13,635 of record JBBRCV010000016.1, read on the forward strand.
TGTATCACCGCTATCGAACCTACAAAAGGTTGCAAAATGCACTCGTGGTTTTTCGAGAAGCTTAAGCAACATTGTTCCTACACAAATAGCACTAATATATGCGGCAAAGCTCATGGTCACCACGGTAACGATTTCAGACTATTACAAAATTATTAATCTAATACATGGAGCAAACGACTGATTTAGGGAGTACATTTTAGAGGGTAATGTTTTTTGAAAAGAACACAAGTGAGGATAAGAACATGAATGCAATCTCTTTGAAGTTTATGCAACGCGCGATCGCATCTGTATTAACAGGTACAAGTCTACTGGTTGCCAATGCAGCGTTCTCTCCCGCTCACGCGGCTCAGCAGCTCTCTTGCACTGGACGAATGAACAACGGACGGAACTATAACGCCCAGTTTCTAAACGGCAAGTTTACTCAAATTCGCTGGGAGCAAGCAGGGCAGCCTCCGCAAGTGTCTACTCTGACGTTTTCTTCTACCAACGCAAAGGGGCAGCCCATCTACAGAGGGTCTTTCCAGGGGGCTACTGCCGTGACGTTGGTAGATCTGGGGAAGGGAAATGTCCAACCTGGTTCAGAAGTTTCTGTGGGGGTTGAGGAGTGGGGATGGTCTAGAGGAAGATGTGGCACTTCGTCAGCAAGCAGCGGAACTAGTACGGTAGGTCCTATTGCAGCAGCGCAGCAAAATTTGTTGAGCATTGCTTCAACACCCGCTAGAGAGTGGCTGACATAGAACAATTTCTTTTTTGACAAAACCACAGAGCACACCAATACTCGCGTTATTGTACTCGCGTTATGGAACGCTGGAACCAAACCGCTACTCAGGCTATTGATATGACGATTGTTAATAGCCTGGTTTCATAATGCTGTAGAAGTTTGCTAGAACTGCCTAACGACATCGTAAAAATCATCACCGCCATGTGAATTACCACAGCAGCGGTGTGAGTAATCTACGGCGTTGCTGAATGTCAGCAACGAATGAATACAAATAATAGGAAGCCACTAGGTGATCAGAAAATCGCCGTAACTTTGCATCTCTTCGGAAACGTTTGCTTGCGACAGGGTGGTTTATTATTGAGTTGCGTTGCAGTCTTGATGAACGGAGAGATCTAAAAAATGACTGACCAATTACTCACCCAATTTGGCGATTTGATTGGCGGATCATTTGGACTGAGCCAAGCAGCATTCCGAAGACTGGTCGGCTTACCAGAAGGGCAAACTCTCGCAATTCTAGTTGTCTTAGCAGCCGGACTTTCGTTGGCAGTGGGGCAGAGTATTATTCTGTTCATTAATCGGGTCAAGCCAGTCCGGTTTGTGGTCAGTCTGTTGCTGAATGCAGTTTTATTTGTCTTCGGATTCTTTTTCCTAGTGTTTAGCACCTGGCTAATCGGTTGGTTGCCCGGATTTACGCAGATTCCTTGGCGTGATTTAGTTTATGCGCTGGGGCTGAGCTATGCGCCGTTGATGTTCAGTTTTTTGGGTGCTTTACCGTATGCAGGGGTGCCGATTCTCAATGGATTATCGGTCTGGCATTTGCTGTCAATGGTTGCAGGCGTTAGCGCGATCGCCCAAGTCGGGGCTACCAATGCTTTTGCTTATGTAGCATTTGGCTGGTTTACGCTGCATTTATTAGAGGGCACCATTGGACAACCGATCGCCCAGTTAGGACGACGACTGACGCAGAGTGTAGCAGGCGTTGATTTAGTTAATAAACGGTCAGAATTGGCAGACGTGGTGCAGGCTGGCTCAAAAACGCGATCGGCTCCGCTTAGATCTGATCCAGGGCGATCGGTCAAAGTCTCAGCAGGCGATGTTGCTACAGAGTCGATATTGCGATCGGATGCGGCTATCCCCCAGCCCTTTGAAGCCGATATTGCCGACGCGACTCCTCAATCAGCCCCCCAATCAGCCAGTGCCGCTCTCCAGCTTCCCTCTCAGGACTCCGAGCGTCTCAGTGTCCGCTTAGAGCATCGGTTCCAAGGGGTTCATCAGGTGATTCGGCTGGGGCTAATTCTACTGGGGATGCTCCTGCTATTTTTAATTGTTGCCCTGCTGATGCGTCCGATTCGGCTGAGCCTGTTTACGTGGCATGAGAACCTTCCCCGGCTGATACGCTGGGTCTTTGATCTCACCTGGATTGGGATAGTAGCAATGGTTTTTGCTGGGCTGCTAGCTCCCTTAGAAGCATTGGGGTGGTGGGCTGGCTGGTATGGCGATGAAGTAGACACTCAGGGAGGCTCTCATCTTTCGTCTATGCCGGGGCAGATTATGCCTGACCAAATTAAGAGTCGTACTAGGGGCGATCGCCCCTCTCGCTATATCGTTTATCTTGATGGGGTGGGTCAGTCGGGGGAGGCATACACGCCTGATATCGTCGATTTTCTCCAGGCACTCCAGCCCGTTTTGCCCAAGGATATGGAGCTTTTGCAAGGATTGATGCTGTACTCTGTGTTTAACCAGGGTTTGGGTGAAGGTCGCCCTCTGGCATGGGTCTGGCGGTTAGCAGATAGAATGCGGTGGGAAAATCCCATGGCGCTGTTGGGCTTAATGGTCAACATTCGCAATGCCTGGGTTGTGGCTGTATCTGCGGATAAGCGATATGGTCCCATTTACAGTCAGGGCATTGCTCAGGTCGTCTACAACGGCTTAATTCAACAGGGCTATCGATCGGGTGATGGTACTCCTATTACCCTAATTGGCTACAGCGGTGGAGCGCAGATGTCGGTGGCAACAGCGCCTTATCTCAAACGGGCATTGGGGGCTGATATTGAGGTAATCTCGCTCGGCGGTGTCATGAGCGCCAACAATCAATTTTTGAAACTAGAGCACCTTTATCATCTAGTCGGCGAAAAGGATGGAGTTGCAGGTTTAGGACCGATCTTGTTTCCAGGACGACGCAAGTGGTTTCCTTTGTCTTACTGGAATCGGGCGTTGCGTAAGGGCAAGATTAGTGAAATCTCCCTCGGTCCAGTCGGGCATCAGGTTCCAGGCGGGATTATGGACCCTAACGCTTTTTTGCCCGATGGTCAGAGCAATTTGCAACATACGATCGCCATTATCCTCTCAATCTTGCAGGGTCATTTTCTGATTACCGCTCCTCCCCATCATCGGCAGCTCAGCAATTACGAACTGTATAAACAAGCCGCCGTTAATAATTACACTTACTACCCTCTAAATCAAACCGTCGATGCTCAATGGTATCGCCCGATCGCCCCTTGGATGGGTCGCCTGATTTTGCCCCAGCCTTCAGAACGTAGTGGGTTGCGTGGAGTTTGGTTTGAAGTGCATCACGCGGCACCAGGCTATGAGTCGCTGGTGGGGCAACGGGTGATGTTGCGTTGGGCGAATGATCCGACGGTAAAACAATGGGTACGAGCCGTCACCCACAACGTTAATTTCAGCGTCGATGCCGAATACTCCAGCCGATATGGCGGCACCATTCACCCCGAACGACTCAATCGCTGGCAACAGGTCGGACCTCTAGAATCGCTGGCAGGATCTCGCCCTACGGATGATTTCATCGTCATGTTGGAAGGAGAGATAGAGATAGAAAATTTAACGGATAACGGAACGGCGCTCTACATTTATAAGCAACCTGCTGAGATTACCGGACGCTATTATGGATTGGTGCGATTTGAAAGCCCGATCGCCGAAACCGATCGCTTCCAGGTCAAGCATTTTAACATCGCCACACGCGAGTTTGATGGTGCGACAGAAGCAGTACGCTTACCTGATGTAGTTCTGGCTCAGAATTACGGTAGTTTCCCTTCAACAACGCACAAACTAGAGCAATCTCCGCTGAACGAAACCGGGTGGTATATCTACGGCGCTAAGGATGCTAATGGATACTTTGTGGTGCAGTCACTCGCGCCCCGATCGCTATTTCGCCTCCAGCCCGATCGCGTGGTATTTGGCAACAAAGCTTCCTACCGCTATGTTCGACAAGAATCTTGGGCAAATGCAGTGGAGCAGAAGGGCAGAATCTCCTCGGTGCTCTGCGTCGGGCATCGTCAGACCGAGGATAATCAGGCGGCGATCGATGATTGGAAAGTTGGCGATCGCGCGCTCTTACTCCACGTTTACGGCGGCATTGGTGGCAACAAAAAAGAACCTGCGGCGGCAACTCCGATCTTCTTCGGTCACTTTTCCTACGGACTGGCAACCGTTGTTCACGATCCCCTTAGCGATGAGAAGCGATTCGAGATTCAATATCATCAGGTTTATACCCATAACGGCGACGGTTTAACGGCTGGAACCATTCACTGGTCGCGGTATATGGGCGATCGCCAGTTCGGTTGGCTAGGGATTCGTCCAGTTTGCGATATTCTAATTAAGTTTGAGCCGTTCACGGGGACTTTCGATATCAACGGGACGAAGCGATCGGCTCTCAGCAATATGGAGAGTCAGCTAGAGGCAATGACCGCCCGATATCGCATTGGCGATGGCACCGGAGCCACCTATGTGGGACCTGCCAATAACTGCGCCCAGGATTCTAATCAGGCATTGTTTGCCAGCATTCGCTCTTTGTCTCAGGCGATCGATGCGAATCAAACCCTGTTGCAAACTTGGCTAACCAATCACCCAGCCCAAGCACAGAATTACCAGCAACTTTTAGATGTAAAGGCAAAGCTATACAGCAAATTGCAGCCTTTAGGTGCGCCTCGTTCCGATTGGGAAACCAACGAGTTCAACCTAGGCACTACCCTGGAAGATGATCCTCTCCGCAACCTTTGGACTGGCTTGGGCAGTTGGCGAATGCTCCTACCCCGCAAGGCAAGCGATACAATTGTTCAAGTTTTTCTAGAATATGGGGCATCAGTCTGGGTGCTCCGCACCAATCAGGTCGGCGGATACGATCCAGATATCGAACCTATTTCGCCCATGACCCTTTAAAGGAATCGACGATGCTTCGACACATTAAATCTACTATCCTGCCCTCGAAACCAGCACAACTTCTGCTGCAAATTGGGACAAAGTGGGATCAAGATAATTGCCCTGGTATGGCGGCATCTTTGTCGTACTTTGCGCTTTTCTCATTGTTTCCTATGCTGTTAGTCGTCCTGAGTATTATCGGTGCATGGATTAGACCCAACACGGAAGCAGCCCGATCGATTCAAGAAGCGATCGAGCGGTTTCTGCCTCCAGAAGTTCATAAGCTGATCCAAGAAACCGTAGTTGCTCTGAACGAAAATAGTGTTGGGGCTGGAATTATTGGATTTGTCTTGCTCTTATGGGCAGCCAGTTCAGTCTTCGCTATTCTCAGAAGTTCAGTCAATAAAATTTGGCGATCGCCCAGTCGAGTGTCTGAAGTCGGATCAGTCCCTAAGATGATGCTTTTCTATGCAGCTAACAAACTTTTTTCTTTTGTGTTGGTGCTAGGAATTGCAGTATTGCTGCTGGCTTCATTAATTTCAAGTATCGCCATCAAAACTATCCTCAAACTGGTCGCCACCTTCCAAGAAACTTTTTCTTTCATCCAAGTTGACGAACTGCAATTATCTAAAGGGCTACAGATTAGCTCATCGTTCTTTATTCTGGCTCTGGCTACCTGCGTTTTGTTCAAAATCTTGCCATCTGTTTATGTCGGTTGGCGTGATGTCTGGTTAGCGGCTCTGATCACCGCTTCGTTGCTAGTTGGATTGCAGCAATTAGTTAGTAATAGCGTCATCTCGATCGGCACTCACTTTCTTTCCTACGGCGCGATCGGTAGCGTTATGATTCTGTTGCTGTGGATTTTCTTAACCTGCCAAATCTTCCTCTTTGGCTGCGTTTTCTCCTATGTTTACGCTCATTCTTTTGGGAGCCGACGCAACAGAACGATGAACTCAGATAGCCTACCTTCTTGAATTCTGTGAATGAGGAATTCTGTGTGAATGAGCTTAAAGTAATTTAACCGATCGCATCGTTTTGTTTTTGCTTCCGAGTATTTTGCGTCCGAGTATCAACATGAGTCAAGTGCAGACACACCAATTAGGGCGGAAAGGTTTTTGGACACTTGGGTTGACCGTATTTATGGTGGCATATAACGTTAGCGTGATCCCCACCACCATGCCTGCGATCGTGGCTGATTTTAATACGAGCGTCGGTTCTATTCAAACTATTTTGGTGCTTTTCTCACTGGTTACCGCTGCCTTTGCCCCCACAGTCGAAAACCTGTGCCGCTTCTACGGTCGAACTCCTGTATTTCTCACGGGCTTAATTTTTTATGGCATCGGGATTGGGCTAACAGCCCTAAGTCCGTCGTTAGGAGTGCTGGCTATCAGTTTTTCGCTGGTGACGGGAGTCGCTGCCACTCCCTTAATTAGCACCCCCTGGACGGTCGTAGATCTCTTTGTTGAGGGCAAGTCTGGAGAGCAAGCCACACTCATGCTAATTGTAGCTTCGGCACTGGGAGGCTTGTCTGGGGCACTGCTGGGTGGCTTTATCGCCTCACAGTTGAGTTGGCGCTGGGCGTTTTTGCCCTCACTGGCTGTCTTAATTCTGGTCTGGATATTGAAGCGATCGCTGCCAAAGCTAATTAATCGTAGTGAGCAACCGATCGATTGGATTGGCGGGTTGCTCTCATTTTTAGGGCTTGGCTCCATCCTGACGGGCATTAGCCTATCGGTAGAATTTGGGTGGTGGGAACCGAAGCGCCTGTTTTCAATTGCGGGGGTGGTGCTTCCTCCCTTTGCCATCTCGATCGCGCCTACACTCATTGCCGTGGGTATGATTCTTTTGGGATTCTTCATCTTCTGGCAACGACGGCAAGCCGACCAATCTAAGGCTTCTTTGCTGCGAGGTGGACTTTTGCGAAAGCGAGGCTTTGTGTTAGGAATGCTTGCCTCAATGATGCATACGCTAGTTGTAACAGGTGTGCAATTTAATCTCTTTCAGTTTGTGCCGATTGCCATGTCACTTAATCCATTTCGGACTGCGCTCACGGTAATGCCTTATAACCTGAGCATGATCATTGTAGTCGTGGTCACTTTAAGGTTTTTAGCATTGGGCGATCGCTTTCCGCCCAAATACGTCGTTCACAACGGCATTGGGGTTTTAGCCATTGGGATTGTGGTGCTTCATCGCAGCCTGCATCCTCATGTCACCTCATTCCAAATCATGCCGGGGTTAATTATCATGGGGATCGGCTCAGGGTTATTTTTAGCATACATTAGCCGCCTCACTTACTCTGCTGCTGCTATCGAGGAGAAACCAGAAGGCTCTGGAATTTACAATCCGGTGCAAAACTTAGGCAGTTCGTTGGGCAGAGATATTCTCGGCACAGCACTCATATCTTTCGCCTCTAGAGACATTGTGGACGACATCTTCAAACAGATGGGTCAAACCTTATCGGTAAGCGATCGCAATCAACTCATTACCCAATTACAAGAAATGATTCAAACTCTTTCTCAACAAGAAGTGAAAGATGTGCTGGTCAGCAAATTACCGCCGTCAGTAGTGCCATTAATTCACTCGATCAGCCTTGAAGCGGCAACTTCAGGAATGCAAACTTCACTGCTAATTGCACTGGTGTTCACAGCAATTTGTTTTCTGCTCACCACCACTTTACCCAAGTATCCTTCACGACTCTCTTAACGTTTAGCAGTAGAAGCCCAGAAGGAATTTTGGGACAAGTATTTCCAAGCAACGCTTTCCAAATTACAAATTGCGAATTTGTATGAAGTGTAGGCAACCAATTCTGATACTGTGTTTAGAGACACAAAGTCTATATCAGAGTCACTTCAACAAACTGTGAAAGCAAAGCGTCATCTCATTTCTTCCTTAATTAAGAAAAACAGTCGCACCAGGCGGTATAGAAATAGCAAGCATCTTCAATTACGTTCAAAAGTCCTGCAAAGTCTTATAGGAGGATTGTTAGCGCTCCTCCTATTACTGGCGGCATTCCCAGCTTATACTCAATCTCCCTCGCCTTCTCTAACCATTTCATCGCCTTCCTCTCCTAGCCCTTCTCCAGTTCCAAGCACCGATCCACCACTGCGAATTGCAACCAGGCTCGTCAGACCGGATGCTTTTAAGGAAAACGGGCAAATTGTGGGGTTTAGTGCTGACATCGGACGGAGTATTTTAGAGCAATTGCAACGGCAGACAGTGATAAAGACCTATCCAGACGTGCCCGAAATTCTTAATGCTATTCGTTCAGGACAAGCTGACTTGGGAGGGGCCGCGATCGCCATCACTAGCCAACGAGAACGGGATTTCGATTTTTCTCTGCCTATCCTCTCCAGCGAACTGCAAATGATGGTGCTTGCTCAGCCTAAACCAGGCTTATTACAGAGTCTATTTGCCGCTTTCCTATCGAGTAATATTTTGCAACTATTGGGCTTTACTGCACTACTCATGCTAATTCCAGCCCATCTCATCTGGTATTTTGAACGCCCCAAGGAAGGATTAGAGGAAGGAGTCATTGACCATCCATCTTATATACCCGGTATTTTTGAAGGACTTTGGTGGACAATCACAACCCTCGTAGCGCAATCTGAAGAAATGCCTAAAGGCGTTCTGGGTAGAATTGTGGCGTTATTTTGGATATTTGTCGGAATTGTTTTTGTAGCATATTTCACGGCTGCCCTCACGACCGCCCTCACAGTTGGAGAGCTTCAAGGCAATATTCGGGAATTGAATGATTTGGAAGATCGTCGGGTTGCCATTATTGCAGATAACGAAGCCGTTGATTATCTCCAAGGACGAAACATTCAGCACCTTATAGAGTTTCCCCAACCAGAACAGGCTTTTAAGGCTCTGCTGAGCAATAAGGTTGATGCTATTGTTGCATCGCGTCCTTTGTTACTCTACTATGCTTCCCATGAAGGCATCGGTAAGGTTGAGATTGTGGGTACGCCGTTCCGAGATCGGTTTTATTCGATCGTGATGCCGAAAAATAGCCCTTACCGCAAACCGATTAATCAAGCAATTTTGACCCTTAAGGAAAATGGCACTTATCGAGAGATTTATCAGAAGTGGTATGGTATTAACCCTGCGGATTAATCATAAATCACAGGTCTGGTGAGTATGACGAACTCGCCATACTCACGTTGCTTTGAATGGTATTCGTTAAACAGGGACTAAGCCCGTTTGATTTAGGATGGAAAATAGAATCCAGTTAATAATTGACAGGGCGATCGCCCCCAGAATGGCACTACCAATTCCCCATCTCAACCGAAAACCTTCGACTAGCCAAGCTGCTAAACCAAAAACAATAACGCTGCCAATAAAAGGAATTAGCCCCAGACTCAGAACCGCTGGAATTGCCCTGAACCAAGTGGGAAACAAACTATAAAGTCCATTAAATGCGCCAATAATTGTGCCTGCAATCAGTGCTTTAACCGGACTATTAATCTCAACTCCGGTGGGCAGCTTAGAGACAATCAACAAACTTATGGCGGTCACAACAATAGAAATCAGAAATCCTGTCATGGTTTGATACCTTGCTTTTAATTAAATAGAACACGAAAACAACCGTTATCTTTTCAAGCCATCTCTAGAGCTTGAAATCCAACGCATTCTCAATGGATAATAGTGCATCAGATTCTTTGCGGCTGACCCCGCCGCCGCCAATTCTAAACATACCGTCTTCTTTAACAGCTTTAGCAACCTGAGTGGCGAGTGCTAAAATCCATTGCTTAAATTCTTCTGCCTGCGCCATTGGTACTTTAGACACCAGAAGAGTGCTGACCTGGTTAAAGTAAGCGATCGCCTGCTTTTGCCCGTCCGACACACTATCGAAGGTCTGAATTGTTCTCAGCAGCTCAAACTCCTGCTTCGAGAAAGGTAGTTCTCCCTGAAGTGGCTCTTGTGCCGCAACCTCATTTAAGGAGGCAATCACTGACGTGACTAAATCGCTGGGAACATCCTCTCGCTGTAGTTCGCTGGCTAAGATCGCAAAGGCTGCTTGTGTTTCTTTGAGGAATGAAACTGGATCAGCTTTGTCTGCAAGGATGACCGTCAAGATGGCTTGCGTAGGAGATTGCAATAAAGTTGCCCATTCACTATCTGAAAAATACTGCTTCATCATTCAACCCCTGATCCAAATAACACCTAAACGTTAACTGAAAATTATGAGCCGTTTCAAAGCCCCTCAAATCCTAATCTAGATAGTCCTAGGCTGAATTACTTCTGCTAATCGCAACTAGGAAACTCAGTAATAGCCCACCAGAATACAGAGAAATTGTATGAAGGTTATAGGATCTAATCTGCGTTGCCGAATAAAGGAACGAACAGCAAAATCCGCCCTCACCCTAGCTCTCCCAAAAGGAGAGGGGACAAGAGATCTGGCTCCCTTCTCCCTGGGGAGAAGGGCTGGGAATGAGGGCAATTCATACTGACATTTAGCAACGCCCTAGTTTGTAGAGCGAGCTTAAATCTGCTCAGAAAGCCAAGCGGCAACCCTAAACTACCAATATCCACATCTAGCGAGATACGTTAATTGCCTTAAGATTGGCATCGCTCCAGCGATCGTAGTAGTGAGTCTTAAGCAGTTGCTGTGTCGCCTGCTTCAACTCCGATATCGACTGCACGACGAAGTTAATATAGGGGTCTTGTCTCGTTAATACGCCCTCGATATTAAATAAATCTTGAGGATGTCCGCCAAAGGCAACGAGCTGTGCAGAATGCAAGTGTTCGTTGAGTTGCTTCAGATAAAGCTCGAACGTTGACATGTCTAAAGCCTCTCGCATCGGATGAATAACTACTAGCACATCCGAGGTCTGAGTCCGGGAAAATTGGTTGAGCGTCGCGATTAAAAGTGAGTCTGAACTAATATCGTTGAAGTCAAACGGATGAACAAGAAACTGAATTTTATCATTCATTCGTGTTTGTCGAGCAAACGGACAGATCGGCAAATCTCCAAACGCTGCGTGCGATCGCTCTAACGTATTGCTAATGTATTGAAGCATTTCTTCAATAATCGTTTGCTCATCAAACATTGCAATACTCCTTCAGTTAATCAGGACAGTTACAGGTATAATCACAGGATTTTATTCATATAGCACTACGCCAACAGCCTAGGACAAGGGGCTTAAGCATCTTGTTTGCACAACGCTTGAGTGTCTTAATGTGGCTTTGTAGGGCTATACGATAGAATCCCTGGATTATTATAGACGGCTTCAGGTTCAAGCTATCTTCTCAAAGCTAGAAAATATGGCGTTGCTGAATAAAGAGATGAACAGCAAAATCCGCCCTCACCCTCACCCTCTCCCAGAAGGAGAGGGGACAAGAGATCTGGCTCCCTTCTCCCCAGGGAAAAGGGCTGGGGATGAGGGCAATTACATCCCTGGATTCAGCAACGCCCCTACGTTTAATCACAGGTACCTTCTTCCTATGAGTTTCATATAACTGTTGACTAGAATTCGTGTGTTAACTGTTAAAGATTTGCAATAGATTCTCTATTTGTTGATTTTTTGTAAGAACTGAGGCTTTTTATAATGTCTAATCGTGTATTTAGTTTTTTCCTGGCTGCTCTACCTCTGTCTTTACTGGTAGGTTGCGCGAGTGGACCTGCCCCGTCAACTCAAGACAAGAAAGCGGAAGTATGTACTAATCTAGCGAGATTCGATACCGCAGTCGCCACGCTCAAAAGCATGAGTCCTAGTTCCACAGTCGGTGATTTTAGAAAGGCGCAAGATCAGGTCAAGACAACGTTTGCTGACCTTAAAGCCTCGGCTAGCACTGCTCAAGATGCGAAAACAGCAGATTTAGAGGCGGCATATAACGACCTAAACAAAGCTGTTGGAGCCATTCCTAATACTGCCACGCTCAATCAAGCATCTGCATCGATCGCCCCTAAAATTTCGGCAGTAGAAGCGGCTGAAGCTCAAATGAAAGCTGGTATGAGTTGTCCGTAATCAGAAGTAATCTGATCAAATACTGGATGATCAGAGAGGTGTTCAAGCGATCGGGGAAACGTCGTGATTAACAAAGGCAGGATACAGCGCTGGATTGCGGTCTTGGCAGTATTAAATTTAGCTCTGGTGTTTTTTGATCTGACGTACTTGAGTGCCCGATCGCTCTATTTACAAGTTCTACCGAGTTTAGTACAAACCTATGATCCGATTAAAGGGATCTGTCCGCATCCAGAAACACAACGTTATTTAGAGCGTGTCGCTGCGCTGGAAGTGCAACTGGCTCAAACAGAAGTCCGATCGCCAGAAGTTGCAGCATCACTGTCTGAGTTGCGATCGTATAGTCAACTGTTGATTCAAGATGATCCTTTTTCTAAACAGGATAGTTCCACCCTGGAGACTATTAAGCAGGAATTGCGATCGCGCACAGGTGCAGAATCGTCTTTTGTGGCGTTCGATCGCTTCTGGAGTCAGGATCATCTCGCTGAAGCAGGTTGGCAACCCGAACTAGAATTCTGGAGTCAGCAGATTCGACCCTTAATGGCTGCAAACTACTATCGTCAGGTCAATCGATTTGGACAGGCGATCGATTATTTTTGGCTGGTTGACCTGCCGTTTATTGTCATTTTCGCTGTTGACTTTGCTATTCGGAATCGGTCAATTCGTCGTCGTCATCCAGAGCTAAGCTGGCTAGAATCTTTTCTGAGACGGTGGTACGACCTATTCTTGCTAATTCCAATCTGGCAATGGCTCCGAATCATTCCAGTGATAATCCGACTTCAGCAGGTGGATTTAATTAGCTTAGAACCTCTACAAGCAGAAGCGCGGCGAGATTTTGCGATCGCTTTTGCCAAAGGATTAACGGAAGTGGTTGGCGTTCAAGCGATCGATCAAATGCAGGCGGCAATTCGTCGGGGCGATGTGATGCAGTGGTTACTCTATCCAGAGTTTCGTAGAGAGTATGTGGAAGTTAATGATCAAGATGAAGTTAAGGCGATCGTCATTCGCATTGCTGATATTGTCGTTCACCAGGTGTTACCTCAAATCCAGCCCGATCTAGAAACATTTATTTACTACAATTTGCATCACGTATTTGATCAACTGCCTGGATATCGACAACTGCAATACGTTCCTGGTGTCAGTAATTTGCCTAAGCAGGCAACAGAACGACTCACAAAAAATCTATCTGCAAATGCTTATCAAAGTTTGGTGCAGATTTGGGAAGATCCGGCGATCGCTGAGATTGCCACTCAACTTGTGCAAAGCTTTCGAGACACATTAGTGGCTGAATTGCAGAAAGAACAAAATACACAAGAAATTGAAAAACTGCTGATTGATTTGCTTGAGGAAATCAAGATTAGTTATGTCCAAGAAATCACGGAGGTTGCAATTGAACAAACTGTAGATGAAGCAGGGCAGCTCCAGCGCAGGGGCAAAGCTTAGAAGATGTTTGAGCAGCCCGCCCAATTTAGAAAGGCAGCGCTATGTCGGCAAGATTGGCTTAATTCATATCAGTTTCATATTTTCTTGCTCTAATCTAAGAGGTCAAGTAATCCTAGCTACATCTAAGTAGTGCTCACCAGGTTTAAAATACTCTAAAAATTTCTGATTTTGGCTTTCTGATTTGAGATAGGGTGGGATGAATCGATACATTGGAGAATGGTGAGCATGAAGGGATTGTCTGGAAAAACTGCATTGATCACGGGCGCGAGTTCAGGCATTGGACAAGCGATCGCCATCCGTTTGGCGCAAGAGGGCTGCAACATTGTGATTAATTATCGCAAGAGCGTTAAAGAAGCCAAAGATACCGAAGAACAAGCAATGCAGACAGCCTGCCGCCAAGCTGAAGGCTGTGGGGTGCGATCGCTACTGATTCAGGGCGATGTCTCCAAGGAAGAAGACATTCTTAATATGTTTAATCAGACGATTGAGACGTTCGGGAGTCTCGATATTTTGGTCAATAATGCTGGAATTCAAAAAGAATGTCCTTCTCATGAAGTGACCGCAAAAGATTTTGATAATATCTTATCTATCAATCTACGTGGATCATTTCTATGTGCCAGAGAAATGATTAAGCATTGTCTGAGCCAAGGTCGTCCGGGCATTATTATTAATGTCTCCAGCGTTCACGAAATCATTCCTCGACCGTTGTATGCAAGTTATTCTATTAGCAAAGGCGGCATGGAAAATTTGACGAAAACATTAGCATTAGAATATGCTGCCCGAGGTATTCGGGTGAATGCGATCGCCCCTGGTGCCACCATCACACCCATCAACCAAGAGTGGATTGATCATCCCGAAAAGAAAGCCATGGTCGAGAGCCATATTCCCATGGCGCGATCGGGAACTGCCGAAGAGATGGCGGCAGGGGTAGCATTTCTCGCCTCTGATGATGCCTCGTATATTACGGGACAAACGTTATTTATTGATGGTGGACTGACCCTCTACGCTGATTTTCGAGAAGCATGGTCGGCATAGATATATCTCTGTTGAGAGGTATGGATAAAGCAATTTACTGAAAGATAAAGGCTAATTTCTGCAAACTAAGAGCATCAACGCTAGGTGGAGAATTGCTATGAAAACTGAAATGATTGATGAAGTTAGACAAAACTCAGGGCGGTTCATCGCGCTGGGTATTTTGATGATGGTGCTGGGCATTGCGGCGATCGTCGAGCCGTTCATTGCCGCGATCGCCGTTGCGCGCGTCCTCTCCTGGACTTTTCTCATCGCAGGGATTGTCCGAACAGTTCATGCTATTCAATCGCGCCAACAACGGGGTTTCTGGTTCAGTCTAATTATTGGAATTCTCTACATTATTTCCGGAATCTTGTTGCTTAGCAACCTCCTGGGGGCTGCACTCACGATCACCTTAGCCTTTGGCTGGGTTATTTTTGCTCAAGGAATTCTTGAGGTGATTGCAGCATTCAAACTGCGTCCAGAACCACATTGGGGGTGGACGTTATTCAGTGGCATCGTAGCGATTATTCTAGGGATTTTGATTTTGCAGCAGTGGCCCATCGGTGCAGCCTGGTTGCTAGGACTCTATGTCGGGTTTAGCCTTTTATGTACGGGGCTGACCATGCTTGTGCTCCCATTGGCGCTTCGTAATAATTATCGTTAGTCCTAAATGTCGCTAGCCTTTTAGGGCAACGCCGCTCCAGTAGATTTAACCCGCATCATCTAACCTTCAGGAAGTAGCTATGACCGCAGAAGAACAACGGCTCGAACAAACCCGCGCTGGTAAAACCGACTGGTACAAATGGGGACCGTATTTGAGCGAACGCCAGTGGGGAACGGTGCGCGAAGACTATAGTTCTGATGGGAATGCCTGGGATTATTTTCCGCACGATCATGCGCGATCGCGGGCATATCGCTGGGGCGAAGATGGACTGGGCGGCATCACCGACAACCATAATTTGCTCTGTTTTACGCTGGCGCTCTGGAACGGCAAAGACCCTATTCTGAAGGAACGGTTGTTTGGATTAACCAATAGCCAGGGCAATCATGGCGAAGATGTAAAGGAGTACTATTTCTACATTGACAGTACGCCTACTCATTCGTACATGAAGTATCTTTATAAATACCCCCAGGCAGAGTTTCCATACAACGATTTGGTTGAAACCAATCGCAACCGCAACCGTTATGAACTGGAATATGAGCTGCTAGATACGGGCATTTTTGACGACGATCGCTACTTTGATGTGTTTGTGGAATACGCCAAAGCCGATGCCGAAGATGTTTTAATTAAAATCAGCATTGCTAACCGGGGTCCCGAAGCAGCTCCAATTCATGTGCTGCCGACTCTTTGCTTCCGCAACACCTGGTCATGGGCAGCGGGTGGATCTAAACCTGTGTTTACCAAGATTGAGGGAACAGGTAACAGCGTCGTGCACGCTCGCATTACGGATACTTTGCTGGATGAATACATCAAGGACTATTACTTCTATTGTGATGGTGTAGCTCCGCTGCTGTTTACGGAAAATGAAACGAACAATCAACGGTTATTTGACACGCCTAATGCCAGTCCTTTTGTAAAAGATGGCATCAACAACTACATTGTGCACGGACAAGAGAATGCTGTTAATCCTAGTTATGTAGGAACTAAAGTTTCGCCCCACTACGAAATTATGGTTGACGCTGGAGAGGCGAAGGTAATCCAACTTCGCCTTTCAAAAAATGCTCCGGGTCATGGAGGAGAACCATTTGGTAGCGACTTCGATCAAGCATTTGCGGCACGTCTGAAGGAAGCGGATGAGTTTTATGCGACTGTCATTCCACCCTCGGTTTTGGCAGATAGCGATCGCGCCAACGTCATGCGGCAAGCACTGGCTGGAATGATGTGGACGAAACAATATTTCTACTACGATGTGGATCAATGGCTGAGAGAGCGCAACGTTACTCCCTGGACAGCCCCAGTCGATAAGCTGAATGTGCGGAACAGCGATTGGTTTCACATGCACAACGACGATATCGTTTCCATGCCCGATAAATGGGAGTATCCCTGGTATGCTGCTTGGGATCTGGCATTCCACGTTATTCCCATTAGTTTAATTGATCCAGACTTTGCCAAGGATCAATTGATGCTGATGCTGCGAGAAGATTACCTGCATCCCAATGGACAAATTCCTGCCTATGAGTGGAATTTTGGCGATGTAAATCCGCCTGTTCACGCCTTTGCGACCTGGGAAATTTACACCCGCGATCGCGAACGCAATAATGGCGTTGGAGATCTTGAATTCCTCAAATATGCCTTTTCTAAATTGCTGATTAACTTCACCTGGTGGGTTAACCGCAAAGATGAAGGCGGCAATAATTTGTTTCAAGGTGGATTCCTGGGGCTGGATAACATTAGTGTGTTCGATCGCAGTTCGCCTTTACCGACGGGTGGGCACTTGGAACAAGCAGACGGGACTGCTTGGATGGCGTTCTTCAGTCAGCGGATGTTTCAAATTGCGATCGAGCTAGCACTCCACGATTCACTTTACGAAGACCTTGCCATCAAGTTCTTTGAACATACAATGTGGATTGCGGGAGCGATGGATCGGATTGGTGAACATCAAGATGAACTATGGGATGAAGAAGATGGATTCTTTTACGATGTTCTGCGCTTGCCCGATGGTGACTCTACTCGCATCAAGGTGCGATCGCTGGTTGGTTTATTGCCGCTGATGGCAGTTGCCGTCTTCCCTCGTGAAGCCTTTGAAAAACTGCCTCGCTTCAAAGCACGGGCAGACCTATTCATTCTGCGACACCCTGAGTTAACGCAAAATACCCATCTTCCCAATCAAGCAGGCGTTCAAGATCGGCTGATGCTGTCGGTTTTAAACGAAGATAAATTGCGCCGCGTTCTCTCCAGAATGCTAGATGAAACCGAGTTCCTGAGCGATTATGGAATTCGATCGCTCTCTCGTTATCACCTGGATAACCCCTACTATTACTATCACGAAGGGCAGGAGTTCAAGGTCGGGTATGTTGCTGGTGATTCGACATCAGGAATGTTTGGCGGAAATTCTAACTGGCGTGGTCCGATCTGGATGCCTGTTAATTTATTGCTGTTGCGATCGCTCTTACAACTCTATAGCTACTACGGTGATTCGTTTACCATTGAATGTCCGACAGGATCTGGTAAATACTTAACCCTGTTTGAGGTTAGCAAGGAAATCAGCGAACGGCTTTCTAGCATTTTCCTTAAAGATGAATCCGGTCGCCGTCCGGTCTATGGCAGTGCCGAGAAGTTCCAGAATGATCCTCACTGGCGCGATCTAATTCTGTTCTACGAATATTTCCAGGGAGATAACGGGGCAGGCATTGGTGCTAGTCACCAAACCGGATGGACTGGTTGCATTGCCAGAGTCATTCAGGCATTGGGCTACTTTACTCCAGAAACAGTGCTCAATACCATCACGCCCGGAGAACTAGCAAAATATTGATGTAAATGTATGGTCTGTAAGGCAGGCAAGATGCCTGCCTTACAGACTAACCAAAAGGTGATCTCACATTTAATCAGCCCATTTACTTAAACGGTATTTGAATCCATCAGTTTAATAGGAAATATTCATGATTACTCGCCAAGATCTCAACTACTTACAGTCTCTAACCAAAATACCTGCACTTTCTATTTTGTTACCAACCCATCGAACATTTCCCGATAATAAACAAGATCCGATTCTGGTAAAAAAC
Source organism: Elainellales cyanobacterium (assembly GCA_038204505.1). Taxonomy (GTDB): domain Bacteria; phylum Cyanobacteriota; class Cyanobacteriia; order Elainellales; family Elainellaceae; genus Timaviella. The sequence continues at coordinate 31,656 of JBBRCV010000016.1, forward strand.
CTGGTAGACGAGGCAACGACACGACTTTCTGAAGAGTTCTCTACTCGTGAGTTGGAGCCGTTAATAAAACGGTTAGAAACACTCGTTAGCGAAATCGACTATCCTCATACGCTGGACGGGTTGGCACTGTACGTTAGCCATGACTTTGCTAAACTCTACTATCTTCCTTTTCCTATTCCTGCGCGTGTTGTGATTGATCAAACCTTTGCGACGCGAGATCTAGTTTATGGGATGCACCGATCGCTGCGCTATTGGGTTCTGCTATTAAGTCAAGCGTCTACTCGCTTATTAGCTGGAACTGGAGAAACCCTTGAAGAAGTTGATGATCAGAACTTTTTGATGCAAATGACAGGGCCAGGAGCCACCACTGCGCTTCCCTATGACAGTGATTCTAGCTACATGGATGACCGACATCGCAGATTTTTTCAGCAGGTAGATAGGACGTTTACTGATTATGCCAAAGATGAAGAATTGCCCTTGGTAGTGGGAGGTGTAGATCGGCAAATATCCTTCTTTCAAGAAGTTTCGCAATATAGTTCGGCGATCGCTGGCACTATAACTGGAAACTTTGATCGATCGCCCCTGCATGAACTGGCTCCTCAAGTGTGGTCAATTATCCAGGGTGTTCGGGAAGATCAACAGGTTAGTGCACTGCAAGAATTGGACAATGCCATGAGCGCTCAAAAAGTTGTCTCTACGATTGGAGAAGTGTGGCGTTTAGCGCAAGAAGGGCGAGGAAAATTGCTGTTGGTTGAAAAGAATTATCATGTGCCCGCAATCTTAAATGACAGCGGCAATTTTGAGTTAGTGGATCAGGCTGGCGGCACAGATGTGATGGATGATGCCGTAGATGAAATTATCGAAGCTGTGCTGGCTAAGGGTGGCAACATTGCTATGGTGGACGACGGATCGCTATCGGCTCATCAGCAGATAGCATTAATTTTGCGGTACTAAGGTCATGCTCATCAACTTTGCAAAAATAGTGATTGGCGATAATCCTATGAATCAGCCATCGATTGAAAATGTGCTTGCTGCCCGTGCCCGCTTAGGCGAATGCCCCGTGTGGGATGCCGATCGCCAGCAGCTTTACTGGGTCGATGTTTACAATCATCGGGTTCACCAGTTTGACCCAGCAACTGGGAGTGATATTCATTTTGATACGGGTGATGTGGTCAGCGCGATCGCTCTAGCAGGCAACGATCGCTTACTCATTGCACTGGGCGATCGGATTGCTTTCCTCAGCACGGTAACGGGTAAAGTCACACCCTTATACCAGGTTGAATTTCCCTATCCCGACACTCGCTTTAATGATGGTAAATGTGATTCTCAGGGACGTTTCTGGATCGGTTCTATTAGCGATGCAGCAGGACAGGCAGAATTATATCGTTATGATCCAGATGGTTCCTTACAGATGATGGAAACAGGATTAACGATCTCCAACGGACTAGGCTGGAGTCCTGATGAGTCAACGTTTTATTTAACTGACTCTGCCCAACGGAGAATTTATGCTTATAACTTTGACGTGGAAACCGGAGCTATTAGCGATCGCCGCGTTTTGGTTGACCTGAGTAGCGAAATTGTAGAACCCGATGGACTGGCGATCGATGGGGAGGGAAATCTTTGGACTGCCTTGTGGAATGGTTGGGGTGTGGCTTGCTTTAACGCAACCGGGCAGGAAATCTTACGTGTTAAACTGCCAGTGCAGCGCCCAACTAGTGTTACATTTGGGGGCACCCATTTAACGGATCTCTATATCACCTCCGCATCCGTCGGGTTAAGCCAGAAAGAAATTCAACAAGGCTTTAATGCCGGGGATTTATTTCGCTTTTCAACCCATCTTCCGGGAGCACCTACTCAGCCATTTTTAGGATCATCAGAAGTGCAAAGCCAGTTTATTTCAATCATTTAATGAGGACGTATGTTTAAGCAAACTCGGTTTTTAGTTGGAGTTACAGGTCTTGTAGCCGCAATGAGTTTATCGGTGTTGCCTCGCGCTACTGCTCAAATCACCAATGAAGAATTTCAAATGGGGCGTGCCCGCGAAGCCTGCACCCTTCAGGCTCAGCAGCAGTTACTAACCGTTAACGGTCCTATTACTGCAACTACCCCGCTCTTTGATAGTCGTGGGCAAATGATTGGCTCTGATTTGACTGTGAACGTAAGTCGGAATGGGGAAACTTACAATGTTCAGTGTAGCTATGACAATGCTACCCGCGTCGCAACTATTGCTAGCCCCTCTAATCAAGCACCAACTCCGAGTAATTCCACCCGTCCTGTTGCTCAAACTAATTTTGAGGGCAGAGGAGTCGCTCAGGGTGCTGCTTTTACTAAAGGACGGACTGCGAATGTTTTCCTGACGACTGACAGAGATAACTTTGTTTTGGAACTTGTGGAGCCACGCGGAAGGGCACGAGTGCAATACCGAGGAGCGATCGTTCGCCAGCGAGGAGACAACTCGAACTTTACATTGGATGGTCGAGTCCGGACTACCACCTCTTCTGATAACTTGCGAGTGCTCAACAACGCTACTGGCACCTGTCGGGTTAAAGTAGTTAACTCGCTAGTGAACTCAATTAACTGCAACACTCTTCCCCCCGATAATTCAACTCACTTTCTAGGGTTGGAACAATTTTAGGAGGTGAGTCAGTGATTTTTTAGCCATGGTTAACCGTTCGCAGAGGCGTTACAGATAATGTCTCTGCGAACAAAAGAATAATTAGTTTGGTATATAAAAATGAACTGTAGAGCTTTATTTAATCAACGATTTGTCTGTTACATAGGAATCGCGGTTGGATTTGTCAGCATTGCGACAGTAACTCCTGTCTTGGCACAGCCAATTCCTCACGAAACATTGCTTCTTCAGATGGCTCAAACGTCTCCCTCAATTCAAGGAAACTGGCGACTGGCAAATATGTCAGAAGATGCTGCTCCAACTCCAATGCTGCCCTCAGAGGATCTGACGGCAGACTTTTCGGGCGATCGCCTCTCTGGTTCGGGCGGCTGCAATCGCTTTATGGGCGGTTTCAAAACACAGAATAATCAATTAACTATTGAACCCCTTGCCTCAACATTTAAAGCGTGTGAAACGCCTATTATGGATCAGGAAGCGAAGTATCTAGCGGCATTACAAGGTGCTCAACGGTATGAAGTGAATGATCAGGGGTTACAAATCTTTTATCAGACTGCTCAAGGATCAGGCGTTTTACGCTTCACCTCTCAAACCGTTAGAGCGTTATGGTAGCAGTATTATGAATACATCAGATTTTGTCCAGATAGATGCCCAAACAGAAGATCAGCCAGAGGCGATCGCTCTTTCTGATCATGCGGTAGATATTTCTGCTCAAGCCGCCACAGTCTACACGGGCGACACGATTCAGGGCGTACCTGTCATTAGTCAACTGAATGTCAACACCCTCGAACCTGGCAAGCAGCATCGCTTTTTCTTTCAGGGTGTGCAGATGGGCACAGGTCAGCACTGGTACGTTCCCGTCGTGGTGGCAAAAGGCGTTCAGAATGGCAAGCGAATCGCGTTAACCACTGGTGTGCATGGTGATGAGTTAAGTCCAGTCAATGCAGTGCAGCGCATTATGGCTAACCTTGATCCGGCGAAGATGTCGGGCACGGCGATCGCCGTCTACAGTATCTGTCGTCCCGCCAATGAGTATACGCAGAGCGAATGGTCTACCGCACAGAAGGGCGGCTCGTTCGTGGACTTAAACCGCGCGTTTCCTGGCAATGAGGCAGGCGAAAATGCACCCACTCGTCACGCTGGCATCCTCTGGAATCATTTGTTTAAGAACAACGTTGACATCGCACTCGACTATCACACGGCATCAACGGGCGGTGATTTTACGATGTTCATTTTTGCCGACTTTCGTAAGCCAGAGATTCGGCAGATTGCTGAGTTGTTTCCGGTTGAACAGATCAAGAATGATGCGGGCGAAGGTGGTTCGCTCGAAATGGCATTTGTTGAGGCTGGCATCCCCTGTATGACCATCGAGATCGGCAGTCCACGAATCTTCGATGCGCGCAAGATTGCGCTGACCGTTGAAGGCAGCATGAACGTGTTTAAGCACTACAATGTGATCAGTGGTGCGATCGGGAACACTTCTAAGGAGGCTGGAACTTTCTTCGGCGACACGTTTGAAACTGTTCGTTCCACAACTGGCGGTTTCCTCGAATTACTAGTTGATCTAAACGATCAAGTGACACCAGGGCAGAAAGTTGCGATCCAGCGTAATTCCTTCGGTGATGTTGTTGCCGAATACAAAGTGAGCGTGGCTGGCGAAGTTGCAACGATCGCGCGGGATGCGATCAGTGAACCGGGTTCAAGAGTGATGCAGATCTTGTACACCAGTACGGATGCGAAGTGAAACGACAACTGCTAATAGCCCGAAGATAACTGTTAACCTTTGTTTTTCGTACTTCAATTACAGTTATTGCGATCGCACCTTAATGTATGTTAGTTAAATACCCAATATGCGGGTGTTTCCAACTCTAACCTCTACTTTAGAGTAGCGAATTCGTAAAACATATTTAAGTAACTTTAAGGAAAAGTATGTCAAAACAAAATAGACAAAGTTCTGTTTCGCGTAGATTTCTCTTGAAGAGCGGTGCTGGCATCGGAGTTGGCACCCTAGTAGGCTGGGTTGGATCAAGCTCATTGGCTCCAACACTTGCACAGCAGCTTAATGGTTCAGCTATTGCCGCCGAACCTGCTAGCACTAATGCTGATTTGACTCCAGATGCGGCGCTTCAGCAATTAGTGGATGGCAACAATCGATTTGTCGAGCGCAAGCGGCAGAATCCTCATCAAACTCCCGCGAGGTTGATAGAAGTTGCACAAGGTCAACGACCTTTTGCGGCAATTCTTGGCTGTTCAGACTCACGAGTGCCAACAGAGGTAATTTTTGACCAAGGATTCGGTGATCTTTTTGTTGTTCGTGTTGCTGGTAATATTGCGACGACAGAAGAAATTGCTAGTCAAGAATTTGGGACACTAGTATTGGGTGCAAAGGTACTGCTAGTGCTAGGGCATTCGCGGTGTGGTGCTGTTCAAGCAGCTATTAAGGGGGGAGACTTTCCTGGATTGATTGAAAGCCTGGTACAGTCGATTAGACCCGCTGTTGATAGTTCTGAAGGTCAACCTGGCGATTGACTGGAAAATGCCGTTAAGGCTAATGTAAAGTTGCAAGTTAAGCGGTTGCAGGTTTCTTCTGTACTCTCCAAGCTGATCGAGGAGGGCAAGTTAAAGCTGGTCGGTGGCTACTATGACTTGGACACGGGCAAAGTTAGCCTACTGAGTTAGTCGGCGTTGCTCAAAAAAAGCATGAACCTATTCAAAGCCCCTTTCCTTTAGGCGAGGGGTTAGCAACGTTTAGTATTAAATATACGGAAGTTTCTGGATTAGAACCCGTAAGATAATGAAGTAGAGAGCTACCCAGGAAAAATTTATCTATGGTTGCACAACTGCCAGAACGTCAAATGCACTGGGTTCGCTGGATACTGACGATCGGGTGGCTCCTGGTAATCGTGTCTTTGTTTTATGATCCTTGGACTGCGGCATTAACCGAACCGGATCATCCCTGGAGTCCGTTTCGGCTCTCTGGTGAGTGTGTCCAAGTGCAGGGCAACTGTGTGGTTGAAACGCCTCAGCCCTTGGGAGCTACTTTATTCTGGGGGGCGATCGTGCCATCGGGAATCTTCATTTTGCTAGTGTTTGGGCATGAACTCTGGCGGCGAATTTGTCCCTTATCGTTTTTATCTCAAATTCCCCGTGCTCTGGGTTGGCAACGACAATTCAAACGCGAAAATAAAAAAACTGGAAAGGTGCCTTTCGAGTTGGCAAAAGTCAAATCCGATTCGTGGCTGGGCAGGAACTATTCCTATCTGCAATTTGGCTGGCTGTTTGTGGGATTGTGTGGGCGGATTTTATTTTTTAATGCCGATCGCCTAGTCTTAGGAAGCTGGTTGCTATTCACGATCGCCGCTGCAATTGCGGTTGGATATTTTTATGGGGGTAAGTCGTGGTGCCAGTATTTTTGCCCAATGGCACCTGTTCAAACAATTTTTAGTGAACCCAGGGGCTTGTTGGGAAGTAAGGCGCACATGAGTGAGCAACGGGTGACTCAATCAATGTGTCGCACGGTGGAGCCAGATGGTGAGGAGCAAAGTGCTTGTGTGGCTTGCCAAAGTCCTTGCATTGATATTGACTCTGAGAGAACCTACTGGGATGGCTTAAATAAGCCTGAAGAATCGTTGACTCGATACGGTTATGTGGGTTTAGTCATTGGTTATTTTCTCTATTACTACGTCTATGCAGGCAATTGGGACTATTACTTTTCGGGTGTTTGGAATCGTGATCCCAATCAACTTGCGACGCTAATGAATCCCGGACTTTATCTATTCGGGCAGGTCATTAATATTCCCAAATTGTTTGCTGTGCCATTGGTGCTGGGCGGGTTCACGGCGATCGGCTATGGCGTTGGTAAATTCGTTGCAAAACGTACAAAATCCTATGGTCGTCGTCGTTATCCAAAACTGAGTTCCGACGTTATTCAGCATCGGATCTTTGCTGTTTGCACATTTGGAATTTTCAACTTTTTCTTCTTCTTTGCAGGTCGTCCGCTCATTCAACTACTGCCACTATGGGTGCAGTATATTTTTGATGTGAGTCTGGTATTTTTGAGTACTCTTTGGCTGCAAAAAACCTGGCGACGCGATCCCGATCTCTATTCTCGTGAAAATCTGGCAAGTCGATTCCGCAAGCAGCTAGAGAAAATGCAGCTAGACTTCTCGCAGTATATCGATGGTCGTTCTTTAGATGATCTCCAGCCCAGTGAAGTGTATGTGTTGGCAAAAGTGCTTCCCGGCTTCACGCGTGAGAAACGACACCAAGTATACAAAGGAGTCGTACGAGATGCCTTAGAAGAAGGCTACGTCAATTACTCCAGCAGCCTGGAAGTGTTGCAACAAATGCGTCAGGAATTGGGTATTCCCGACGATGAACACCGTGAAGTGTTAGAGGAATTAGGCATTGAAGACTCAGAGTTGCTTGACCCAAATCGCCAACGAACGTTGGAGAATCAGCTTCGGTTAAGCGGCTACCAAAAATCGTTAGAGCGGCTAATGAGATTGCAACAAAGCCAGCCTGCTTCGACGGATCAAACGGCTACGGTTGCTCGATCGCCACAAGATTCTGCCGCAATTCGCTCTTTGCGCAGCGAGTATTCGATTACGCCGCAGGAAGAAGACTGGGTTTTAAGTGGATCTTCTCCCGATGTCAGTAATGTTCAAAAAGCTGAAGTTTTACTGGCTCGATTAGCAGAATGGGTCGATCGCGATCGCGCCTTAAATCACTTTATTCTTCGAGATCATCCAGCAGTTTTAACATTATTGAGAGATAGCGTATACCGAAAAAAAGAACTGCTCGTGCAATCGATTTTAGAAATGTTAACTACTCTACAAAACAATCCAAAAACAATAGCGATCGCCCATTCTGCAAAACAGCTTTCACCTCAACTTGTCACAGAGTCTTTAACTCGTCAGCATTGGCAAAATCATCTGCATCCTGAAATTATTCACTCTTTGATGCAAACTGAAGCACCCCTGACCTCTAATTTTGTAGAACCCTCTACCCAAGATACTTTGAGCCATTTGGAAATGTTGCTAGAGCACTACAATCCTCTAGTGCAAGCGGCGGCGCTCTACTCGATCGCCCAACTTGATGCAGAACGCGCTCAGGCGATCGCCCGTGAACTGCGCCAAGGGTCACATCCTCCGCTCGTGCAAGAAACCGCAGAACGACTGTTGTCTTTGCCGTTTTCACCGCCTCTAACGGAATTTCCAACGCTGGAGAAGTTGGTCTACTTGTTTAACAGCGATTTCTTCCATCGGATTCAAACCAAAACCTTGATTGTTCTGGGCGATCGCGCTTCTGTCAAAACTTACTCAACAGGCGACGTGATCACCGGAGCAGGTGATACCTGTCGGGAGTTATTACTACTGATCGAAGGCGATGCCAACATTCACTATCAGCTTGCCGACGAAGTTCGAGTGGAACGTTTTCATCCAGGACAAACGTTAGATGAACTAGAGGTTTTAACGCACAGCAACTCAGAAAATACTATCATTGCGGATAGTGAAAAAACGCGAATTCTGGCAATTGCGATCGATGCCATTGATGATTTGCTCGACCATGATCCTGATTTTGCCCGACGGATTTTAGAACTCGAAAGTCGGCAACTTCAGCGGCTCGTAAAATTGGGACAGGGACGCGGCTAGTGATAATTTGTGTTGTGCTTTTTGTTACTTTGTAGATGCAGTTTTTATATTGAGCGAAATATATTATGCTTCTAGTTACACGTAACTTGACGTGGAGCTAGATGCACTCTCACGCATGGATAAGCCTTTTTGTATAAAGAGATATCTATAGTTTGGTCTTCAATGTTCTTTAGGTAAGGAGAGAAACAGCAGCGATTGCTGTATAAACTCTCCTCTCATGTCCGGTAATGTTTGCCGAGGAAGGTGCGTAATGAAAGTTCTCATCATCGAAGACGATCAGCATACTAGTAATTTGCTGGCAGCAACACTTTGTGCTAATCGCTATGCAGTGGATGCGATCGCCGATGGTTTGGCAGGGCTAGATTTGGCAGCGCAATGGAGCTACGATGTCATCCTTTTAGACATTTTGCTGCCAAAGTTAAATGGCATTGAAGTTTGCCGTCGTCTTCGCGCTCAGGGCTGCCAGACTCCAATTTTAATGCTAACCACGAAAGACTCAAACGAAGACATCATTGCCGGATTGGATGCGGGAGCCGATGACTATGTTGCCAAGTCCTGTGACTCCTCCCAATTACTAGCACGAGTGCGCGCCCTTCTGCGTCGCAGCGGAACGGCTTTCTCGACTCCCGTGCTAAGCTGGGGGCTGCTTTGCCTTGATCCTGCTTCGGCTCAGGTGACCTACAATCAGAAGATCGTTCTCCTCCGTCCAAAAGAATATAATTTACTAGAACTATTTCTCCGTCATCCTCAGCGCATTTTCAACCGTAGTGCCATTATTGATCACCTCTGGTCGATCGATGAACCGCCTGTGGAAGGTTCTGTGACCAATTTAATTAAAGACTTGAGACAACGATTAAAATCTACTGGAGTAGATGCTGATTTAATTGAGACCGTTTATGGATTGGGATATCGGCTAAAAGCAGCCCCTACAAAAGGCGGACGGTCAGAGGAATTCGAAAATGCAAAGATCACAGAAGCGGAAAAACTCACCTCAGAATCTATTCTGTCACCGGATTGGGATGGTGATTGGGAAGCTCGAAAGCAACGAGGAATAACAGAGATTCAGCAGATTACTGAACGATTTTGGAAATCGCTGGAGCAACGAATTGTCGAGTTAGAAGCAACAGAGCGATCGCTTCAATCAGACGAGTTTAGTTTACAAAAACGGCAGGCTGCGCGCCAAGAAATGCATAAACTCGCGGGCGGATTAGGAACGTTCGGTTGCCTCAAGGCATCAGAGGTTGCCCAAGCTATGGAATGCCTGTTGGAAACCAAGGTGAGCCAGGAAACGTGCTTAGCAAAGCAGTTCTCTGAGTTGCTAAAAGAGTTGAAGCAAGAGCTAGCATTGAGAGCCTGATTGAGTGGGATTAAAAATACTTAGGACAGCTCATAAAATGCGTCAAGTTTTTCAACAGGAAAATGTTCTTTTAGATCAGGGAATTGAGACGCAAGGAATTGAACGCGTTCTGCCAACAGCGCGATCGCATGTCCGAATTTTAGATAACTTTACTCTATGGCTGGCAGCGAATACAGTCCTGTCTACGATCGTTTTGGGCACGTTAGCGATCAACGTATTTGGGCTAGGCGTTTGGGATAGCATTGGAGTAATTGTCATGTTCAATTTCTTGGGCATTGCATCGGTTGCCTTTTTTGCTACATTAGGCCCCAAACTCGGCTTACGCCAAATGACAATCACGCGCTTTTCGTTCGGTTGGCTGGGCGCAAGCGTCATGGCGATCGTCAATGTTATCACCTGTATTGGCTGGTCGGTGGTAAATGTGATTGTGGGTGGGCAGTTAGTCCGGGCGCTGAGCGGGGGGGTAATTCCCAGTTGGTTAGCAATTATCGGCATCACCCTGCTAACTACAAGTGTCAGTCTTTATGGCTATCGCTATGTGCATCGCTACGAGCGCTATGCTTGGGTGCCAATGGTGCTAATTTTTCTGGCGATCGCCATCACTAATGCGCCTCAAGCCGCGATCGTCACGGCAAAATCGAGCGGCATTGCCTATGTTTCGTCGCTGTTGTCGTTTGGTGGCGTTATCTATGGAGCTTCTGCCGGGTGGGGACCTTACGCCGCAGACTACACCGTGAAGCAGCCGGAAACAACACCTGCATTTAGAGTCTTTGGACTAACCTTTCTAGGGATTTGGCTGCCGTGTGTTTTGCTAGAATCACTGGGCGTGATGCTGACGACCATTCCGGCACTAAACGGCAAGAGTGGCGGAGACTTAATTGCAGCCACACTCAGTCCCCTCGGCGCACTTGGGACTCTGGTGCTGCCGTTTTTAGCGTTGAGTATAGTTGCTAATAACATTCCAAATGATTACAGCTTGGCGCTGTCAGCCCAAGTGCTGGGCGGCAGATTTCAACGAATTCGGCGTTGGATTTGGACGCTGGCAGGGTCTATTACTTATGCCGTTATCGCTATCCGGTCATCAGGAAATTTTAACCAGACATTGGAGCACTTTTTGCTCTTGATTGCTTACTGGTTAGGACCTTGGGCAGTTATTTTAGTGCTCGAACACTGCTTTCGGAGAGGGCGCTATGATGTGGAAAACTGGAACAGTCCCGATCGCTTACCGATGGGATGGGCAGCGATCGCCGCCATGGTATTTGGATTATTGGGCGTTTACCTCGGAGCTGCGCAGTCTACGTTTGTCGGCCCGATCGCCAGTCTATTTAATCCGCCGTTTGGCATGGATATTGGTTTTGAGTTAAGCGTATTATTCGCTGCGATCGCCTATCTAATTTTACGTCCGATCGAATTGCGATTAACTCGGCGTTAAGCGATCGGGCTGCAATACCGACTTGCGATCGCCAATCCTACGCAGAAAGAGCTTGAAGAACTGAAGCAGATGGCAGAAAGCAAATAACCCTGCGCTTTTCGGAATGTTTCTCTAGGTGTATCATTCATTGATGGAGTTATCAAAGCCATCCTACCTGCTTCGGCAGGCTCTGTTGCCCGTGAGACTCTTACTCAAATCTCGTCTTGAGAAGCTAGACTAACGCTGTCCTCTAAACGTATTTTTTGCTGAGTTAAGAAGTGTCACTTTTCTATTTCCCCCTATGACGAAGCTTTATCTCCCGCCCAAAGGCATCTTAGAACCTAACAATGATGATGATCCGCTAAAGTACTATTATTTGCCAATCATTGGCAAGCTATATGTCAGCCGCATCAACATGACTCTGGGGTTGCTGAAGCAGGATGA
>JBBRCV010000017.1:0-42757 GCA_038204505.1 Elainellales cyanobacterium
TTGCCGAAATGTTAACATTCTGTTACAACAAGACACAGTGCCCTTAAAAACGAGCAACCGCATGTTTGGTGGTTTTACAGGTTCAAAGAGTAGTCCTAATGCCGATTTTGGAGAGCGGATGCTCAATGCTGCTGCCACTCAATCGATTCGCCATCTGTTTAGTCAGTGCGAATCGGTTGAGGTTTCTGTGCGGTGTAATCCTGCCAGCAAGATTTTGCAGGGCAGCATTGACAGCTTTAAGATGAGCGGGCGAGGTCTAGTGATCAAGCGACAGTTTGAGGTGGAAGAAATGTCGTTTGAAACTGATGCGGTCAACATTGACTTTGGCTCCGTGCTGGGTGGACAGTTGCGCTTGAAGCAGCCGACTCAGGCGATCGCTCAAATCATCCTCTCCGAAGATTCCATCAATCGAGCCTTTGAGGCAGATTTAGTCCAAAAACGCCTGCAAAATCTAGATGCAGAATCATTGACCAATCTATCGGGTGGTGAACCCATTTCATTTCGGGATATTGAGCTAAAACTTCTTCCCAGCAACCAAATCAGCATTTCTGCTAAAACCGACTTGCCCAACCGCAGCGATGTTCCTATTGAACTCACTGCGACCTTAGCGGTCGAGAAACGCCGACGGGTTGCTTTCAAAGATCCCCAATTCAATCCGCAAGCTGTGCCAGAGGATGTCAGAGGGCTGTCAGAAGTGTTGACCCAAGCGTTCGCCGAAATTTTAGACAACATGGTGGATTTAGATCGCTTTGATCTAGATGGCGTAATGTTGCGGATTAATCGGCTAGAGACTCAAGGGCAACAGTTGATCTTTAGCGGATACGCCCAAATTGAACACTTTCCAGGGACGGGTTGAATAACATTGAAAGGGTTTGTTTGAGGACAAAGAAAATCAAGGGCAAAAAACAGCAGTATGCTAATAGCGGGTTGCTGCCATCTGTCGCTGGAATTAGCGCAGACAGCCTAGTACAGACAGCCTACCAATGTTCTAACGACGCGAGGACAGCCTATGCCGATTGGTAACCTTTTTTCGCAGGGTGGGGTCGTCATGTATCCCCTGCTGGGGCTGTCTATCCTGGCAATGGCGTTGATTTTAGAGCGGATTTTATTTTGGAGCCAGATTGTTAAGCGACAAGATAAAGTGGTTCGTGAGGTTCTGGGTTTGTACCGTCGCAGCGACAAAGCGGCATTACAAAAGTTAGAACAGAATGTAAATCTGCCGATCGCCCGAATTTTCCTCGCTGCCCTAGAGTTAGAGCAAGCCACTCCCGAAGAGTTTCGGTTGGCACTAGAAAGCGCCGCTCAAGCCGAGTTGCCGCTGCTCAAGCGATTTAACACAGTCTTTGACACAGTGATTAGCGTTTCGCCTCTGCTAGGGCTGCTGGGGACAATTTTAGGACTCATGGCTTCCTTTGCGTCGTTACAGATTGGCAATATAGGCGGCACCTCCAGTACCAACGTTACTGCCGGGATTAGCGAGGCATTGGTTTCGACTGCATCAGGGCTAGTGGTGGCAATTTCTACGCTGCTGTTTGCCAATTTGTTTCGAGGGTTATACCTTCGACAAACAGCGCTGATTCAGGAATATGGTGGACAGCTAGAACTGATCCATCGCCGTCGCCAAGGACGCAGCGCCGCCTATCCCTCAGCCCAATAATCTATATTCCCGATCGCCACCTTTTATCATGCGCCTTCCCCAAGAGCCTGAACCTCCTTCTCAAATCAACATTGTGCCGATGATCGACGTGATCTTCGCCATCCTGACCTTCTTCATCATGTCCACGCTGTCTCTTTCGCGCTCTGAGGGCTTACCTGTTAACTTGCCAGGAGCTACGACTTCCCAAAGCCAACCCCAAAGCCAAACGGTAGTGACGATCGATCGATCGGGCAATTTGGCACTTAATCGTCAGCCCATGGATTTAGAGGCGTTAGAAGCACAGGTTAGGGTGATAGCGTCGAAGGGGCAGCAGCCTTTTGTAGTGATTAATGCGGATCAATCTGTGACCCATGGACGAGTGGTAGCTGTTATGGATCGGTTGCGGAAAATTGAGGGTGTGCGGATGGCGATCGCCACTCAGCGTCCTTAAACTCCTCTTTCTTAAACTTCTCTTTAAAGCAACGCCCCTCGAATCTTCTAAAAATTCGAGGGGCAGCGATAATCATTCAGTGTCTAAAGTGTTCAAACTGTCTTAGTCGAGCAAGCTGCTTTAAGACGATAGTTGATTTCTTAAGACGATAGTTAATTACAGACCTTGTAGTAAGGTTACCAATCCATGACCTGATACTGCTTCTAGAGCCAGCATTGTTACAAAGCCAAGCATGGCTAGGCGACCATTTAGCTTTTCAGCGTATTCGGTAAATCCAGTACGCGCTACTGCATCAACGTACATTTCAGGCTCGATCGCAAAGTTATTTAATTTGCCTTGCTCGTCTAAAATATTGCCGCTTCTCATTGCTTTCTCCAGGTATTTTTTATGTATTGCCTTATGTAAATCAATGTAACAGATTCGTTACAATTTTGCAATCTTGTTCTCATATTTTGTACCGCAGTCGGAAAACCGATCGCCCTCGTCCTAGAATTCAGGCAAAATCGAAAGAAGTAGGGCAGCCATTTTGTGGAGACAGCATTGAATTCCGACGCTGAGTTAGAAGAAACCATTCACAGCTTTGACGACATCCAGGCAGAGCTAAACTATCGTCAAGCGCAAGACGTACTGCGCGATTTAGTCACCCACATTGATCTCACACCCAGGGAACGGACAGGACTGGAAGCTGAGATTCTGGGCTTAGAGTCAATGCTGAACAAGCTCGATCGCCAAGTCGTTCATATTGCAGTTTTCGGCATGGTGGGGCGTGGTAAATCTTCCTTACTCAATGCGCTGCTGGGGCAAGAGGTATTTGAGACGGGACCGATCCATGGCATCACCCAAACGGTGCAAACCGCTCAGTGGAGCGTCGAGCCGATTGCAGGCGGAAGCACTGCTCGAAGCACTGATCTTTGGCGGGTAACGTTGCCAGGACTGGGAACCTCTCGGATTGAGCTGATTGATACGCCTGGTATTGATGAAGTCGATGGGGAAACCCGTGAGGCTTTGGCGCGACAGTTAGCTCAGCAAGCAGATTTGATTTTGTTTGTAATTGCGGGTGATATGACTCAGGTGGAATATCAGGCGCTTTCAGAGTTGCGGCAAGCGAGTAAGCCCATTCTGTTAGTGCTGAATAAGGTGGATCAGTATCCTGAAGCCGATCGCCAAGCCATTTACGCCAAAATTCGAGACGAGCGGGTGCGCGAACTGCTCTCGCCTGAAGAAATTGTCATGGCAGCGGCTTCTCCCTTGGTGGCGCAAGCAGTGCGGCAGCCCGATGGAACGGTAGTGGCTCGGTTGAACCGGAGTACGCCGCAAGTAGATGATTTGAAGCTGAAGATTTTAGAAATCTTGCACCGAGAAGGAAAATCGCTGGTGGCGCTGAATACGATGCTGTATACGGGCGCCGTCAACGAGCAGTTGGTACAGCGCAAGATGGAGATTCGCGATCGCAGCGCCAATGACGTGATTTGGCAAGGAGTGATGACAAAGAGCGTGGCGATCGCCCTTAATCCGCTGATGATAGTAGATTTACTCAGCGGCATTGTCATCGATATTGCCCTGATCCTGACTCTTTCACGGCTCTATGGCATTCCTATGACCCAAGAAGGCGCGATCGGTTTGCTACAAAAAATTGCCCTCAGTATGGGCGGCATTACTGCTAGTGAACTGATTGCCACTCTGGGTCTTGGTTCTCTCAAAAGCTTCTTAGGCGCAGCAGCTCCAGCCACCGGAGGCATTTCCCTTGCACCCTACGTTTCCGTTGCCATCACTCAAGCTGGAGTCGCTGGGGTTTCTACTTACGCCATTGGGCAAGTCGTTAAAACCTATCTTGCTAACGGAGCATCTTGGGGCGCAGACAGTCCAAAAGCCGTTGTAGACAAAATTCTTGCCACCCTAGACGAAGCCTCAATCCTGAGCCGAATTAAAGGTGAACTTCGAGAAAAGTTGGCAAAGAGCCAATAATGGATCAGCGATCGCAGCGATCGTCCCCAACTTCCTTCTCAGTATTTTCACTATTTCCTCGTCATGTCTTCACGGTAACTTCGCCTACTTAGAAGAACAAGGGAATAGGCTTTGATTTGGAGCTGGAAACAGTTTCCACCAAAGGAGAGGACAAACAGAAGGGGGCTCAATTTTCTGTTTGCTCCTCTCTTTTTGGTATTTACTTATTTTTGATATTTACTACAGGCATCAAGAATAGAGTGCTTAATTAGACTGCTTCAGCGAGTTCTTCGAGATAACCGCAAGGGGTCGCCCTCGCCAAGTCCACCCCCAGCCTGTCTCGGTTTTGAGGACAGAGGTTAGCCCGATCGCCACTACGAAAATTCCGCCTAATCCTGTCAGCCACCAGTAGCGAGGAGGAATGCCAGAAGCAGATGAACCGATGCGACGGATGACGTAATGCATGGCAATGGCGAGTAGGCTGAGGATAAGGGTGACGAGGCTCCAGAAATTCCAGCCTTGCCAGAAATTCCAGCCTTGAATAATAGGGGCGATCGATGCGAACAACCCAATCCAAGGAATAATACACATCAGCGAAATCACCAGGACAAATTTAGCCATGCTGACTGGGTTACGTTGCCCACCCGCATAAAGATTCTTCGTCCACCCTTCCCATAAAGCCGCCCCAGTTCGATACATTCGCACGGATGCTAGCTCATTGCCCAGGAAACAATTCAGTTTAAGTCCGCTGTATTTCACCAACCGTCCTAGTTCCACATCTTCTACAACCTGGTCAGCCACCGCCGTATGTCCGCCAATTTGCTCATAAGCGGCTCGGCGGAAGAGCATGAACATTCCAGCGGCAAAAGCGGCATCAGTAGCGGGATCGTTGACGGCTTTGAAGTCGAAGCCAATTAGCATCGTGTGAATGATCAAAGGCTGAGCTAGCCATTCTGCTAGGCAGCCACAAACGACGGTAGGACAAATTGTGAAGAGATCGGTTTTCTGGCGTTGGGCGAATTGTAGTGAGGTGGCGATCGCCCCTTGATTCAGTCTTAAATCGGCATCTAAAAACAACAAATAATCGCCCTTCGACACTGCCGCTGCCTGAGCACATGCCCAGTTTTTCCCTAGCCAAACCCGTTCATTAGAACGAGGCTTGCCAGCCATTAGCTTCAAGCGAGGATCATTCAGACGGGCTTGCAACCGCTGCAAAATCTCCCACGTCTCATCTACAGACTGATCATCCACTACCCAAACTTCTAGCTTTTCGGGCGGCAAGTCGGTACTCGATAGAATAGAGCAAACGCAATCCTCAATGTTCACAGCCTCGTTATAGGCAGGAATAATCACCGAAAGGGGAGGCAGTTCTCCCTCATCATATTTAAGCTGGAGCCGAGGAGCCTCTTGGGCAGCGTCGCGGAGTTTGAGGGCGTAGAGAACATTAGCAAGCAGCGACAGAAGCAATAACAGAAGCAACAACAGCACAAGAAAAACTAGCATTAATCTACTGCCTTGAGCACAGACTGACGAGTCATCTCTCGGATATCAACCTGTTCAACTAGAGGCGTACAGCCTAACCATTGCACCGATAGTTGGGCAAACCGAGCCGGGGCGCTGCTGACACAGAACCGAGTTGGCAATGCCACCCGTGTGTTTCTTAAACCTAGCAGATCTAGCTCCTGAGTCGCAGCTTTAACCAAATGCACTGCTGGGTCAACAATTTTGATCGACGGCGGCAGAATGGATTTGAAGACTGGATTGAGGTAGGGATAGTGGGTGCAGCCATGTACCAGTGTGTCGATATCCTGTTCTAGCAGTGGCGCTAGATACTCTTGGGCAACTTCCTGGGTGTAAGGCTCATGAATACGATTGTGCTCAATCAAGGGCACGAATTCAGGGCAAGCCATTTGCCAGACCTGCACAGTTGCATCGACCTCTTGAATGGCTTGGCGGTAGGCGTTGCTGGCTGCGGTTGCAGGTGTGGCAATGACACCGATGCGCTTGCCTGCCTGCACTGCTGCGCGCGCACCGGGGAGAATGATGCCCAAAATTGGGATGTTGAATTGCGATCGCACTGTTTCTAATGCCAGCGCTGAACTGGTGTTACACGCCATAATCACCATCTTCACGCCCTGCTGTATCATCCACACCAATATTTCGCGGGAGAACTGCACAATCTCGGCTTGAGAGCGAGTTCCGTAGGGCAGACGGGCAGTGTCGCCAAAGTAAAGAATCGATTCGTTGGGCAGTTGGCGATATAGCTCTCTTAGCACCGTGAGTCCGCCAACGCCGCTGTCAAAGACCCCAATTCGAGCGCGCTGTGGTTCAGCAGGGAAAGCGGTGCCGAGACGAAATTGGGATTCTGAGTGATTCATTACAGAACTGGATCGGGAGTCAGGAGATGGCGAGTCAAAGAATGAAGATTGAGACACAGGGGAATTTTTAAATAGGTTTATTGAGCGATGAGTCTATCACAGGATTTTAGTTGCAGAACACTACAGTCCGAATAGAGGAAATTCCGTAATGGGTTAAGGGCGAAGCTTTTGCATTGAGTCGGCTACATTTTCAACGCATTAATGTAACTATTTTGCTCCTAAAGCTCCTAAAGAATGTTGGTCATGATCTACATGATCTAGAAGATCTAAATGGGTTCGATCCAATTAACCTTTGGGCTTTGCTTCTTCGATTTCATTAGCTTTGTCGAATACGATACGCAGTAATGGGGGCGCGATAAAGGTGGTAACAATCACCATGACAATGATGGCGGCGTTCAGAGACTTGTTGAGAATGCCTGTGGTTGCGCCTACGCCCGCAAACACTAGCCCAACTTCGCCCCGTGGAATCATCCCGACCCCGATCGCCAGTCGATTAATGCCAGGTTGTCCAAATACGGCTAAGCCCGTCACAACTTTACCGACGATCGCCACGACCACGAGGAAAGAAGCAATAATCAAGCCCTCTTGATTGCTGGGTACAAACGGGTTGAGGACACTAACATCGGTTCTAGCTCCCACCACGACAAAGAAAATGGGAACGAGCATATCGGCGATCGGCAAAATCTGTTCTTCTAGCTCTCTCTGTTTGTCAGTTTCGGCAAGAATTAGCCCTGCGGCAAAAGCGCCTAAAATGGCTTCGAGGTGGATGACCGCGCCGATGTAGGACAACACAAAAGCAAAGATGAGGGAGGAGAGCAGGAGATTACCACGGGTTTGAAGGCGATCGACCAATGCCACAAAATACGGGCTAAGCAGCCGACCTAGAAAAATGGAGCCAATCAGAAAAACGCTTGCTCCGACCACCAGGTAAATGATGTTGCCCACCTGGATTTCTCCAGTTTTGGCAAGGCTGGCTACAACCGCCAGAACAATAATGCCGAGTACATCATCCAGGACGGCTGCCCCAATGATAATTTGTCCTTCTCTAGAGCTGAGCCGCTGAAGTTCTGCTAGCACTTTGGCTGTGATACCAATGCTGGTCGCTGTCAATGCAGCTCCGGCAAAAACAGCAGGAATCGCGGGTACTCCAAACAAGTAAATTAACCCAGTCGTGCCTGCCGTAAAGGGCACCACCACTCCCACGATCGCCACTACAGCGGCTTGTGGTCCGACGCGGATAAGTTCCTTCAGGTTGGACTCTAAGCCGATTTCAAACAGCAGAATAATAACGCCTAGTTCCGACAGGAGGGAAATGACTTCGCTAATGGCACCGCCTACGCTAGGAATATCTTCGGGAGTTAGCCCTGCGGTAGTTTGCAGAAAGTCGAGAATGAGTGAGTGGAATGCTCCGCTGCTGTCGGGAAAAATCAGTAGATTGAAGGCAGATACGCCCACCAATACGCCACCCACCAGTTCGCCCAATACAGAAGGAAGATTAATACGGGCACAAAGTTCTCCAACCAGTTTGGCAGCGAGATAAATGACTACTAAGCTCAGTAGAACGCCTGCTAAAACGAGAGAGCCTGTTTCAGCTTGGGCTTCGATAGCCAGTAGGGGAGAAGAAAAAGTCCACGTAGTGAGATCAACCATGGGTGAGGCAAACTTGTCGAGGTGGGCACGTTTTTAAGGGCGATCGCACCAACACGATCGCCCTTAAAGATTAAACAGAATTAAATAAAGACGCGATGTTGCAAAGATGGCATTTGGCGACGAACTTGCTCCAGGCGAGAGGGTTCAATAGAAGCGATCGCCACTCCTGGTTGCTCTCCTGCATCGGCAAGAATAATCCCCCAGGGGTCAATAATCACTGCGTGACCGTGAGACTGACGGCGCGAGTTATGCTTGCCAGTTTGAGCAGGCGCAATCACATAGCAGGTATTTTCGATCGCCCGTGCCTGCAATAAAATTTGCCAGTGGTCTTTGCCTGTATAAGCCGTAAAAGCCGCTGGAATAAACAGTACCTCTGCCCCCATCTGCGATAAATGGCGATACAGCTCGGGAAAGCGCACGTCATAACAAACCGAAAGCCCCAGATGTCCCAATTCTTTAGAAGGGTACACTGGCGGCAACTGTCCCCCTGGCGAAACTGCCTCAGACTCTTGGTAAGTATTGCCGTCAGGTAGATTGACATCAAACAAATGAACTTTTTCGTAGCGGGATAGCTCCTCGCCATTGGGACCAATCAAAAGGGCAGTATTGTAGACTTTGCCAGTTGGAGCCGGAACCGGGAAGCCGCCGCCCAGTAGGGTGACCTGATAGCGTTGTGCCATGGTTTTGAGAAATTTTTCGCTACCTTGGGCGATCGCCTCTGCCTGAGCAAATTTGGCGGTTTCATCGCCCAGAAACGAGAAGTTTTCGGGCAGACAAATCAATTCAGCCCCTTGTCGGACAGCCAGGTCGATGAGATCTTCTGCCTGCGCCAGATTTTTTTCTAAATCTGGCAGACTGTTCATTTGCACGGCAGCAGCAACATAAGACTTCATAATTCAATTGGGGTATGTGAGTGGCGAGGGAGAAACGTGCAAATTATAGGCTTGCATCGCAGACTATTCTGAGAAACTATCCTGACATTGATGTGCCCTAGATAAAAGATGTGCCCTAGATGAAACTCTACCAGCAAGTTCCAATTCAAGAATGCGGAGAACCGCTAATGCCGATTCCCCTCCATCAGTTTGCAGCCGAGCAGCCGCATCCTTATGTCAAGTTAGGCGCACCCTATGAAGAGCACTCTCCCTATTATCTTCGGCAAGGTGTCCTAGAACGCCTGCTACAAGCGCAACATTTTCTACAATTAGAGTACCCAAACTGGCGCATTCAAATTTTCGATGCCTACCGTCCGATCGCTGTTCAGCAGTTCATGGTGAATTACACTTTAGCGCAAACGGTTCAAGCTAGAGGGCTGCATCTGCCAAAGCTAACTGAAAAGCAACGTCAGGAAATTTTGGAGGAAGTCTACGAATTCTGGGCAGTGCCGAATTTAGATCCGACCATGCCGCCGCCCCACAGCACAGGCGCAGCAGTCGATGTGACCTTGGTGGATGAAGAGGGAAAGGCGATCGCCATGGGTTCACCCATTGATGAAATGTCGCCCCGGTCTGACCCCGACTATTTTAGCGATTCTCCATCAGGTTACATCTTTCATCAAAATCGCCAAGTTCTCAAGCGCGCGATGATTCAAGCCGAATTTCAGCAGCACCCCAGAGAATGGTGGCACTATTCCTACGGCGACCAACTCTGGGCATGGCTGAGCAGTCAGCCCCCTGTAGAGGCGATCGTCATTGCTCGATATGGCAGAGCTGAAGCAGAACTTTAGACTTAATGCTGAGAATCTTCTTACTGAGTCGCATTGCAAAACTTATTAACTTCATCGACCAAGGGCGACTCCTGAGCCGTAGCCGCCTTCAGGTTTTCATAAGCCCTCTGCGAAGCCGCCGTATCTTTAACGCTTGAGGCTTGAATCAGCGATTGAGTGGCAGCGCTAGTGGCTTCATACATCACAATAAAGCGATCGCGAAACGTAATTAGGGTACTGTCTGTCAAATTAAGCTCTGTCATTGCTTTTTTAGTATCGTCAGCAACAATGGCAATTTTTTTCAAAGCCTCAATACTGCTCTCTGCACCAGAAGGGGCGGTCACTGCCTCAATAGAATTGACAGCTTGATTGGCTACACCAATCAGCTTGACGCACTGCGAGGAGCGATTTGCAGAGCAGCCCACCAGCCATAAGCTCAGTGCAGCCGCAACCGATGCTTTAACCATGAACTGATAGGGAGATTGACTTAGAAACGACATGCACGGTTCTCCTGAACTCGCTGACAAACTGGGATGAGGCGATCCGTTGGTTAGATCAGTTATAAGGTTACTGGAGATTGGTAGATTCAACTTAATCAATTCTGAATCTGTTGATCAATCTGTTGATCAAATTTTAGGCATCTTGAGGATTGAGCCGCGCCATTGCCCAAGTGGTATAAGTGCCAACTGGACTCCAAAGCAAATAAGGAACCAGCAGCCAAGCGGCAGTTTGCGATACCTGCCAGACTGCGATCGCCAGTATTAGCGCCAGTACTCCTCCAGTTGCGCCGATGATAGTGCCTACCTTAAGGCTTTGGCGGTTCATCATTACGGGACTATAGGCAAGAGTAACTAGCTCTACTAGAAGGTAGCCGCCCATCAGGAGCCAAGCTTGCGATCGCCCCTCCTGAGTTTTTGCTAAAGTTTCCCAAACTATGGTGGCTGACCAGGCTCCGCAAATAAAAATGGTCGTCCAAATAATGGGGATCGCGGCTTCAAACGTCAGCCAACTAGGACGGCGAAGGCGCTTGAACCACTTGATCCCGCGAGGAGTCATGAATAGTTGAACAAGTAACCCGGCAGCTAGGGTAACGCCGCCAATGACCATCCAAGATTTGATCATGTTGTTTGACCTGCGGTGGAATGTTGTCACAATATCAGACAACGCTCTCGTTTAGGTTCATACAAACGGAGGATGTCTTTATTGTGATTTCCCCTCTCAGGCGACCCTTGCGGTATCTGCGAAGCCGCACGCCCCACCACGCCAAATCAACAGTTGATTGAGGATCGAATTACCCAAAAATACCGCCGAAGAACTCGATCGCTTCTTTCAATGCCGTAATAAAAGTATCAATTTCTTCACGGGTATTGTAAAAGTAAACGCTGGCTCTAGCAGTAGACTGCGCGCCCAGATGACGGTGCAAGGGTTGGGTGCAATGGTGTCCAGCCCGAATAGCGATTCCAGCTTGATCGAGAATTGTTGATAAATCGTGAGGATGAACTGTGCCCGTCGTAAAGGCTGCTAGCCCCACTCGGTTGGTAACTCCAGCGTTAGGCTGAGGTCCATAGATTTTGACTTCAGGAATAGGGTTTAACTGCTGGAACAGGTAAGCCGTTAGCTCTTGTTCGTAGGCATGAATTTTGTCCATACCGATCGCCATTAAATAATCGACGGCTGCACCGAGGGCGATCGCCTCTCCAATTGCCGGAGTGCCCGCCTCAAATTTGTGAGGAATATCAGCATAAGTCGCATGATCAAAAAACACGTCGGCAATCATTTCGCCACCTCCCATGAAGGGCGGCATAGAACGCAAGACCTCTTTCTTTCCGTAGAGGAAGCCAATTCCGGTTGGAGCACACATTTTGTGACCGGATGCCACCAGCCAATCGCAATCTAACGCTTGAACATCTACACCAGTATGAGGCACGCTTTGACAGGCATCGATCAATACCTTTGCACCGTATTGATGAGCGATCGCCACTATTTCTTTGACGGGATTAATGCAGCCCAGCGTATTAGAAGCATGAACCACCGACACTAGCTTCGTTTTATCTGAAACCAAAGACTTATAGTGATTTAGGTCAAATTCCTGCGTCTCAGTCAGCTCCACAAACCGCAGCACCGCGCCCGTTTTCTGCGCCACAAACTGCCAGGGAATCAGATTAGCATGGTGTTCCATCACAGACAAAATGATTTCGTCACCCCGCTGCAACGTGTTCATGCCCCAAGCATACGCCACCAAATTAATTGCCTCGGTTGCGTTGCGCGTATAAATAATTTCCTCACGGTGTGCCGCATTCACAAACGCCGCCACCTTATCCCGTGCCCCTTCATACCCATCTGTTGCCCGCGAACTCAAGGTGTGCACGCCCCGATGCACATTGGCGTTGTCGTTTCGATAGTAATGCTGCAACGCATCCAGCACCGCCAAAGGCTTTTGAGACGAAGCAGCATTATCCAAATAAACTAAGGGCTTGCCGTGAATTTCCTGGTGCAAGATCGGGAAATCAGCACGGACGCGGGCTGCAAGTATTTTCTCTTGGGTAAGCGTCATGGCAAAGAATGAGGGTAAAGGGTAAGAACGAGCGATGGTCTAAATCTAAGGGCTAAGATTTCTGCTCAAGGGGCGATCGTCTTGCCCACTGCGCTAGATTTTCCTGAAGAGAGGCGATCGGAATCTTGCTAATAATTTCAAACGCAAATGCGTAGACCAAAAGCTTCTGTGCACTTTCCGCATCAATCCCGCGACTTTGCAGATAAAACACCTCGTCATCTTCAAGCTGACTTACCGTTGCACCGTGAGTACACCTAACATTATCGGCAACAATCTCAAGCTGTGGCTTGGTATCGACTCTGGCTTTGGGCGATAACAGCAGATTGCGATTAAGCTGTCCAGCATCGGTCATTTGGGCAGCTTTAGGAACGAACACTTTGCCGTTAAAAATAGCGTGTGCCCGATCGTCCACAATGCATTTGTGCAGTTGGCGAGTAGTAGCGTGGGGAGCGGTAAGGGCGATCGCGCTATGCATGTCTCCCACTTGTTCGCCCGCAATCATCGTCAATCCATTTAGCGTTGTCTCAATCTGTTCACCTGTTTGGTAAATCTCTAGATTGTGCCGCGATAATTTTGCGCCAATGCTGACCGCATTACAGGTATAACGAGAGGATCGTGCCTGAGAAACCACAGTCTTACCAATGTGTAAAGCAGCATGGCTCTCACGCTGAATCCGAGTGTGATTGACCTGAGCATTTTCACTCAGCCAAACCTCAGTCACCGCGTTGCACAAATTGCTTTTAAAGCCGAGCGAAGCGTATTCTTCAACAACCGTCAGGCTGCTATTTTTCTCCGTCACTACCAGACAACGAGGATGAGAAGCGATCGGTTCAACACCGTCCAAAGAGAGGCTGTCTAAGGAGAAAAACAATAACTGCACAGGAGTCGCTATTTCTTGATTTTTCTCAACCCAAACTACAGCCGTATCACTAAAGCTAGCGGTGTTGAGGAGCGTAAAAACATCTTCGCTTCCAGGCTGACGCGTCAGGTAAGTTTGAAGGGTGGAGGCGATCGCTTCCACCTTCAAGGCTTCGTTCAAATTTCCAACAAATAACCCTAGAGGTAAATCGGTAACCTTAGAAAGCCTAGAGTCATAAAGACCATTGACGAACACTAAGCGATGTGTCGCCTCTGGAATAAGGAAAGATTTAATCTGACTCAAATCTACTGAAAGAGGGTCAGAGGTATCACTGGAAAACTGGGCGGATACCAGAGCCGACAAATCGGTGGAGCGCCACTCTTCATCACGGGTGGAGGGAATGGCTAGGGTTTGGACTTTCGTTGCCGCTAAATCACGAGTGGCTTGTAGCCATTGTGGAGCTTTGGGTAAGGAGGGCGATCGCAGCTTCAGCAAATTTGCTAAACAAGCCGATCGCTTCTCAGATGCAGTGCTGACTATTTCTAAATCGGGAATCATCGAAGCCTGAATACTCATCGCGCAGATACCTCCGCAACTTCATCTTCCCGCACCCATTCATAGCCACGTTCTTCCAACTCAAACGCCAACTCTTTACCGCCCGTTGTGAGAATTCGTCCCCCTTCCATGACGTGCACAAAATCCGGCACGATGTAATCTAGGAGGCGCTGATAGTGAGTAATCAACAGCGTCGCATTATCAGGCTGAGAGAGTTGATTCACACCACCTGCCACAATTCTCAAGGCATCAATATCTAAGCCCGAATCGGTTTCATCTAAAATCGCCAGCTTCGGCTCCAGCATCGCCATTTGCAAAATTTCGTTGCGCTTCTTCTCGCCGCCCGAAAATCCTTCATTAACACTGCGGCTCAAAAATTCCGGCTTCATCTTTACAACTTCTAACCTCTGCTGCACCAAGTCATCGAAGTCAAAAGCGTCTAGCTCTTCTAGTCCTTCATGCTTGCGCTTGGAATTGTATGCTACCCGCAGAAAATCTACGTTACTCACGCCCGGAATTTCTAACGGGTATTGGAACGCCAGGAAAATACCAGAGCGCGATCGCACTTCTGGCTCCTTGTCAAACAAATTTTGCCCCCGGTACAGCACCTCGCCGCCCGTCACCTCATAAGCCGGATGTCCTGCTAGTACTTTAGAAAAAGTGCTTTTCCCAGAACCATTAGGACCCATAATGGCGTGAATTTCGCCTGCCTTAATCTCCAGGTTTAACCCCTTCAAAATAGGCGTACCATCGACACTCGCAGTCAAATTTTTGACAGATAAAATAACTTCGCTGTTCTCAACAATCATGGAAACACCACTTACTTCAGCAACATTTGGGCGATAAAAGGGACTTTCTGAGATTAAGGCTTGAGCTGACCTAGCCCACGCTGCCTTCTAGCTTTAGGCTGAGGAGGCGATCGGCTTCCACCGCAAACTCCATAGGTAACTGGTTGAACACATCCTTACAAAAGCCGCTAATCATCATCGAAATCGCGTCTTCAGAAGAAATGCCCCGTTGGCTAAAGTAAAACAGTTGATCTTCTCCAATCTTGGAGGTCGAAGCTTCGTGTTCTACCTTGGCAGTGTTATTTTGCACTTGGATATACGGGAAGGTGTTGGCTCCGGCATTATCGCCAATCAGCATGGAGTCACATTGAGAATAATTACGGGCACCCTCCGCCTTGGGTCCCATTTTCACCAAACCTCGGTAGCTGTTCTCAGAACGACCTGCCGAAATTCCCTTAGAGATAATCGTACTGCGCGTATTCTTGCCAATGTGGATCATTTTGGTGCCAGTATCTGCCTGCTGACAGTGATTAGTCAATGCGACTGAGTAGAACTCGCCGACTGAGCGATCGCCCACCAGCACACAGCTCGGATACTTCCAGGTAATTGCCGAACCCGTCTCCACCTGCGTCCAAGAAATCTTGGAATTCACGCCTTGGCACAAACCTCGTTTGGTCACAAAGTTGTAGATGCCGCCCTTGCCGTTTTCATCGCCTGCGTACCAGTTTTGCACCGTGGAATATTTAATATCAGCATTGTCCAACGCCACCAGCTCAACCACCGCCGCATGAAGCTGGTTGGTATCAAACATCGGCGCAGTGCAGCCTTCCAGGTAGCTAACCGAACTGCCTTCTTCAGCCACAATCAACGTCCGCTCGAACTGCCCCGAATCGCCATTGTTAATCCGGAAATAGGTAGAAAGCTCCATCGGGCACTTCGTATTCTTGGGAATGTAGACGAAAGAGCCATCGCTGAATACTGCTGCATTTAGCGCTGCGAAAAAGTTATCGCCCACTGGCACAACGCTACCCAGATACTTCTGAACCAGGTCAGGATGCTTTTGGAGCGCCTCGGAGATAGAGCAGAAAATTACGCCCTGTTCCGCTAGCTTGTCTTTGAACGTAGTGGCGACAGAAACGCTGTCAAAAATGGCATCAACCGCCACATTAGAAAGACGCTTCTGCTCAGAAAGGGAAATCCCTAGCTTCTCAAACGTTTCTAACAAAGTTGGATCAACTTCATCCAGGCTGCCGAGTTTCTCTTTCTTTTTGGGAGCAGAATAATAGACAATTTTTTGATAGTCGATCGCCGGATATCCCACCTCAGCCCAATTCGGCTCAGTCCTCTTCAACCACTGCCGATAAGCCTTCAGACGAAACTCCAGCATAAATTCTGGCTCTTCTTTTTTAGCCGAAATCAGCCGAACAACATCTTCGCTTAGCCCAGCGGGGATCGATTCGGATTCAATATCGGTGACAAAACCATACTTATAAGGCTGATTAACAAGGGACTTAACCGTGGTCGTGGTCATAAGTGCTCTCTCAAAACGAGGAAGAATTGGGCTAGTGAGGGACTAAGTTTGATGTGAAGGATTAAGTTTGACTGGTGACAGCGCGAATATCATCAAAGGTGATGTGCTGCTGTTCGCCTGCAAAATCGTTGTCAGGAGTGAGGAACAGCATACAGTGGCACTCTTTGCGCTCGCGCATGGGGACGCAAGGGCAGTTCCAGTAGGCAGCGGCGGCTTCTGCTTGCTTGTCTTCATAGTGGCGACACGGACAGAGAGGGGCACCAAGGTCATCTTTGTGTTTGGCAAGACCTTCAATAACTACAGCCGTCACGCTGGGATCAACGCAAAAGTAGGTGCCTGTGCGCTGGGCATAGGTTTCAGAGAAGTGCCGCATGGCTTCCAGGCTTTTGTCGCTACCTTGACTGGGGTTTGGGTTCATGGCGATGGATCGGGGAGTAGAATAGCTTTTATAATTAAAACAACTTTGGTGTTGCTTAACCCATAGATGTAGTTTAGCAACAAAAGAGTTGTTAAAGTCAAGTTTTGACTTCCAGCTTTTCAGCATAAAGTTTTTTGGCAGTATCTCTGACACTTTCGAGAAAATCGAGAACATAGATTGGGTGAAGGGGTTTCGGGGGAAAGATGACAGCCACACAGCAGCCGACAAAGGAAGACATTCTTAATCATTTACTGAAGCAGGGCGAAACGACGGCTCAGGTACTTGCGAAGAGTTTGGGCATTAGTCCTCAAGCCATTCGTCGGCATTTAAAAGATCTTGAAGAGGAAGGATTGATTGAGCATCAGGTGGTACCTGTGGGCATGGGTCGCCCTAACTTTGCCTATAAGTTAAGCCGCGAAGGGCGCGATCGCCTGCCCGATCGCTACGACGATTTTGCCCTCGATTTGCTCGACACATTGGCGGAAACTGTTGGCAAGGATCAAGTCAGTAATCTTCTCCGTAAACAGTGGGTGCGTAAAGCCTTAGAATATCGCCAGCGGTTGGGCGACGGCTCTTTGCAAGAACGAGTAGCAAATTTGGTTGAAATCCGCAAAATCGAAGGCTACATGGCAGAATGGCACTCTACCGCCGATTCGTTCGATTCGTTTGTAATTACAGAATACAACTGTGCAATTTCTCAGATTGTTGAATCCTTCCCTAGCGTTTGTGGCAATGAGCTAGAAATGTTTGAGTTGGCACTTCAGGATTGCAAGGTCGAGCGGACTCACTGGCTGGCTGGGGGCGAGCATCGATGTGGATATTTGGTGCAGGCGAAATAAAATAGGCAAAACTTCACTATGTATAAAGAATATAAGGAAGGGATTAAGGTTTTTTTGTCCTACTCTCGTAAAGATGCGGCTCTGCGAGACGAGTTAGCGGCTCATCTCACTGCTCTAAAATGGCAGGGGATATTTCACGATTGGAATGATGAGCAGATAGAGACAGGTACTGATTGGACAAAAGCGATCGCCTCCTACTTAGATTCAGCCGATATTATTCTTTTGCTGCTAAGTCCTGACTTCCTTGCCTCAGAACATTCTTGGGATGAAGCCCGGAGAGCGTTAAAACGCCACGAGCTAGGTCAGGCGCAAGTGATTCCTATTCTTCTTCGTCCAATAGATTTTTTGGCAACTCCGTTCGCAAAGCTACAGTTTTCTCCCAGCGACGGTAAGCCGATCACGCTCTGGGAAGATAAAGACGAGGCTTTTTTGAGTGTTGCCAGAGATATTCGTAAGGCAGCTAGAGCCTTAACAGCCCAGGCAGCAGCAAAAGATGCGTGACCTGATTTTCATCAGCTATAGCCGCAAGAATGCCAAATGGTTGGTAGAACTTCAGACAATGCTAAAGCCCCTTGCGAAAAACCTACCCGTTGAAGTTTGGGATGATACTAAGATCAAGACTGGGCAAAAATGGAAGACCGAGATTGAACAAGCTTTAGCTAGAGCCTGTATTGCAGTTTTACTAGTCAGTCCTGATTTTCTAGCATCTGACTTCATCGCAGAGCAAGAATTGCCGCCATTGCTGCAAGCGGCTGAGAAAGGAGGTTTAAAGGTTGTTTGTCTACACATTAGCCATTGTCTTCATGAAGAAACAGAAATCGGAAAATATCAAGCTGTGAATGATCCGAGCCAAACCCTAGATCTACTCAGTACAGGGGAGCGAAACAAAATTTTGGCAAAAGCTTGCCGCGAAATTAAGGTTTTAGCCTTGCTAAGTCAAGATATTACAGACGATTAACTTGAGGATTTTATGGATTTTTTAACAACGTTTGAAGGGGTGGAAGAAGTCGATAAAGCCCTACTGACCACCAAAGATAAGTTTCTGGCACGGGTAGCACTCTATTCACTCCGATCGCTCAAAAAGATTGCTCAAGAAAGCGGTCAAGCGATCGAAGAAACTTCTCCCCAGCAGGTTTTAGCTTGGGTAGAGCAAGACGAAAGCATCCCGCTAGAAGTAGAAGATAAAGAGTCGTTTCAGATGTTTTTTACGCAGTTGGTGATGTCATCTCTGAAACCTTTGCAGCGCATTGCTGAAGATGAGGAAAGTGGAGCGATCGCCAATCTCACCACAGCTCAAATCATTAATTGGTTTGAAAAAGATGCCAAACTTCGCTTAGAACAGGGCGATAAACCCGTTTCGTAGGTCAGAGATCTATTGGAGCTTTCACGGTTTATCTCGATCGCTGCTCTAGTCCAAGCGCCGCTAGAGCAAATAAATCTTCGTCGTGATTATGGCGATCGCCCACTTCGATACGTTCAGGTTGACGAGGCAACCGATCTAGGTAAATCTCGCTGATATCCTCCGGCAAGACTTTTTCAAGCTGCTGATATGCCTTCACCAATGCCTGCTTCACCTCAGATGGAGATAGAAGTTCCCCCTCTACTTGAAGGTAGGCAGAAATACGGGTTTCGCTCCAGTGAAAGGTTTGCGCCATCAGAATTATCAGGCGTTGGACTGGCTCTAATTGGTCAAGCGATCGCTCTACATAGCACCGTAGCGGCGGCGACGTAGCCTGAAGCGAATACTGAATTGACTCTACAAGTGGCAACTTAACCCGATTAATACAGGCAGCCGCCATGTTAATGAGCCAATTCTGAAGCGTTGTGGGAAATGCCCCAGCGGGTAAGCCATCGCGTAGGTCTAAACCGCCTAGCTCATTGAAAACGTGCCGCCAGGTAATTGCAAACAGATAGTCGGCTTGGACGGGCGATCGCACTGAGTGTCGAATTAACGTGTGAACAATCGGACTATACCGACAAAAAATCATCACAAAATACTGACCCCGATCAGGGTGACGCTGAAATAAAGTCAGCAAGTCTTGATCGCTGCAATGGTTCAGAGCACTAATGAGAGGGTGGTTTGATTCGGAAAGAAGGGAGGTTTGCACGACTTTAAAAGACTGATTTAGCCTGGGGCTGCGATCGGATGAATCGCTCCAATCATACCCACGATGACAAAAGAGAGAACACATTCGTGATCTTTTTTAAGACCTTCCGGCTAATTTCTTTTGAGGCGTTAGTGATAGTTGACAATTCGAGAAAAATCTTGAGGCTCTAAGCTGGCTCCACCCACCAATGCTCCATCAATTTCGGGTTGCGCCATAATCTCATCTACATTGTTCGGCTTCACCGACCCACCATACTGAATTGTCACATGGGGATTACTGAGCTTGCTACGAATCATGCCAATGATCCGATTTGCTTCGCCTACTTCGCAAGTGTCACCAGTGCCGATCGCCCAAATTGGCTCATAGGCAATCACTAACTTCTGCTGATTCACATCTACTAAATCTTTCTCTAACTGAGTCGCAATTACAGACTCTGCCTGCCCTGCGTCCCGCTGTTGCTTGGTTTCGCCCACGCAAAGAATGGGGGTCAAACCATATTGCTGTGCTGCCTTCAATCGCAAATTCACTGTGGCATCAGTTTCGCCAAAATATTGCCGTCGTTCGCTGTGTCCAACCACGACATAACGCACGTTTAGTTCGGTCAGCATCGGGGCAGAAATTTCGCCCGTGTACGCCCCCGCAGGTTCCCAGTGAACGTTCTGTGCCCCCACCTGGATACGAGAGCCGTGCAGATTTCGAGATAGTGTGCTCAAAGTTGTGAAGGGCACACACAACACGACTTCTCGATCTTCGGGCGTTTCTGAAACTTGATCTAAAAAACCTTGCAAAAACTCTAGGGCTTCTGCCTGGGTTTTATACATTTTCCAATTGCCAGCAATAATAACCTTACGCACGGGATTTCCTGACTCTAAGCTACGAAACAAACTTTAATTAGTTTACGGCGTTGAGGAGATTTTTTTTAGAATCAGACTCAGCAGCGCATCAATGTTGCATTGACCGTAGCAACGACCGACTGAGCTAAAGCTGCAAAATCATAGCCGCCTTCCAGCCCAAAAAGCACGCGCCGAGTTACCTGTAAACAACAGTCAGTTAGCACGCCATAATCATCAGGGCGCAACGAAATTGAGGCAAGCGGATCAGCATGATTGGCATCGTATCCAGCGCTCACGATCAGCAGATCGGGCTGAAACTGCTGAAGAAACGGCAAGATTTTTTCTTCAAATAACGGCTGATAGTCCGCCAACGTGCTGCCTGCCCGCATGGGAAAATTCATGACGTTATCAAACTTGCCTCGCTCTTCAGCAGTGCCTGTGCCGGGATATTGGGGAAACTCGTGCAAGGAGCAAAAAATAATTTTGGGGTTTTTCTCAACGATCGCCTGTGTCCCATTTCCGTGATGCACATCCCAATCTAAGATTGCGACTCGCTCGACTCCGGGCTGCTCTAGAGCGTAGTGAGCCGCGATCGCCGCGTTAGAAAAGATGCAGAATCCCATGCCTTTGGTGGGCAACGCATGATGCCCCGGTGGTCGGGTCAGCGCAAAGGCAGGCTCACCCGTTTTGAGAACGCGATCGACTCCATCGAGCCAAGCACTAACGGCTAATAATGCGACATCATAGCTGGCAGCAGAAACAGGCGTATCTGGGTCAATGTGACCACCGCCAGCATTAGCAATTTCTCGAACGGCTTCGATGTAGCGGATTGGATGGACGGCTTGAACGGCATTCGTTAAGCGATCGCCCTGTTGATCAACTGGTGTGGGCGATCGCCAGTCCAATTGCTCTGCCCAAGGTGCAGCGTGAAGGGCTTGAATAATTGCAGTCAATCGTCCCGGACTTTCAGGGTGATAAGTGCCTGTTTGATGAGCTAAAAGCTGGTCGGAGTAAATGATGGAAATCATGGGCAGATGGGGCGATCGATTGGCTCTAGTTTATCGCTGATCAAGCCCGTCCAATCTAGGTGCTTAAAGCTACACGCCCCATTCCAGTAACCCCAAAAATATGCTATTATTTCAGAGCAAATTAGCAGCAGACATCCTGCTATTGTCCAGGTAAACACCCGTCAAACTACTGCTTTTCACATTGCTGCTAAACGCGAAAGTCTTTGGAGTTTTTAATTTATGAGCATTCCCCAAGAGCGGATTGTCCCTACAGATCTGCGAATCGAAATGTCTCGGTCTTACCTGGAATACGCCATGAGCGTCATTGTAGGCAGAGCATTGCCAGATGCGAGGGATGGTCTTAAGCCCGTCCACCGCCGGATTTTGTACGCCATGCACGAGTTGGGTTTAACCCACGATCGCCCCTTCAGAAAATGCGCCCGTGTCGTCGGGGAAGTGCTGGGTAAGTACCATCCGCACGGCGACACTGCCGTTTACGATGCCCTGGTGCGGATGGCGCAAGATTTCTCCATGCGATATCCGTTGATTAACGGGCACGGCAACTTCGGCTCTATCGACAACGACCCACCAGCGGCGATGCGATACACCGAGTGTCGTTTGCAAGGGCTAACGGTCAACTCCTTGCTGCGCGATATCGAATCAGAAACCGTTGACTTTACCGACAACTTTGATGGTTCTCAACAAGAGCCGTTGGTCATGCCTTCCCGCATTCCTCAGCTTTTGCTGAATGGCTCTTCAGGGATTGCCGTAGGAATGGCAACCAATATTCCACCCCATAACTTAGGTGAACTACTAGATGGCGTGGTGGCGCTGATTAATAACCCCGAAATCACTGATTTGGAGTTAATGCAGTACATCCCTGGTCCTGACTTTCCCACAGGTGGGCAGATCTTAGGAACCAGTGGCATCAAAGAGGCTTACACCACGGGTCGCGGTTCCGTAACGATGCGCGGAGTTGCCAGTATTGAAACCCTTGAACAGCGGGGTCGTCCAGACCGAGAAGCCATCATCATCACTGAGTTGCCTTACCAAACCAATAAGGCAGCGATGATTGAGCGGATTGCCGAGATGGTCAACGAGCATCGCTTAGAAGGCATTTCGGATATTCGAGATGAGAGCGATCGCGATGGCATGAGAGTGGTCATTGAGCTGCGCCGGGATGCTTATGCTCGTGTCGTCCTCAATAACCTGTACAAACAAACCCCGCTACAAGCCAACTTTGGGGTCAATATGCTGGCGCTGGTCAACAGCGAACCTCAGCTTTTGAACCTGAAGCGCTTCCTCGAAGTCTTCCTCGACTTCCGCATCGAAACTATCACTCGTCGCACCCGCTACGAGCTACGTAAGGCGGAAGAGCGCGACCACGTTTTGCAAGGTTTGCTGGTGGCATTACAAAACCTGGATGCCATCATTGCCTTGATTCGTCGGGCAGCAGACACTGCTACTGCCAAGCAAGAACTGATCGCTTCTCAAAGCCTTTCCGACGCTCAAGCCGACGCAATTCTGCAAATGCAACTTCGCCGCTTGACTGCCCTAGAAGCCGAGAAGATTAATCATGAGCACAATGACCTGATGGTCAAAATCACCGACCTGCGCGACATTTTGGCGCGACGGGAACGGATTTTAGAGATCATTCAAACTGAGTTAACAGAGCTGCGAACCGCTTACGCCAACCCTCGCCGCACCATTATTGAACGGGCAGATGGCGAACTGTCGGATACTGATTTGATTGCCAACGAGCAGGCGATCATCATGATCACTGAGCAGGGCTACATCAAACGGATGCCAGTCAGCACTTTTGAGGCGCAGAGTCGGGCGACCCGTGGCAAAGCCGGAACGCGCATGAAGGAAGACGACGGGGTAGACCACTTCCTCACCTGTTGCGATCATGACAGCGTGTTGTTCTTTAGCGATCGCGGCATTTCCTACTGCGTCAAGGCATATCAAATCCCCATCGGCTCCCGCACCTCGCGCGGAATGCCAGTCGTTCAGCTTCTACCTATTTCCCGCGAGGAAAAAATCACATCCATCGTCCCGGTTAGCGCCTTCACTGATGACGAGTACTTGGTCATGCTAACTCAGAAGGGATTTATCAAAAAGACCCGGCTTTCTGCCTTCAGCAATATTCGTTCCAACTGTTTAATTGCCATCTCTCTCGAAGAAAGCGACCAACTTCGCTGGGTGCGTCTCGCCCATGCCGAAGACAGCATCATGATCAGCACACGTCATGGTATGGCAATTCACTTCCGCGCCAGCCAAGAGCAGCTTCGTCCATTCGGCAGACCGACTCGGGGCGTTCGCTCTATGTCGCTTCGTAAGGGCGACGAGCTAATTAGTATGGACATTCTACCCAGCCAAGTCATTGCTAGCATGTCGGAAAGCGACGAAGCTGAGATGGAAGAAGGGGAAGCTGTGGAGGTGGAAGCTGTGGAAGTTCTAGAGGCTGTAGAGGCTGTAGAAATCTCCGAGACGGAAGCCGAGGTAGCTGAAGTGACCGATGCGGATCAAGGACCTTGGGCATTGATCATCACCACGGGGGGCATGGGTAAGCGCGTTCCGGTAGCGCAATTCCGTCTGCAAAATCGGGCAGGGTTGGGGCTACGAGCCATCAAGTTCCGCAAGAAAGGCGACCAGCTTGCAGCGATGCAGGTTGTGGGGGAGGACGATGAAATTATTCTGGTGACTAGCCGAGGCATTATTATTCGGCAGGCGGTCAAGGCGATTTCTCGTCAGTCGCGCGCGGCAACGGGGGTGCGGGTGCAAAGACTAGATGAGGATGATGCGATTGTGGCTGTGGCTCTGGTGCCGTCTTCGGGCGAAGGGGCAGAGGAGGAAGCAGGCGAGCTTACGGAAGCCACAGATGAGATTGTGGTTGATGCTAGCGAGGACAGACATGAGGCAACGGGTGAAATCGTAAGCGATGTCAGCGATGCGATTGCAGGTGAGAATGTTGCTGAAGCTGTAGAAGATACGGAAGAGTAGAAAGTTTTCTACCTTTATGATCGTCAGAGCGAGAAGACTACAGCCTAGAACCTCGCTCTTTTTTATAATTTTTCCTGGTGATTTCTTTGAATTAGGATAGCTGGGAAGAGCGATCGCCATGAAGTATCTGTCAAGAGTCATCTAATTTATCAAACTCGATCGCCCATATTCTTCTACAACTGCTCTAATAGAGTAAAGATAGAAACCAGACGAAATCTCATCCCCTCAATGAGTTTTGTCCCCTCAAACTTTCCCATTAGCGTTTTGTTGAGCTTGCTATGCTAAATCCCAATCTGGATGACGTTCAGCTTAGTCGTGATGACTACGAACGATATTCGCGCCATATTATTTTGCCAGAGGTGGGCTTAGAAGGTCAGAAACGCCTGAAAGCAGCCAGTGTTCTGTGCATTGGCACAGGTGGGCTAGGTTCGCCGCTGTTGCTTTACCTTGCTGCCGCTGGTATCGGTCGGATTGGCATCGTTGACTTTGATGTAGTTGATCAATCCAATCTCCATCGCCAGGTCATTCATGGTACATCCTGGGTGGGCAAACCCAAGATTGAATCTGCCAAAAGCCGCATTCTCGAAATCAATCCCCATTGCCAAATTGATCTATACGAAACCCGGATCAGCTCTGAGAACGCGATCGCCATCATTGCCCCCTACGATATTGTGGTCGATGGCACTGATAACTTTCCGACTCGCTACCTGGTCAACGATGCCTGCGTCCTATTGAATAAGCCTAATGTTTACGGCTCTATTCTACGATTTGATGGACAGGCAACGGTGTTCAATTACAAGGGCGGTTGGAAACGTCCTGAAGGATGGGATACACTTTCGTCTGTTCAAAAAACTGATCTTCGGCAAGCGGGTAAGGATTGGTTCTACGACGAAACAGCTCTCAGCCCCAACTATCGAGATTTGTTCCCTGAGCCGCCGCCACCTGGCGAAGTCCCCTCCTGTGCAGAAGGGGGAGTATTGGGCATTCTTCCAGGCATCATTGGCTTGATTCAGGCAACGGAAACCGTCAAAATTATTTTAGGCAAAGGACGGACACTCAGCGGTCGTTTAGTCGTTTACAACGCTCTAGATATGTCGTTCCGCGAACTTAAGCTACAGCCCAATCCTGTCCGTCCGGTGATTGAGAAGCTGATTGACTACGAAGAGTTTTGCGGCATTCCCCAAGCTAAAGCAGCAGAGGAGCAACAGCAGGCAAATATGAAAGAAATTACTGTTCAAGACCTGAAGCAGTTACTTGACAGCGGCGCTGATGATTTTGTGCTCCTAGATGTCCGCAATCCCAACGAGTACCAAATTGCTCAAATTCCGGGATCAGTGTTAGTACCTTTGCCCGATATTGAAAGCGGCGATGGTGTTGCCCAAGTCAAGGAACTCTTGAATGGGCACAGCTTGGTGGTGCATTGTAAATCGGGGATGCGATCAGCTAAGGCGATCGCCCTTCTCAAAGAAGCAGGCATTGAAGGCACTAACGTCCAAGGGGGCATCCTTGCCTGGAGCCGCGAAATCGATCCCTCGGTGCCAGAATACTAAAGCGAATTAGGAACCCGATGTTTCAAAAAGTTGGGTTCCTGCCTTTTTCTGACCAACCCACGTCTGACTAACCCGCAGTTTAGAATAATCTGCATGACGAACCAATTGTTACAAACACCCCAACATCAAGCCGCAAAAGTAATCCACCATCTGAGTTGGGAGCAGCTAGAGGAATTAGATCGCTCTCTAGAGGACTTTCCTGGAGTAAAGTTGCTTTATCTCGATGGAATTGCTGAGATTATGCCCATTGGTGAAGCCCATGAAGATTTTAAGACAATTATCCGGCGACTGTTAGAAGCATACCTGGAATTGGCTAATATCCGCTTCTATGCTCGGGGTGGACCGACATTGGGCAGTAAAGAATTCAAGACCAGAAACGAACCCGATGAATCCTACAATCTGGAGAGCAAAAAACCTTACCCTGACCTTGTGATTGAGGTGACTGTGACCAGCGGAGGTGTAGATAAGCTGGAAGGATACCGCCGGATGGGAGTGCTGGAGGTGTGGTTTTGGGAAGATGGCACCCTAGAAATTTACTGTCTTCGTAACAACGGCTATGAAAAGCAGAAGCATAGTGAATTATTAGCCAACTTGCCGATTGACGTATTTTGCCGCTACATTACTTACCACGATCAATACGATGCAGTTCGTGAGTTTCGTCAAGCAATCCAATAAGATTACTCTCAGGGGTAATCGTCAAACCCTGACCCATTGAACCAGGATCAAAGGACGTTGCACTCCAAAGGTTCCTATGGGTAATATCCAAATCGTCCACGACTTCTTTTCTCCACCTGAACAAACTAAGCGGACTGTTCGCATCTACACCCCAGATGGCTATGAACAGAGCGACCCTGGCGGTAACGGCGAAGCCGATCGCCCCCTCCCCGTTCTCTACGTCTTCGATGGGCAGAATATCTTTGCTCATCCTGAGTCTGCCACCTATGACACTTGGTGCATCAACTGGACGTTAGAAAAGCTGGTGGCAGAAGGTGCCATTCAGTCCTGGATCATTGTGGGAATTGACCATCTAGACGATCGCCTCTCCGAGTATTCTTCGTGGATTGGTGGACGGGCTAATCTCTGCGCCGACTTTTTAGTCAATCACCTCAAACCCTATATCGATCGCACTTATCGCACTCGCCCCGAAGCAGAATGGACAGGCGTTATGGGATCTAGCATGGGCGGATTAATGACGCTGTATTTAGGTAAAACCTATCCGCAGGTATTTGGACGAATCGGCTGCTTGTCCCCGGCGCTGATGTGGGGCGATCGCTATATGTTTAGCCTGTGGGATAGCTCCACGCATCATTGGTCAAGAATTTTGCTTTATGTGGGTGGCGCTGAACAGTATTCATTTTCTGGCGTTTGGCTCGACTACGTGCCCATTACCCGCGACTTTTACCATCACCTCAAAGACTTAGGCTATGGGGATGACGAGCTGCAATTTCGCCTTGCCGAAGGAGAAGTTCACCACGAAACTGGCTGGCAGCGGCAACTCCCATCCTTGCTGCCCTGGCTTTTAGCCGATTCCAAAGCATAGCCGATTCCAAAGCATAGACATAACGATCTGTAACTGCTCTGATTCAACCTAAATCGCTCAATGGTAGGGTAAATCTATCCTTTTACAATTAATTAAGGAGATCGCGCGATGGTTCAGGTTCCTCCCCCTCCTTCCATTACTCCCCGCCAGATGAATCTGCTGCGAATTGTGACTGCTATGGCGTGGTCAGATGGTGGGCTAGCCGCCGAAGAGGTTGATGTCATGCTCGATCGCTTTAGCAGCATCTTTGCCCCTAGCCCAGCTCAGCAGCAAACTCTTCATCAAGAACTGCAAGACTACATGATGCAGAATATTCACCTAGAGGAATTAACACCCAAGCTCCAAAGCACTGAAGAAAAGGAATTAGTACTGCGCTTGGGCTATGAAGTCATTAGAGCCAGCGCCCGAACCCATGAGGAGGATCTAATTAACGACCACGAAGCCGCCGCTTACCAAAAGCTAGTGAGTCTACTCGGTTTGCCCCCAGAAACTATTCAGCGGATTGAAGGCGAGGTCGTTGCTAGGACAGATGGAAATTTAGTCGAGAGTTTGACCCAGCAGATCAAGCAATTTGTAAGTAAAGATTAATTTGTAAGTAAAGATTAATCTACTAGATCATCTCGACATCATGCGCTCATGACGATTTTGGGAAAATCTATGAACGCATTCGCTTTCATAATTTCAAGTAAATCGACCTGGGTTTCTAGCAAACACGCATGTCCACTGTTGGGCAAGACTTGAACTTTAGCATTAGGCAAAAGCCTTGCCAGCCGCTCTGCTTCAGAAAACGAAGGCAGCAGGCGATCGCGTCCGCTAGCAATCAACAAAGTAGGTTGCAAAATGCTTCTGAACTGGTCATCCATGACATTAAACCCGCGTAACATCGACAAACGCCAGATAGAAGACTTTTGGGTGACTGACTGCATGGCTTGTAATAGAAGCTGGCGATCGCGCGGAGCAATGCGATCGACTGCCGCTAAAAACGGTACAAAGGTGGCACAAGACCATTGATGAATCGCATCTATTTGGGACTGAACTAGATATGATCCCCAAAACAGTAAGGGCTGCCGTTTGAACGCAGAAGCTGGGTTGGAAAGAATGAGGCGATCGAATAAATGGGGTGCCCGTAGAATGGTCTTAATCGCTAAACATCCTCCAAAAGATTCTCCCAACAAATATACTTGCCGCTGATCCCCAGCCTTCACCTCTGCTTCTACTAACGCCACAACCTGCTCAGTCAAAGCTTCCCAGTCATTGAGGTCATCTCCAGGGATCGTTAGACAGTGGACATTGACAACTTTGCCCAAATTGCCGAGTTGATGGGCAAATAATTCACCCGTCCCATCCATTCCTGGCAAATAGACTAACAAAGGCGCTTTAGGATTTCGCTGCTGTGGTGCAATCAGCCGCAACGGTTGAACAACCTCTTTCATAAGCCTTTTTAGATTACTCCTTGATATTTTCACCTTAACATTCACATAGATTCATCCAGAGACGTGCTGCTGGGTTATCTCTACTGCTGCATTAATTCTTTAATTTCTGTCTGACAATAATTCGCCAGCTCAGTTACCATTGGCTTTGCCTGTTTACCCTGAAATGCCTGCTGCTGCGACGCACTAATCCAAATTGGGCGACCTACTAAAACATCAACTCGTTGATAAATTACCATGGGGTGCGCCCCCGACTGCTTAAATAAAGGCTCTGAGGGATCAAACCAACTGAGCAACTTGAGCGGAAAAGCAGAACGGACTGTTTCAGTTTGAGGCGCGATCGCCACTGGCAAGATCGCCAAATCCTCTACTGGGGCACGAAATGCCAAATGAGCAAAACCCCGCTGAAAATTCCCCACTTTTCCAGGTTTGGTCAACTGCACCATTGGCTGTGCCCCTTCTGGAAAGATGCCCACGCACTGCCCCGATTGCAGCAATCGTCCGGCTTGATGAAAAAAACTTTGCTGCCGTTGTTCGGGCACATCTAGCGGGAAGCATCCTAGCCGAGTCACGAATTCGCGCATCACTGGCACTTGCCCCATGTAATGATGACAGGCAAAACGGATGGGGCGATCGATCGCTGCCATCAACAACGGCGCGTCCATAAAGCTACGGTGGTTACTAACTACCAGAATAGCCGTCTGTCGCGGTACTCGGTCTTGATAGTGAAAAAATGTCTGTGTTCCCAATACAGCAAGCAGTTGTTGGGAAATCAGCAGCGGACTATTACGCAATGCGCCTCCTAGAGACTTTCTGAACCATCTGTATCGCTAATACCAATCTACAAGAATTTTCTATGTCAGGCTTGACCTAGATGCTTACACCTTTAACTCTCCTTAGACAGATACATATGGTTAGCAGCGTGGCGGGATCAGCGTTTTGGGTGCAGATGCCTATTTTTGGTTAAGAAAAAGTTAATAGAGTTCCGCAAAATGGAGACATTGTTCATGCCATTAAAACTCCTCTTTGTATCAGAAAAACTATGTATCAGAAAGACCATCAACGTTTTGTCTACGTCGTAATTCCTTATTGAGCTTGCGTTCTCAATAATCACCCGCAGTCTACAAGTTGAGTCATAAACCCTAACTATCAGACTGATAGTAATTAATGACGGTTCTACGACGATGGATTAGAACTCATTAAGATACCATTGTTCTCAATGGCTAACTGTGGTAAATGCCTATACCTTTATAGATAGAGATAGATAGATCAGATCAAAAGAAGATCAACGCTGGTTTTTTTACCAGGAAACCGAGTGAGCAGCCTTTATCTACCGTGTTTACAGTGCGATCGCAGATCTCTCAGGGCTAATTCTCACAATTAATCGAAATAAATTCCTGAATCTTTAAGAAAATCCTAACTTCTTGAGGAAGTTTAATTAAAAAGCTGATTGCTGGAAGCCTCTACCTTTTGGCGATAAGCCGTCTCATGATTAGGCTCGGTTGACTCTTCTAAACAAGTTATGATTAAGGCGATACAGCCTGCTTTTTGAACCTTAAGTATATTCAAACGATTAGTCCAAAGTTTTTTGTCCAAAAGTTTTTTATTACTCCATGAGTTTTAACGATAAGCAAAACACATTTGCCATTACAACTCCTCTCTACTACGTCAATGATCTACCGCACATAGGTAGCGCATACACTACGATCGCAGTAGATGTCGTCTCGCGGTTTCAGAGGTTGCAAGGTAAGTCCGTCCTGATGGTGACGGGGACTGATGAGCATGGGCAGAAAATTCAGCGCACTGCTGAGGCACTAGGGCGATCGCCTCAAGAGCATTGTGATATAGTGGCAGCGGGTTTTCAAGAACTTTGGGAACTGTTGAATATTCAGTGCGATCGCTTCATTCGCACCACCGATCCCCGCCACGAAGTGATTGTGCGCGAATTCTTTCAACGAGTTTGGGACAAAGGGGATATTTACCTGGGGCAGCAGAAAGGTTGGTACTGTGTCTACTGCGAAGAATTTAAAGAAGAGCGAGAGCTATTAGAAGGGCATCGATGCGCCATTCACATCAACAAAGAAGCAGAATGGCGCGATGAAGAAAACTATTTCTTCAGTCTCTCTAAATACCAAGAAGCGTTAGAAAACCTTTATCAAGCCCAGCCCGACTTTATTCAACCTGAAAGTCGTCGCAACGAGGTTCTAAGCTTTGTCAGTCAGGGATTACAAGATTTTTCAATGTCACGAGTCAACATGGATTGGGGCTTCCCGATCCCTGCTGATCCCAAGCACACAATTTATGTGTGGTTCGATGCGCTCCTAGGCTACGTCACCGCTTTACTAGCGCCTGATGCCGAGCCTTCCTTAGAAAATGCTGTGGCGCAATGGTTTCCCTTTAATCTACACATGGTCGGGAAAGACATTTTACGATTCCACGCCATCTACTGGCCCGCCATGCTGATGTCGGCGGATCTTCCCCTCCCTGGCAAAATCTTTGGTCATGGATTCCTGACCAAGGATGGGCAAAAGATGGGCAAAAGTTTAGGCAACGTCATCGATCCCGTTGACCTGACCCAGCGCTATGGCTCGGATGCGGTTCGCTATTACTTCCTCAAAGAGATCGAGTTTGGGCGAGATGGAGACTTTAACGAAACTCGGTTTGTCAATATTCTCAATGCTGACTTAGCAAATGATTTGGGCAATCTACTAAATCGGACGCTAAAAATGGTGTTGAAGTATGGCGAGGCGCAAGTCCCTAATATCTCTCCCAAGGTTATTCCCTTGGATAATATCTTGCGATCGGAAGGGGAGGTACTGAGCAGTGCAGTCACTCAGGCTTACAAAACTCTAGCGTTTAGCCAAGCCTGCGAGTCCGTTTTAGCATTGATCCGTGCTAGCAACAAGTTTGTGGACGACCAAGCCCCCTGGACGCTCTATAAGCAAGGCAAGCAGGTCGAGCTAGAGCAAGTTCTGTATACGGTTTTGGAAACCGTCCGATTGGCGGCATATTTGCTCTCTCCTGTGATCCCCAACCTGAGCAACGCTATTTATCAGCAGCTTGGGTATACTGCTAACTTTAATGACCCGGCAGCAGGTCAGGCTCTGCCCTTTGCGGAGCAGACGAAATGGGGTGCTCTTCCAGGAGGGCAGATTCTAGGTGACCCTCAGTCAATTTTTCCTCGCCTCGATCCTCCACATGAGGCTTCGTAAAAAGAGGAGAAAATACTTTGAGCCTTCTCAAAGTAATGGACTGATTGTAATAGGCTGATTTCAAGCGCCAACAGCAGCAAGTCTACTGAGACGCAATTTCAAATATCGTCACTTGTTTAATTGATTTTAATAAAAACCGAGGTATGAGAAAACATGTTCAACAACCACCACCCTGAAGGCGATTCGCTGTTTACTCCCGAGCAAGTTCTTGTGAACCGGGGGCGAGTTGCTATTTTTATTGACGGTTCTAATTTGTTCTACGCGGCTTTGCAGTTAGGCATTGAGATTGACTACACCAAACTCCTGTGCCGATTGACGGGTGGCTCACGGTTACTGCGATCGTTCTTTTATACAGGAGTCGATCGCACTAACGAAAAGCAGCAGGGCTTCTTGCTCTGGATGCGGCGCAATGGCTACCGAGTCATTTCCAAAGATCTAGTGCAGCTTCCCGATGGTTCTAAAAAAGCCAACTTGGATGTAGAAATTGCGGTAGATATGATGGCGCTGGTTGGTTCCTATGACACCGCTGTGTTAGTCAGCGGCGATGGTGACTTGGCTTATGCCGTCGATGCAGTCAGCTACCGAGGTGTTAGGGTCGAGGTGGTCAGCCTCCGCTCTATGACTAGCGATAGTTTGATCAATGTCTCCGATCGCTACATCGATCTGGATTCCATTAAAGAAGACATCCAGAAAACACCCCGTCAGGGCTACACTTACCGTCCCCTTTCTGGAATTGCGCTAGAAGACGCACTGGATGATTAATGATCTAAAATCTGATGGTCAACGTTCGCGTTACTGATCGTCAGCGGTATCACTGGAGGCACTGGGTTCAACTTGAGTTCCCATGCCTTCAGAATAATTAAGTATTCGTAGAAGGCTTGTAGGGTACACCAGGTGAAGCCAGCCTTGCCATCCCAACAGCCTCCTAAAATCAGATACATGTAGAAAAATCGCACTATGGGTCGCAG
This sequence comes from Elainellales cyanobacterium, assembly GCA_038204505.1. GTDB lineage: Bacteria > Cyanobacteriota > Cyanobacteriia > Elainellales > Elainellaceae > Timaviella. The sequence goes on from JBBRCV010000017.1 coordinate 32,957, forward strand.
CGGCATTCTCAAAGACAAGTTCTTTAAGGCTCTACGACGCTTTACTTCCGTAGTCCCAAAGAAAAGATTGCGCCACTCGATCGCGCCGTTTTCTAACTGATGTAGTGTCTCGATCGCCTCATCAGAGGAATAACGGTTGTGTTTGTCGATCCATCGGCTCAGACCTTTGCCACAGGTAAAGTGGGGATAGGTTTCTTTCAAAAATCCTGTTGTACCCTCGTATATTTCTCGCTCGGTGTGTCCATAGTCGTCGAACCATACCTTGCCACGCTGGAGCAATCGGAGCTGATAGCGAGGATATTGGGTGCTGCGCTTGATCCAACGCCCCATAAACATGACTCGCTCTGCTACATAATAGCCAACGTGTTTAGGGGCTTGAATGGTATCGAAACATTCCTGAAACAAGGCGGGCGTAAGGCGTTCGTCGGCTTCTAAAATGTAGACCCATTCATGCTTTGGAATAATGTTTTCTAGCATCCAAGTCCTTTGTTTGCCGTGGCTCTCAAAGGCATGTTGCTCAACGCGAACCGGGTAACGACTGGCGATCGCAAGGGTGCGATCGCTACTGCAAGAATCCACCACAATCACATCATCGGCAAGCAAGGCAGACTCAATACAAGCTGCAATCTCTAGTTCTTCGTTGTGGGTGAGAATGTAGATCGAAAACATACCCTTTGTCTAACTTTTGGCTAACTCAAGTTAGTCTAAGGTTGCCCAATATTACGAAGTCCTGTCCAGCCAATCGTAATAAAGCCCGCTGCCAGCAGTAGACTACTAATGCCAATTCTGAGTCCAGACTTAAGGGATTCTGTCTTCGCCTTTTGCTCGGCTGCTAGCTTTTCAGTGGCAATTCGAGTTTGGAGCTGGGTTTTGGTTTCTTCGATGCGTTTGTTAAGGAACGGCTCTACGGTTTTGGGATCTGCCTTGAATTTGCGAATTAAATCGGCTTGCTCTTTAGAAATCTGGTTGTTAGTAACGAGCTGTCCTAGTTGCTCATCACTGGCATTGATCAGTTGGTTAATTTGCGATCGCTGTGAGTTAACTTCGGTGTTAAGTTGATTTCCCAACTCAGTCTCAGCTTGTTTTGCCTTTTGACTAATCTGCTCCAAAGCTTGCTGGTTGCTCCAGCCCACATTGCTTAAGTGCAACGGAAAAAGCATTAAGTAAATCGCACCCAAAAAGCTAGAAAAAGCCAGTACCCAAAATCTAGGATCTGTCCATAGGCTCTTGCGCTCTGAGACATTTTCTGAGTTGCCATAGTTGCCATCAATCCAAAATCCGGTCAAGAACAGCACAATGCCGACCATGGGCACAATGCCGCGATCGACCAATGAAGTCGTGAACCCAATTTGCCATAATCGATCCGTGAAGTTATACGGAATGGCACCTATGCCGATATCGATTAGGGTCGCCAAAATAATCACTACGCCAACCGTTTTAAGAAGACGGGAGACAAGGGCAGAGGAAGAAAGGCTAGGTTTTGTTGAACGCATGGCAAAAAATTAGTTTTAGTGACTGCTAGGTTTAACTTTGGACAATCTAATTTTGGACAATCTAAATGAGCCAGAAGAACGGCTAAAGCTCTATTGAACTGTGGTGAATGCAGAGAGTCAATCAGCCATTGATTCACAAAGACTCTTGATGGTAACTCAAAAAAACTCAACTGTAGAGTGCCCTAGAAATTTAGCAATGCAACAAATTGTGTCAGATCTCTTCGACAAAGTGGCGGCATAATGTTTCCAACCCAACGATTCATACCTACTCACAATGACTAACAAATCCCTGGAAATTCTGCCCAGCAAAGAGGCGTTGATTGAGCGATCGCTTCAACTCGTCCTCCAGAAAATGATGACAGCAGTTAACGAGCGGGGAATTTGTACCATTGCCCTGGCGGGAGGCAGCACCCCCAAGCCCCTGTATGAGGCGATCGCCACTCAAGATCTGCCTTGGGACAAAATCCATGTTTTTTGGGGCGATGAACGCTATGTCCCTTCCAGTCATGCTGACAGTAATGAAGGGATGGCGCGATCGGCATGGCTTAGCAAAGTGCCCATTCCTGAAGGCAACATTCATCCAATGCCTACCGATGAACCCGAACCCGCAATGGCGGCTCAGAAGCATGAAATCCAGCTTCACGATTTTTTTAAGACCTCCTCAGAAGTCTTCCCAGTCCTCGATATTGTGCTGCTAGGCATGGGCGATGACGGACATACTGCGTCGCTGTTTCCCCACACTTCGGTGTTAAAAGTGCGCGATCGCCTCATTGCGGTCGGCAACAAAGATGGTCAGCCCCGTCTCACCTTCACAGTGCCGCTAATTAATCATGCCCGCTGCGTCTTTTTCATCGTTGCCGGAGCCTCTAAACAGCCTGCGCTTGTCCAAGTCTTTGCTGAGGTGGGAGACGACTCTAGCTACCCTTCTCGGATGATCAAACCCGCAGGCGAACTATGTTGGTTGCTCGATCAGTCCGCAGGCGAAATCTTGGCGGATAAATGATGAAGCTTTCTTTACAGAATAATATGACAAAATAGCGACTAACCCCGCTAATGTATTGATCTTGGAGACTGACTGGAGAATGGCATGATCGTCTGTCCAAATTGCAACCACCCAAATCCTGACGGAGCAGTACAGTGTGAAGCTTGTTACACGCCTTTACCTGTGCTCTCAACTTGCCCAAACTGTGGGGCATCTGTTCAAACAGATGCTAGCTTTTGCGGTCAATGTGGCTTTAATCTGCAAGGTGCAGCTCCACCAGCCCCTAGCCGATCTGCTGAGTCGGGCGTACCCGACCTTTCCCCACTAGAACCATTAATTCCACCTGACCCACTGATGTTTCCAGCAGAGGCTGAGGCTGTGAGTCCTGATTCTACGGCTTCTGAAGCGATATCCACGCCATCAGTACCCCCATCTTCTCTACCAATGGAGTCGCCAGCATCGCCTGTTGTGGCACAGATCGTTGAGCCTGTGGCTTCTGAGCCTATAGCTTCTGAGCCTGTAGCTTCAGCACCAGTCCCCAATCCTCCCGTTGAGCCGACCAGTCCGCCGTCCAGAGCGCAATCGACCCAGCTTCAGACTCAAACGGCTCGGTTGCTGCAAGTCCAAACTAATCTAACCATCGAACTCCCTGCTAACCTTTCCGTCATCCACATCGGCAAACCCAACGATCGCATTCCTCCCGACATCGATGTTTCTGGCTTCCCCAACTCAGAGATTGTGTCCCGCGTCCACGCCGATATTCGAGTCGAAGCGGATGCCTATTACATTGAGGATTTGGGCAGCTCTAACGGAACTTACATCAATAATGTGCCGCTTCCCTCTGGCAACCGCCATCGGTTACGCGTTGGCGATCGCATTGCGCTAGGAAAAGGGGATAAGGTCACATTCCTATTTCAAGCTTGAGCCGTTGTCTGAGGCTGGAGCTACTGTTTCAGGTTGAAGCCAATGGGAAAACTCGGTGGTAAATCGATCGCCCAAAATCGCCTCTCGAATCTGCTGGGTAAACCGAATTAGCTCGGTGATGTTGTGGATCGAGAGGAGCGTGTAGCCCAGTAGCTCTTGCGATCGCAGTAAATGGCTAAGGTAGGCTCGGGTAAAGGTTTTGCAAGTGTAGCAAGGACAAGTCTCATCCAAAGGCGTAAAATCTTCCCTGAAGCGGGCGTTTTTAACGTTCCAGCGATCGCCTTGCACCAGAGCGCTGCCGTGACGAGCCAGACGGGTGGGGATCACGCAGTCGAACAAATCAATGCCAGCAGCGATCGCCTGTGCCATTTCGCGGTAAGTCCCAATTCCCATCAAGTAGCGCGGCTTGTTCTCTGGAAGCAGTGGCGTAGTGGCTCTAACGATTTCTTCAATCAGTTCAGGTGGCTCTCCTACGCTCACTCCACCGATCGCATATCCTGGCATATCCAACGCCGCTAGATTTCGTGCCGCCTCTTGCCGTAGATCCAGGTAAACCCCGCCTTGGACAATTGGGAAAAGGGCTTGATCAGGGCGTTTATGCTCGGCAATGCAGCGCTTCAGCCAGCGATAAGTGCGATCGGTGGCTTCTTCAACCTGTTGACGAGTGGCGGGGTAGGGCGGGCATTCATCAAACGCCATGATTACATCTGCCCCCAAGGCATTCTGAATTTGGATCGACCGCTCTGGGGTGAGGTGAATCATTTGACCATCACGGGGCGATCGGAAAGTAACTCCGTCTTCAGAAATCGATCGCATTTTACTAAGGCTGAAGACTTGAAACCCACCCGAATCGGTCAGCATGGGACCATCCCAGCCCATAAATTGATGCAGACCACCCGCTCGCTTAACAATGTCTTCTCCTGGCTGGAGGTGGAGATGGTAGGTATTGGACAGCACCATTTGCGCCCCAGTTTCCTTAAGCTGGGCGGTGGTAACAGTTTTGACATTGGCTAACGTGCCTACAGGCATAAAGCGGGGCGTTTCAACAATGCCGTGGGGAGTGTGAAAAACGCCTGCCCTTGCATGAGTGTGGCTGCAATGGGCTTGGCACTGAAAAGAAAATACAGAGTCGGAAGGCATGGGGCGATCGCGTGATGAACCGTTCACTACCATACCGAAGAATTCGACTGGCGATCGTAACTTGACTACGATTTTTTCAGGATCGTTTGAAAAAGTCACCCTAAAAGCAGTTAGATAACCAGACGGATACCTAACTGCTGAGAATCTCTTCGAGAGGAGAGACTTTTAGGAGGGAAAGTTCTCTTCGTCATCAATCCGGACATCCCAGCTTGCAGATAATACTTCTGCAACCCCTGCTTCTAATGCTGCTGCATTGAGGTGGCGACTGGTTTGCTCTTGGAGGGGATTGGTGAGGGGAATCAGACGAAGTTGGCGATTGTCTTGAATGAGGTCAAAACAAGCCTGCTGTTCGGTTGTCGTCGAAGACTGCCCTTTGGGTACTCGCTCTAGCTTCAAACAGTCGAAGCTATGAACGTTGATATAAAGGGTGTGATTAGCTACTAGGGTCGAGCGCTGAGGATCGGAAAATACCTCTAGTAGGTAACCTTCGTCTTCAGTCAGAACATCGTTGTCTTGGGTATAACGATAGCGAACTCGGCTCAAATCGCAGAGTAAGCGCTGCATATCTTGTTTATTAACCACAGTGCCTGTGTCAACAATACAAGGAGCAGGCAAATGAGTGTTTCCAGGGAGTTTATCGTAGCTCATAGGTGAGGAAGCCTTAGGTCGAGCGAATGACCTTTGGTTGAACGACTGGTAAATGGGCGGAAAAACCTTGCCTGCATCTGTGGACGATTGCTTAACACAAGGGGTTAGATAAACTGCTACTCGTCAATTTGAAATGGGTACACTTCGTTATGAAGACCAGAGATTCGTGAGCATACGAGTTGGGTAACTGTAGTACTCGTAAGTGCAGTCTTAAGGCGATCGCTTTGACCTCTGTTTCACCTCTGGGGGACGAGGCTAGGGAGGGTTGAATCTTTCAACTATGGCGGCTATAAAAGTTGCACTTGAACCAATAATATCTCAAGTTTCTGAACAATCTATTAACTGGATTTACGGAAGTTACGTAAAATCTGCTCTGTAAAACATTAAGGTTCGTAGTTTTTGCTCATTTCTGGTTTCTATTATGAATGAGAAGCAGGGTTGAAAGTTCAGCCCTACCGCTGAACCTATGGCACTAGCTTCGTGCTAAATACGGTGAACAATGAAGAGGTAAGGGAAAGCGAGGGTTCGCATTTTTTCCCTTACCTCTTTTTGTAAGCGTACTTTTTATAAGCGTAATTGTTTAATACGATTGAATCCTGCGATGTTCGGGAGAAACTACATGAGATTCTTGTCAGATGGAGTGGCAAGCGTGATGGCGGCGATCGCATTCTATACTTGCATTCCAGTCCCTGCCTGGACGCTAGACTTTCGACAGGTTGCTCGTTTAGTGCCGCTAATCGGGCTAGGAATTGGAGGCTTGCTAGGGCTTCTCGACCAAAGCTTACAGATTGTTGGGATGCCTATTTTGACCCGGAGCGCAGTAGTGGTGGTTGCTTGGGTTGCCATTACGGGTGGACTGCACTTAGATGGGGCGATGGATACTGCGGATGGGCTGGCGGTGACTGATCCTAAGCGGCGACTGGAGGTGATGGTAGATAGCCACACGGGGGCATTTGGGGCGATCGCGGCGATCGCCCTCCTTTTACTCAAAACTGTGGCGTTGGCAGAGCTACCAAACTGGCGATGGTTCTTGCTGCCGTTGGTAGCAGGTTGGGGACGCTGGGCGCAGCAGGTGGCGATCGCCCGTTATCCCTATCTCAAGCCGACGGGTAAAGGGGCATTTCATAAGGCGGCGATCCGATCTTGGCAGGATACAGTGCCGTCGCTACTAATGTTACTGCTGCTGAGCTTGCTGCCTATTCTCGGATTTCTGAATGCGCGGTGGCTGGGTGTGGGATTGCTGAGTGGAGGGGCGATCGCGCTGATCGTTCCTGCCTGGTTCAACCATAAGCTAGGAGGACATACGGGTGATACGTATGGGGCTGTAGTGGAATGGACAGAGGCGATTTTGTTGATCACTCTGACGGTTTTCCAAAGTCATTTTTAGTCCAACCTTGTTATTCTGAGTAAGTTACGGAACTTAACACTCCTCACGCTTATGAAATGCATTATCGATCGCCGAGCGCAGTTCTCCGCGAGTCATCGTTACTGGCTGCCAGAGCTAAGCGAGGCTGAGAATATCGAGAAATTTGGGCTGTGTACCCGTTTCCCAGGACACGGACATAACTACGTCCTTTATGTATCGATGGAAGGGGATTTGGATGAGTACGGCATGGTGCTGAATCTGTCGGATGTGAAACAAATAATTAAGCGGGAAGTGACGAGCCAACTTGATTTCTCTTACCTGAACGAGGCTTGGGAAGAGTTTCAGCAAGGCTTACCCACTACGGAAAATATAGCGCGGGTAATTTGGCAAAGGCTAGCGGCGCATTTACCGCTGGTACGCATTCAACTATTTGAACATCCTGAACTTTGGGCAGAATACGAGGGTAACAATATGGAAGCTTATCTCACCATTAGTACACACTTCAGCGCGGCTCACCGTCTGGCTTTGCCAACGCTGACCCTGGAGCAAAACTCGGAAATCTACGGTAAGTGCGCCAGGGTGAATGGACATGGGCACAACTACCATTTGGAAGTGACGATTCAGGGCGAAATTGACCCGAGCACAGGCATGATTGCTGATTTGGTGCAGTTTCAGAAAGCGGTGGATGAGTTTGTGGTGGAGCCGTTTGACCACACGTTTTTGAATAAGGATATTCCTTATTTTGCTAATGTGGTTCCTACGGCTGAAAATATTGCGATTCACATTCGGGATTTGCTGGAGCAACCGATTCGAGCGATCGGGGCAAAGCTGCATAAGGTGAAGTTGATTGAAAGCCCGAATAATTCTTGTGAAGTTTATGGGTTGAAGCAGGAGGAGGCGATCGCCCAGCGGCAAGTGCCTGAATTTGCGAGTGTGTAGAGTTGTAGGGCGATCATAGACAGCTCGACTAAATCTCAAAATATGCGGAAAGATTCTTGCTATCCACCCAATTTAGGTGAATAGGCAGAAAGTTTCTCTCTAATAAGATTGTTCGGCCGCCTGAGTTATGAGTAGGGTAGTGGTGTGAAAATATCGGTTAGTAGCTCAAATGGTGAGCGATCCTAAAGATGCTAGTAACGAAAATCAGTAAATTTGCTTAGTATTTAGCATCAAGCCAGACTCCTTTAAGTAGGTGGTTGAGGACATGAGTTTTGAGGCAGAAAGGCTGATCATTCGTCCAATTCAAGGGTCTATTGAGCCGGGGCAATGCGCTCGAATGATGGTCGATGAAGAACCTTGGGTTCGATTCGGGACCAATTATGAAGCTAGTTTGCGTAGGATGCAAGATACAAGCAAAGAAATCTACGTCGCTGAATCTGACGCGCAAGTTGTTGGATTTGTGATTGTCAACATGCAGGGGACGTTCATTGGATACATTCAGACCGTTTGTGTAGCAGCAGAGCAGCGTGGAAGAGGAATCGGAACAAAGCTGATTGAATGGGCGGAAGGCAGGATATTTAGAGATAGTCCGAATGTATTTCTCTGTGTTTCATCGTTTAACCAAAATGCCCGTCGTCTCTATGAGCGATTAGGATATTCAGTTATTGGAGAACTAAAGGATTACATTGTGAAGGGGCATTCAGAGCTATTTCTACGGAAGACTCAGGGGGCATGGGTTGATTTTCAAAAGCATAGTTGATTTTCAAAAGCATAAATGTCGATTGTGGCGACAGAACAATCTGCTTGCACACTGACCGTACAAGATGGTTGGTCTAGTCCAAAAGATTACTAGCGGCGGGTGAATGTCGCCGTTACATCGCTTAGTCCTCTGTGGTGATTATATCGGCGGCGCGTCTATTAACATTTAAGGTTGGGAACTACTCTAAATTTAGTGTTGGGGCGATCGCTTCTAATGGGCGTTCTGAGCAGTTAGTCGTAGGCTAAGATCGAGTAGAATCCTGCTACCAGATAACTGATATGACAATCGCAGCTCGTGTTATTCATAGCGACCCTGACATATTAGGAGGAACTCCTGTTTTTGTTGGAACTCGTGTGCCAGTGAAAACGTTGCTCGATTATCTCGAAGCGGGCGATTCACTAAATGAATTCCTAGATCATTTTCCAAGTGTTGGACATGAGCAGGCGATCGCAGCCCTTGAACTGGCAAAAGAAATGCTGACAGCTTATGCGAATCCTGCTTGATGAATGTGCCCCACGACCGTTAAAGCGTGAACTTACTGATTATGAGATCCGTACAGTTATTGAGATGGGATGGTCGGGAAGAAAGAACGGTGAATTGTTGCGGCTCATGAGTCAAGAGGGCTTCACGATTCTGCTTACTACAGATCAAAATTTGCGCTATCAGCAAAACTTGCAGCAAGCTGGAGTGGCAGTGGTTGTTCTCGTAGCACCCAGCAATAGACTTCCTGACCTACTTCTACTGATGCCAGATGCTCGTAACGTTCTGAATACCATTGCTCCAGGGGAAGTAATCGAAGTCGGGGGTTCCTGAAAGCTTTGTAATAGATCAGAGATATTTTTGTAGCGGTACTTAACGCGCTTGCGCAACGAGGGTACGGTGACGAGAGCTATTGGAAGTGATGGTGGGGCGATCGAATCCTGCGTCGTAGATGGCTTGGGCAAGGTCGAGGGCGAAGTATTGGTCGAGGTAGGGTTCGGTGCTTTTGAGTAGGGTGAGGATGTAGGGTGGCATTTGGGCGTACACCTCAGATTGAGGGTTCATGTCCATGATGGCGAGATGTCCGCCAGGACGCAGGAGACGACGGGCTTCTTGGAGAATGGCGATCGCCGCATCTTGGGTCAATTCATGAAAAATTAAGTGTGCCGAAACCAGATCAAAGGAGGCATCGGGTAGCCCGGTAGACTCAGCGGCGGCGTGGAGCCAGGTCGGGGCAGTTGGGGTGGAGCGTGATTTGCAAGACTGGTACTGCGCGATCGCCAAAAAGTAGGGCGACAAATCCACCCCGGTAATTTGCGCTTGGGGATAGATATTTTGCAACGCAAAGGTGCTCATGCCAACGCTACAGCCGATATCTAAAATGGCTTGGGGCGCGATCGCGATTTGCTTCTGCAAAACATCGTGATAGCTTTGCCGCAGCATCCCGTCTCCTTTGGCTCCAGCATCCTGCCAAATTTTGGCGTGGACGGCATGAGCAGCAACTTCTACTTCCATCGCGGCTTCCCAGCTCATGTTGCCTTGGTCGTAGGCATGGAAAGGACGGAGGTAA